>JAUVXL010000129.1 GCA_030603595.1 Sedimentisphaerales bacterium | reverse complement strand
AGACTCATTTTCTTCTGCATGCCTCCTTAGAATGCGGTGAGGTGCTCCTAAGAAAATGAACAGTTCTCTTAGCTCGAGGGGTTGGAGATTGCCACGTCGCTGCGCTCCTCGCAATGACGAACCCTAAGATCAACTTTGACAAAGCACTATGGTTTGGTCGGCGGTGAAGGGAAAGGCGGCGGCGGTTGATGATATGTAGGAATATGCCTAAAATGGCGGCAGAGCTTTTTTACAAAGTATTTACAGATGCTCGTCCGGGATTTGACGTATAATGTAAGTAAAGAGGCAATCGGTGTATTTATGAAACAAAAAGCATCCATATTAGTAGTTGAAGACGAGCAGAAGATTCGCACGGCGCTGCGGGATTTTCTGGAGTTCCACGATTTCAGAGTAACCGACGTCGTTGACGGTCTCGATGCCGAGCGGACCGTCGCGGATAAGCAGTTCGACCTGATTTTACTGGACCTTATGCTGCCGAAGATCAGCGGCGAGCAGCTTTGCACGAGGTGGCGGCGGGACGGGCTGCAAACGCCGATAATCATGCTCACGGCCAAGGGCCAGGAAAATGAAAGGGTAGAAGGTCTCAATATCGGGGCGGACGACTATATCACCAAGCCGTTCTCCTTGGAAGAGTTGCTGGCGCGAATAAATGCGATTCTGCGCCGGACCGACCCGGCTCGGGCGGTCGGGCGGAGTTTCGAGTTTGCGGACCTGGAGGTGGATGTTCCCGCCCTGAAGGTCAAACGCGATGGGAAGGAAATCGAGATTTCCAAGCGGGAGGCCGCAATCATACAGTTCTTCGCGGCCAATCCCAACCGTGTCATCAGCAGGGAAGAGCTGTATAAAGAGGTCTGGGACGAGACGATGACGGAAATAGGCACGCGGACTATGGATATGCACATCGCCAAGCTCAGGAGCAAGATAGAGGCCGATACCGCCGAGCCGCAAATAATCAAAACCGTCCGCGGCGCAGGCTACAAATATGAGACTCAATCTTAGCAATGTGGAACAAATGAAATACAACTCGTCATTGCGAGGAGTGAAACGACGTGGCAATCTCCGGCGTTCGAGTGGTTTGAGATACCGAAGGCATAAATTGCCACGTCGGCCCCGCCACAGGCGCGTCTTCGACTTCGGCCTCCTCGCAATGACAACGCGCAAGAATCAATTTAGATGAAATACGAGCGACTCTTGCTTTTTCGTCTTTCGGACGTAAACAAATGTACAAGCGATTAGTCATTTTATCGGCGATAATTCTTACGGCCCTTTGCGGGCTTGTCTGGCTGGGATATCACTCCGTGCAGATATGGGCGTGGGGTATGGAAGGGACGCGGTTGGGAGAATTTGCAGCGGTGGCCGAGCAGATCAGGCAGGATGTCAATCGCAAGCTCGATGAGTTTATGGCCAGAGAGGAAAAGCGGCCTTATACCGAGTACCAGAATTACTACGTGCCGGACAATACCGTAGCCGGTCAGCAACAGATGCCGGTCGTGCGTTCGCCGCTGGCGGGCAAACTCGGGCAGGACCTTGCATACGGACAGTTCCAAATCGAGCCGGACGGGAGCATTATTACCCCCAACGACAAGATTATGGCATTGACGGATGACGATCAGGACGGAGACTTCTACACCCAGGTGGGTCTTAACAAGGACAATGTGCGCTATAATCTGTTGCCGGCGCTCACTCAGGTCAAGACAGGATCGCTTTACACGGCATATCCGGACAAAGCAAGCGTCCCTTTGTCAGAGCAGGTGGTCGAACGATTGACAAAAGTCATGGAGCAAAATGAGAAGACGCAGAAACAGGGCGGCAAGAGCAAGGCTGCCCAGACTTTTCGAGGAAAGAACTTCCCTATCGAGAGTTTTCAGAACCCGGACCTGGGGGCGCAGGTCATAAGCCGAAATCGCGCCTTTATCAGACAGGATGAAATGAGCAATTCGAGCCTGGGGCAACGGTTGGACACCTCGCAACCGGCGGCCTCGACCATGCAGCGTGAACTCGACGAGACGCAGTCGAGTTCGGCTAAGGCAGACCACGCGACCCCGGGCGCCGCAGGCTACGCGCGGGTTGATATGTACGAGGAGAAGGCTGTAGAGAAAGCTGCCCTGGATGCTGAGGCAGTGAGCCAGGTTGCCGTTGAAGTCGAAGCCCAGCAGAAGAAGGAGGCCGAAGAGCAGATAACCAGCCAGCAGCCGGAGCCGGCTGCGACACGACCGGTCCTGGACCGGAGAGTCGCGGAGTCATACAGAAGGCAAACAACGGCGCCTGGCCGAACACAACCGGCGGCGGCGCGCCAAACCGCGGATATGTCCACCCAAGGCGACCGTACAACCCAACCACAAGAGCAACAGTCCCGGATGATACAGATGCAGGTCGAAAGCACACAGGAAGACCTCGACATGGTGCAGGTGCGCATCGAGCCGTTCGTGCGGCTTAAGGTCCCGTGCAAGGAGGGCGAGGAGTCGGTATTCGGCGGACAGGTCTTCATGCTCAGGCACATCCAGATCGAAGAGAAGCACTTCGTACAGGGCTTCCAGCTAAATGAAAAGGAGTTGATCGGCGAGGTCGAGGAATCGGCGCAGCGATTCATGCGGCATGGCATGAATTACGAACTGGCCCAGCAAGCGAACGGGACATCGGCGTTCACGGCCATTCTGGACTTCGGCTTCGGCGACCTGATACTGAATCTCGTAGAAATCGACCCACAGCGGATTGCGAGGAAGATAAGCGGAATGCGAACCTGGTACTTCAGCATCATCACGGTCGTTTTACTGGCGGTGACATTGGGTCTGGCCAGTCTGTGGCGCAATGCGCAGGCGCAGCTTAGGCTGGCGCGGAAAAAGGACGATTTCATATCGGCGGTGTCCCACGAATTGCGGACGCCCTTAACTTCGATAAGAATGTACTCCGAGATGCTGGAGAAGAACTGGGTAAGATCGAAGGACAAGGTGGCCGAGTACTATAAAAATATGCGGCAGGAGAGCGAGAGGCTCAGCCGACTGATAGAAAACGTATTGGACTTCTCGCGCATCCAAAGGGGCCGAAAGAGATACGACTTCAACCTGGGCGATATAAACAAGTCCATCGCCGACGTCGTTGAAATGATGCGCCCATACGCCGCACAAAACGGCTTTTCAATAGAGACGCAGTTCGGCGAACTCGGCCCAACCACGTTCGACGGCGATGCCGTTACGCAGATAGTCGTTAACCTGCTCGATAACGCCGTCAAATACGCCCGCGACGCCGAGGATAAAACCGTCATAGTGCGCACCAAAGGCGACCGCGAATTCATTATAATAGAGGTCGAGGACCACGGCCCCGGCGTCCCGCACCGCTGGCGAAAAAAGATCTTCGAGCAGTTCTACCGCATCGGCGCCGAGTCCACGCGAGAAACCACCGGTACAGGCCTCGGCCTGGCCTTGGTCAAGAGATTCGCGCAGGCGCACAACGGATTCGTCGAAATCATAAATGCACGGCCCAAAGGCGCCATCTTCAGAGTGGCCATCGCCGCACAGATGTAGCAGGCATTGCGAAATATCGCAGCCTGCATGGCTGAATTCATAGTTTTTTCCACGCAGTGCATTCGCTTGAATTCCCATGTATGTTTTCCGACCAAGACATGTTTTCAAGTCGGCAGATCTCATTCGGTTCAAAATTGGTTATTTCTCTCCCGATTTGACCGTGAACAGCAAGTGTTTTATCTGAATTAGTTGTTATTCCACTGGCAAAATTGAGATATTGGTCTGAATGGGACTTAATCAGTTGAGAAATAACGTAATGACTATCGAATATTCTGCCTTTAGGAATGTTTCCTAAGATTTCTGAAATTGCAGCTTGCATGTTATTTTCTCCTTCATACTGGTTGCTAACAATGATTTTCCCGTGTGTATGAAACCGGGAACATAGGCTATTTCTGTCTGCGTAGGGAGTTCGCGTTGGATCTTGCTTTTGTGGTCAAGCTCTTTCATCGAAGGCTTCGGCGCATCAGAGCCGGTAGCCTCCAAGGTCTTATCAGGTTTCTTGTTCTTCATGTCTGAAAGCCTTTTATAGAACTCATCCGTATACTCATAATAATGTATATGATCAATAAACCATGTGCTATGGGTGTCCAACACACCTTCAATCCATGGCTCGTAGTATAGCCACTTTTCTTCTTTATAATGATTAGTATGGAGGTCTTCGATAAAGCCTCCAACCCATCGAACATAGCTCTCGTATCTTCGCTTCTGGTCTCCCTGGAATGCTTTCGTGTATACCAGCGTTTTCGATTTGTCGTTGAATTCCGGATGTTCTATGCTCTCCTTCATGATGTCGTTCCATACACCTGTGAGGTACATGTATTTTGTTTCTCTCGCATTCTGCCGCAATTGCAGGTAGGCAAGATATACTCCGACAACGAGAATCACAATTACAATAAGCTCGTTATTATCCTTAATCCACTTTCTGCATTCCATCTCTGTCTCTCCTAACAATGATTATACCGTCCGTATAAGACGATAAACGCATACTTCTTTCTCCTTTATAAGAATTTCGCGTTGCTTCTTCAATAGTGGTCCAATCTATCGCGTTTCAACTGGAGGCATGATACAGCGCGTTAGATGAGTGAGTCAAAGGGGAATTCTTGGCATTTGGGGGAAAAGGTCAAGAAGTGCGAAATATGGCGCCGTATGTGGTTGAGGAGCCTTCCTTTAGTGCGGGGGGTAGGAGATTGCCGTCCGCCACGGGCGGACTTCGCTCCTTCGCAATGACGATAGGCGGCGTGTGCAGGGAAGTTGCGGGCGCTGCCTGGGTTTCGTGGGAATGACAGAGGGAGGGATTCTTTTTGTTTGGCGCTCAAAATCATTTCACTGCATTCGCTTATCAGGTATAATCCTGCTGTTCGGGATAAGATTGAGCAAATGAAAGGATGCGTTATGTCTATTGGCAGGATGGTATTAAACAGTGCGGTTGTAGTGCTGCTGTGTAGTGCGGTTGCGCAGGGTGGGCGGTTTGTTATTAAGCTTGATATTCCTGGGCCGGAGGATTCGGCGGGGGGCGTTATCACGGCTGATGTCGATAATAACGGGACTATGGATTATCTGGTTACCGTGCCGGGCCATCTGGCCGCGTACAGCGGCGACGGCAAAAAGCTATGGATCGTCAAAAAGGATGTTGTCGTGGGCGGTTCCAGCGAAAACGAAGGCTTGCCCGGCCACTGCGGGCCCGGAGTCGCGGCGGGCGACGTCGATGACGATGGTAAATGCGAAGTCGTCTTCATAACCAAAGATTCCGTCATCCACGTTGTCGAAGGCAAGACCGGACGCGAGAAGGCAAAGGCGAAGCCGCCTGTTCCCAAGGGGGCCCAGCGGTGGGAACTGGCGATGATTGCAGATTTCCGCGGGACGGGAAAAGACCTCGATATTCTGCTACAAGCCACGAACAAAGACGGCTATCGAATGGGCAAGTTCCTTGCGGCGTACACGATGAAGGACCTCCTCGCCGGCGGTAAGCCGCTCTGGCAAACCGATAAGTTCGTAAGCTGCGCCCATAACGGCGCCCGTTTGGCCGACCTTAACGGGGATGGACGTGATGAGGTCCTCGGCGCAACTATCTTTTCACCCGGCGGTAAATTGGTGACGCGTGCGATCCCCGACCGCTATCATATTGACAGCGTCTTCGTAGCGGATGTACAACCGAAACGAAAAGGCCTGGAAGTCGTCCTGCTCGAAGAAGGGGCCAACCAGGTCCAGGTCGTCGGGCTTGGCGGGCCTATCTGGCGAAAGAACTTCAAGAAGCAGGAGCCGCAAAACGCAACCGTAGGGCGATTCAAAAAGGGCAGCGATGAAATTTTTGTGTGGTGCCGATCGCGCTATAACGAACATCAAAAGCCGTTCGTCTTCGATTCGGCCGGCAAGATGGTATTCGACTACAAAATGGACGACGTCGCCCCCAAGGGCTGGACCGCCAGTGGAGTCGAGATAATCAACACTATCGACTGGACCGGCGCCAAGCAGCAACTCGCCTGCGCCAAGGAGCGCCATGAGAGCGGGGATGTATGCCTCTTCGAGCCTTTGACGGGCAAGTTCGTAGCGACCTTCAAGGAAAAAGCCGACAGGCTCTACGTCGCAGACGTCACAGGCGACTGGCGCGAAGAGATTATCGTCCAAAACGGCAATGAACTCCATATCTATAAGAACGACAAGCCCAACCAAAGACCCAACCACAAACGCCTCTGGACCGATAGAAACTACCGCAGACTAAAGCAGTGCTACAACTACTATTCACCGTAAAACCGAGCTGATTACCTTCAAGATTTTGTCACAGGAGAAAACGAATATCAGAAAAGAATCTTACCAGGGATGCGGCTCGGCGGCGTAGTTGAGCAGCTATAAATCAAAAGTCCCATTTTATTAACCTCAATTGGAAAGGCCTTGCAATGAAGAGAAGAATCTACGAATCCGCGGTTGCTATTTGCCTGGTATTACTGTCGTTGGCAGCGGCGTCGAAGACGCCTTTGAAGGCTGTTGTCGGTAAGGATGTCTATCAAGCCGCCGAACCAGGGCAGGTTATCATGAAGGGGTATCTGGGTGAGCGCATGCGTGTAAACCGCGAAGGGCGGCTGAAGAAACATATTACCGAAGAACAACTGTTGGCCGGCTTTCGTAAGCGTCCCGGATCTCATCCCTGGATCGGTGAGCACGTGGGCAAATGGCTGCACGCGGCCACGCTGGCCTGGGAAAACAAGCAGGACGACGAAGTGCTTCGTCAAAAGATAAAACGAGTTGCTCAAGGGCTTATGGCCTGTCAGATGAAAGATGGTTATTTGGGAACCTATCTCAAGGCGGACAGATGGTCTTCTCGGGATGAAAATCGGAATGCCTGCTGGGATGTCTGGGTGCACAAGTACTGTCTAATCGGCCTGTTGAGTTACTATCAAATGACCGGTGACCAAGAGGCGTTGGATGCGTCTCGACGTATAGGCGATCTCTTGATAGATACCTTCGACGACGACAAATTGGATATTCTCAAGGCCGGGACACACGCGGGTATGGCAGCTACGTCCGTGCTGGAGCCGATGAGCCTTCTATGTGAACTGACTGGTGAGCGAAAATACGAGCAGTTTGCCGAATATGTGATTCGCCGGGCCGACGCCGGGCCTAAGATTTTGACGAATATCGAAAAGACGCACACGGTGCAAAGCGTCGGGAACAAAAAGGCTTATGAGATGATGAGCAATTACGTGGGTCTCGTAGAGTTCTGGCGTGCCGGCGGTTATGAGCGCGGCCTTGAGGCGGCAAAACTGGCGTGGGAAAGTATCAAGAGTGAAAATGTCTTTATAACCGGCGCGCCGGACGCACACGAACACTTCAGCGAACCTCATACGCTGAGCCCAAGCGGGGCCTGTACGGAAACCTGCGTGCAGGTCACCTGGATTCAAATGACGCGGCAACTGCTGCGAGCAACGGGCGATTCTCGCTATGCAGCGATGCTTCATCATCATATTTACAACCACATGCCGGCCGCTCAACATCCGGACGGCATTAATTGGTGCTATATGACCACGATGGAGGGCAAGAAGGCATACGGGCCTGCGATGCACTGTTGCGGCTCGAGCGGGCCGCGGGCGATTGCACTGATCCCTACAATCGCCTATATGACCGCCAAGGATAAACTGGCCGTCAACCTTTATGAAAATTCGCAGTTCAAAGGTGAAGTTGGCGGTGTCGATGTCACGGTGCGCCAGCAGACGGATTATCCGTGGGACGGGCGTATTTCCATCGAGGTCGGAACGGCAAAGCCCGTGAGCTTCGACCTTCAACTGCTGGTGCCGCAATTCGTGCAGTCGGGACGAATTAGTGTAGCAGGTTCAAAGCTGAAAATACCGCTTGAATCGGGGAAGTATGCGACGATTCATCGGGCCTGGTCGGGCACAACAGAGGTCGCGATTCAATTTGATATGCCGATGGCGGTGCACGAATGGAAGGGACGATATGCGCTCTCGCGAGGTCCGATTATTCTGGCGCTGGAAAAGGTTGAGACTGAAGGGGTGGGCACGCCAGAGGTTGTGCCGGATGCGTCCTATCTGAAGCAACAGGGGCGAACATTGGCATTTGAAGCCGGCCGGCGGCATCCGATCCATGTCAAAGGCAGGAAGATTTCGACAGCAGGCGTAGCCTCTTCCGATGTAAGTCTGCTTTACAGGCCATATTGCGAGGCGGGGACATCGGGGGAAAGTGTTTGCATCTGGCTGCCGACGCCACCGGTGACCAGCGGTAAAAAATAATCGTCCTCAATGGAAACGAGTTGCACATCTATGTAAATTCAGGGCCCCAAGCACAAATACACTTGGACTGACCGAAACTACCGCAGGTTAAAGCAGTGCTACAACTACTATTCACCGTAAAACCGAGTTGATTACCTTCAAGATTTTGTCGCAGGAGAAAAGGAATGTCGAATCCTGAATATCGAATGACGAAGGCAGAAAAAGCGACAGGGTGACAGCCTCCCCGGGAGGGGATGGCCGTTTTGAGTCGACCGCCAACTATCGCAGGAGCAGAAAATAGAATACGCAGTAGGCAAAACAGGGCGCGTAATCGCAGCCAGGCTCTTCGAGGGCGAAGACCTCTACGAGTGCATCGAGGAAATTGCGCAGAAGGAGAACATCAAATCGGCCGCGGTGCTGATCACAGGCGGCTTTCGAGAGGCAAGCGTAGTAGTCGGGCCGAAACAGGAAAAACCAAAAATAATCGGCAACTTCAAAGACTTCGCCGGCCCCGGAGAAGTCTTGGGAGTCGGAACGATATACTGCGACGACGAAGGACCAAAAATGCACATCCACAGCGCAATCGGAAAAGAAGGTCAGGTAATGGTAGGCTGCCCCCGAGGCGGAGCAAAGACATTCCTAATTCTCGAAGTGACAATAATAGAAATAGAAGGAATCAACGCCGCCCGAAAACTCGACAAACAGACAGGATTCAACCTCCTGCGATTCTGAGCCTGCGGTCTTTGACAAAGCGACAAGATTACAGTTGGATATGCACCTTAGGTCGAATACTGTCAAAGCAGTTCTTCCGGCGGACAGTGTTTACAACCACCAGTGAGGTTCTTTGCCTGCGCAGACAAGATGAGGAGGATTCTAATGGAATGTTGCTCAGAGAGAGGGGAAAAGAAGGGGTCGCAACGCTTTGTGGTCACGGCCCCTGAGATAACTTATTGTCATCGGGTTTCGCTCTGTCGAAAGCCCCTTATCCGTTGAGTGTCCAGCCCTTGCGATACTCCTTGCTCAGCAGGGCATTAGCCTGGTCGCTGTTGGTCACCCGGCCCTTGGCGCCGTCGTAGTCGAGCTTCTTGCCGACGCGGTAGGCCACGAGGCCCAGGAGCATCTGCTCGATTACAGTTCCGCCGTAGTCGAAATCACAATGAGTCTTCAGGTCGGTCTTGCAGGCATCGATCCAATCCCTCTGGAAGTGGCCCATCGGCGGAATAACCTTGTCCTTTGTCCGCTTGTTGTAATATGTCAGGTCGGCGTCGTCGCCGAAGGGCAGGAGAATTCTCGAATCGTAATCGCAGATTACATAGCCCTTTGTGCCCTTGAACATGGCTCCGTGTCCAATTCTTTTGAGATCGACGTAGGGCTTTGGCGATCTGGGCATCATGCCTCCCTGATACCAGTGGACTTTGATTGGCCCGCGCCAGTCGTTTGCGGGGTGATCGAAGGCCATGTGCAGTTCTACGGGTGTGACTTCCGGATTATATTCCTGGCCTTCTCCCTCGGCCGTCGTGGGAAGCGCTGCATCAACCGCATTCCAAACAAGATCGATCGTATGGCTGCCCATATCGCCGACTTGGCCGGTGCCGAAATCCCAGTACATATTCCAGGAAAGGCAATTCAGGCCGGATACGCCTTTGAAGTATTCCGGATTATAGGGATGGAAGGGCGCCGGGCCAATCCACAGGTCGTAGTGGAGGGTTTTGGGCGGCTCGCCTTTTGCGGGCGGGTAGCCGGGCCTGCGAATCTGGCGGTCGCCCCAGGCATAAGCATCGGTCAGCTCGCCGATCGCTCCGTCCTTGACCAACTCGCGGACGCGCTCGAAATTTGGTTTGGCGTGACGCTGGGTGCCGACCTGCGTAGCGATTTTGTTCTTATTCTTGAGGTAGTTGGCGCGGACGATGCGCGACTCTTCCACCGTGTTGCCCAGGGGCTTTTCGCAATAAACGTGCATGCCTCGATTAATCGCCCAGTTGGCGATGAAGGCATGGGTGTGATCCAGCGTGGAGATGATCACGGAATCGATGTCCTTTTGTTCGAGGCACTTGCGCCAATCGACGTAGGTTTTTGCCTTCGGGAACTTCTTGGCGCCATGGGCGAGGTGGTTTTCGTCCACGTCGCACAGTGCTACGATGTTCTCGCTCGAAACGGAGCCGAAATGTGCGTCGGCCCGGCCCCACGTGCCGATCATGGCGATATTGAGCTTGTTGCCGGGCGAATTGGCGGCGGAGAGCGTGCCGCTGGGCAAAATAAAGAATCCGAGCCCGGCTGCCGCGGTAGATTTCAGGAATTGGCGTCGTTGAACAATGCTGTTCTTTTTCATTGTTTTCCCCTTTGTTGAGGTTTTAGTTGTTTGCCGTGAAACTGAAAACATCAAGTTTACCCACCCTGGCCATGAAATACAAGAGAAAAAACGGGGTCCCGGCAGTCTGGGTGTGGCCGGATTTTCCGGCAAGGCAGTTTTATCGTGTCATGCTGAGTGAAACGAAGCATCCGGCTTAGAAGCGAATGAACCAATCGAGTATGAAAGACTAACTCGCCTTGCAACGCAGATTCTTCGCTACCGCTCAGAATGACAAATGAGCGTAACATCTTGTCCTCGGAGAAATTACGTCGTGCCAGAAAAGTCAGTCACACCCTGCGGTCTGGCGATGGATCGTGACAGGCTCAGATTGATGTATCCACCAATAGGTGTTTAGCTCGCGGCATAATGAAAATATCTTAGAACGTGTATGAGAATTGGCACGGCCATCCTATGAAGCCAGATTTGTCAACGCTCGTTAAATAAGTTGTAACCGTTCACTGGGAATATGTTGAATTTTGGCCGTGAACGGTTACAATAAGTTTAGGTGATTGGATTTGTGCCCGCCCTGTGGCGAGGACGTGGAGACGACTATAACACAGAATTCTCCGAGGATCTGGCTTTCATAGTTTCTTACTTATGGTGCGGGGCGATTGGTGTCGGGTGTTCTCCAGTTGTCGGTGTCGGGTTCTGTTATGTCGAGTTCTTTTATCCAGGCGTTTCTGAACATTATGTCGTGGCCTTCGCATTGGAGTTTGAGGCCGCCTGGGACGTCGGTGATTCCTTTGCCACCGTCGTTGCCTCCGTCGATGCCGGAGTTGGGACCGCCCCAGACCTTCTGGATCCTCTGGTTGGTGTGGGCTTTGACTCCGTTGAAGTACATTGTCATGAGTGCCTTTTCGGTTAGCTTGCCGTCTTTAAATCGTGCGGCGCGGAATTTGATATCGTATGCGTTCCACTTGCCGATGCCGTTGTAGGCTTTGTAGGGACCGGCGGCTTCGTTGATTACTGCGGCCATACCGTGTTTGCCGGGGTCGCCGTCGAGGATTTGGATTTCGTATCGATTCTGGAGATAGACGCCGCTGTTGCCGCCTTTTTTGGGGACGAGGAATTCGATGTGCAGGCGGAAGTCGCGGTACTTCTTCTTGGTTACTATGTCGGCTGCTCCGTATTTTCCTCCTGCTGCTGCGGGGTCGTGGCTCACGAGGACTTTGCCGGAATCGACGGGGTCGTCGAGGAGTTTCCATTTGATGGGCAGTGCGGAGCTGAATCGCGGGCCTTTCCAGTATGTCCACTTGGTGTCGAGCAGTTTGCGGGTGCCGTCGATGAGGATTTGGGCGCCCTTTGGTGCCTTTGCTCCGACGTTGAGTTTGCGTTTTTTCGTCTGTTTCTTGGCGGTTGCTGTCGGACTGAATACGAGTGCAGTGATGGCGAAGCAGGCGGATAGAACGATCAGTCGGGTTCTCATTGGAAATGTCCTTTCGTGTTTGTTTTGTCAGTTCTCTATAGTAAATCAAGCCCTATAATAGCAAAACTGCGCCGTAATTTCAACAAATTTAGGATCAACTACATAAAAGTTGGTGGTCTGACCGCGAACAATACTCGTAACTTCTTTGGGTTTAACGCTTGGCGGATTCAACTCACAAGTGCAACAAATGAGTGGTACAAAATTGGCGAGCGGGTAGACTTACCCATTTCGTCAACAACACTCATTTGAAGGAGCATTTATGAGTAAGTCGTACCAGCAACTCACCGAAGAAGAGCGTA
>JAUVXL010000002.1 GCA_030603595.1 Sedimentisphaerales bacterium | reverse complement strand
TGTCATTCGAATTGAGGCAGGGGGGTTGGTAATAACGGCCATGGGAAGAATGGTGGACGAAGGCGCCGCCGGTGACTTCGTAAGGGTGCGGAATGTCGATTCGCAGCGAGTAATCATCGCCAAAGTAAACGAAGACGGGACAGTGGGACCGGTATTGTAGAAGGAGAAACAATGAGAAACAAAGTATTGGCGGCGTTTGTTCTAACATGCTTTTTGCTGTGTGAGTGCAATTTGGCATTGGGCGAGTCTATATGGGCCAAGCGAGACAAGAATATGCGGGGCATCTATGTCGATGACGTGGCTCGTCAGATAGGGGATATTCTAACGGTGAATATCACGGAGGACAGCAAGGTCGATAACAAGGCCAAAAGAGACCTTGCCAAGGATGTCGATCGTTCGACCTCCTTTGACGGGGAGCTTGGCATCGACCACGTACTTCCGAGCATCCCCGGCTTCAACATGTCGGCCAAATCGAGCAACAGTCTGTCGGGCAAGGCCGACTTCAAAGATGAGCGTAGCTATAAGGACAGCATTTCGGTTGTTGTGATTGACATTCAGCCTAACGGGAACCTTGTGATAATGGGCGTGCGCGATCGGAACATAACGGGTGATTTACAGATGATCGAAGTAAGCGGTATAGTCCGTCCGAGCGATATCGCATTCAACAATACCATCAAGAGTGAGCAGATCGCGAATTTCCGCGTCGTTACAAAGAGCAAAGGGGAAGCCGAGCCATATAATCGGCAGGGATGGCTTGGGAAATTGTTTGACATAATCTGGCCCTTTTAGGTCCAATCTCAACGCTGATAAAGAGTAAGGATATGAAACACAAGAAGACAGAAGTCGGAAGACAGAAGTCAGAAGTCAGAAGTCAGAAGTCAGAAGGTAGAAGTCAGAAGAGAGAAGTCAGAAGGCAGAAGAGCTGGGAGCGTAAGCGACCGGGTGAGACACAATACGCCAAGAGCCGTTTGATATTTCTGATTTTGATTGTGTTGAGCATTGTTGGGCCCGGGCGGTGCGAGCGCATTAAGGACATCGTTGACATTCAGGGTATTCGGGGCAATCCGCTTACGGGAATAGGTTTGCTGGTTGGTCTGGCCGATACCGGCGATAAGACGTTGGCTTCGCAGCAGATACTCACGAACATATTCAGGAGTTCCGGGCTGGTGCTTTTGCCGAGCGACTTTACGGGCGGTAATGTTGCGGTTGTTATGGTGACTGCCGAGTTGGGTCCTTTTGCTCGCAATGGTTCCCGCATCGATGTTGACGTTTCTTCGATAGGCGATGCCGACAGTCTTCAGGGGGGTATGCTTCTGCCGACTCCTCTGCGGGGTCTTGACGGTCAGGTTTACGCCGAAGCGCACGGAGCGGTTTTTATCGGTGGGTGGTCGGCGGCGGGCAAGCAGGCATCCGTCACGAAAAACCATCCGACTGTAGGTCGAATACCGGCCGGGGCGATTGTCGAGAAAGAGGAGATAGCGACGTTTGTGGAGGATATCGGCAAAGACAGGATTATCACTCTTAATCTGAGAAATAATGATTTCACAACCGCCGAACGTATCAGCGAGGCTATCAACGAACTCCACGCAGACAGTGCGGTCGTGGTCGATGCCGGGACTATCCGTGTCAAGATGCCGGCAGAGCTTGACCCGACCAAGGTGGCGGGTTTCATAGACGAGATTATGATGCCCGACGTGAAGGTGGATATGCCTGCGGTTGTCGTTATCAACGAGCGGACCGGTACGATTGTTGTCGGCGAGAAGGTGGGAATATCGGAAGTTGCGGTATCTCAAGGCGGTCTGGTTGTCAAGATCAAAGAGACCGAGACGGTGTCTCAGCCGACTGCTCCGTTCTCCGAAGGCGCCACAACGGAGAAAGTGCCTGAGACATTGATGGGCGTCGAGGAGAAACAGGGCTACCTTGTTCCTGTGCCGAGGGTTGTTACCGTGGCTGAATTGGCCAAGGCGTTAAACGCCATAGGCGCGACTCCTCGTGATCTGATAGCGATATTCAATGCTTTAAGAAAGGCCGGCGCTTTGCAGGCCAAACTTGAGATAATGTAGGGCAGTGAGCTTATGGACAACTTTTCCGGATTACTACTTACAGAAGCGGCGCCTATGCCGGATTTACTGAAAGACGCTGAGACGATCAACTCCGCTTCGGCGGACAGGCAAGTCGAGGCGGTAAAGGACTTCGAATCGGTTTTCATAACCAAGCTCCTGGAGGTAATGGAGAGTACTATTGGGGATTGGGGCCTGGAGAAGGATGCCACGTCCAAACAGGTTCGAGGGATATTCTCGACGTATCTGGGGCGTCATCTCGGCGGCAGCGGGGGCTTTGGAATGTGGAAGGATATATACAAATCTCTGCATAATACAGGCGATGCAAACAAGATGGTCGAGCCAGACGGATAAAGACTATGGAATCAGCAATACCCGGAATAGAAGGGAAGGTTAATGAGCTGCTGGCTGTTCTCGATGAGGACATTCGGCATGTTCGTGCGAGTCTGCTGCGGCTTGACGAGCTTCGAAGCTTAGTGGTCAAGCGTGATCAAGCGGCCCTGGGCAGGCTCCTTGAGAAGATTCGGGGAGAATCACAAGAATACTCAGTGAACGAATCGAAACGAGAATCGATGCGAATGGGATTCGCCGCCGATCTGCGGTGCGGAGTTAGCGATATGACTCTTTCGCGACTCGAATCGGTGCTGGGCGATGAGAAGAGAATTGAAGTGGCGCAGAGAAAAGCCGAATTGAGGTCGTTGACAGAAAAGCTCCAAAGGGAACACGCCAAGACGGCGATGCTTCTGTCGGACTGTGCCGGATTCAACAGCGTGCTTTTAAGGAGCATCCTTGAACTTGGAAACACAGGCACAACGACGTATGGTTCAGATGGTTTAAGAAGGGTCCAAAGCAATTCGGTTTTTGTCAGTTTACAGTTTTAGCAGACCAGTTTTTCAATGGTGTTGACGGATGTCGGACTATGCTATAGGTATCAGCGGTCTAAATGCAGCCAAGCACGCGCTCGATGTAATAGGCAACAATATTGCCAATTCGGCGACAGAGGGCTACCACCGGCAGCGGATAGAGTTGAGCCCCAATTCTCCGTCACGGGACGGCTCATTGCTGTTTGGGGCGGGCGTTAATGTTGATGGTGTCACGCGAATAATCGACAATTTTTTGGAACAGGAGATACTGCGGCGGTATTCCTCGCTGGAGCAGATCGCTCGTGAGCTTGTGACGCTTCAAACGGTTGAAAGTGCTCTGGGAGAGCTTTCCTCGGAGGACAGCGGTCTGAACGCTGCAATAGACAATTTCTTCAATTCTTTGCAGGATCTGAGCGCTCATCCGGGAGAGAGGGTCTGGCAGAATCAGGTGGTGAACGATGCGGAGGTAATGGCGAGCCAGTTTAGGACGTTAGGCGAATTTCTGACCACCCTGGATACCGCGATTCGGTTGGAGACGGGAAACGCAGTTGACTCGATCAACTCGCTGACAAGCCAGATAGCTGAGTTGAACGGAAGCATTCAACAGGTTGAGATTAGCGGCAGTTCTGCGAACAACCTTCGTGATCAGAGGGACCAGCTAATATCCGACGTGGCGGCTCTGATCAGCGTTGAGACTCAGTCGCGTGATTACGGCGTTGTTGACATGGTGGTTGCAGGGATACCGGTTGTGATGGGCACTACAACTATAGAACTCGAAGCGGGTTTGGACAGCAGCGGTGAAATGGGTATCTCCGTCGAAGGAGAGGCGAACTACACCACGAATATTTCGGGCGGCAGTGTCGGGGGCTTGCTGTCGCTGAAAAACGATCTGGTATCCGATATTCATGACGATCTCGACTCGCTGGCGGTCGCGATGATACAGGAGATGAATCAATTCCACGTTCAAGGGGTGGGTTCATCGGGTTCCTTTACGGAATTGACCGGCTGGAAAATGACGAGTGAAGACGTGGCTGACTTCGGTTCGAGTGTTGGCGACGGGAGCATATATATACGGCTGACGAATACGAGCACAGGGGCAATAACGCGTAATGAAATCACTATTGATGCGTCGGCCGATTCGTTAACGAGCATAGCGGCAGACATTTCCGCTATTGCGGGCTTGAATGCTACGGCTGTCAATTCGAAGCTAAGCATCTCGACCGATGCAAACTACGAATTCGATTTTCTGCCGGCGGTTCTGTCGGCGCCGACGGCGAGCACTCTGACCGGGTCGCCTCCGACAATTTCGGTATCGGGGATTTATGACGGAACAGCCAATGATATATTCACGTTCGAGGTTTCGACGGTTCCGAGCCCCGGCTTGGTGGGCAACGGCACGCTGCAATTAGTTGTGACCGACAGCAGTGCGAACACTGTTGCGACACTTAACGTTGGCTCGGGTTATGCGGCTGGGGAAGCGCTTGAGATCGGCAACGGCATCAAGATCGCACTTACGACGGGGAGTCTGAACGACGGTGAGACATTCGAGGTTAAGGCATTTGCAAATACGGATACATCCGGCGTATTGGCGGCGGTTGGAATGAACACCTTTTTCGCCGGCAGCGGCGTCAGTGATATTGCTGTGTGCTCGGCGATATCAAGCACGCCGTCGCGAGTGGCGACCTCTCTCGGCGCCGATATGACCGACAACGCAAACGCCTTGCGGCTGGCGGGGGTGCAGGACGAAGCCTTGAGCAGTCTGGGGTTGCTGACATGCGGGGAATTCTATCGTCAGTTGGTGGCGGACGTGGGGCTGAAGGTTTCAACCAGAGATATGGAGCAGGGCAACGTTGAACTGATCGTTCGGAATCTCGAGAGTCGCCGAGATGACATAAGCGGCGTTGACATGAATGTAGAGGCGGCCGAACTCTTGGTTTACCAGCAGATGTTTCAAGCAATGGCGAAGTACATAAATACCCTTCAGTCGTCTTTGGCGAGTCTGACGGAGATTTTGTGAAGAGTTTAATCGCAACGGTGAGGTCTCAATGGGCGGAACAGTAAACAGCATTTACAATAATCTTAGCTTCGCGTTGAATCTTCAAACTGATGCGTTTTTTCGGCTGCAGGAGCAGGCCGCAACGGGCTCGCGGATCAATCGGGCATCGGATGATCCGTCCGCGGCCTATCGAGTCTTGGGGTTGAACTCTCAGAAGCGGACTCTTGAGGGTTACATGGATACGATAGGACAGACGATGAGCACGCTGGAGATATCGCTTACGATAATTGAAGAAATGGTATCAGCATTGGCTGATGCGAAGGTTCATGTCAGCCAGATTGCCAGCGGCATTCACGGGGAAGGCGGACGAGAGACAGTCGCTGAGGGAATCAACAATACGCTGGAGCAGATGGTTTCGCTGGCCAACACGCAACACATGGATGAGTACCTTTTCGGGGGGGGCGCTACCGGTTCGGCGCCGTATGCCGTGGAGCGTACTGACGGAAATATCACGTCTGTAACGTACCAGGGCAGTTTTGAGGATCGCGAGGTAGAAATAGCTGCGGGTGTGCAGTCATCGGCATTTTATGTTGGGGACGAGATATTTCGCTCGGACAGCCGGGGCGAGATTGTCTTCTTGGGCGATACCGGCGCCCAGGCCGGAACGGGGACATCAAGTGTCAGAGGAGATACGTGGCTTACCGTGACGGGGTCGGCAGGAGATTACAGTCTTTCCATAGACGACGGGCTGACTACCGTCAACACCGACGGGACCGATACGAATCTTGTGGTAACGGATTCGAGGACCGGGCAGGTTTTATATGTCGATACGACAACAATAACGGCTGCGGGCATCGATATGGTTCGTGCGCCGGGGACATACGACGCCTTTGAAACGCTTATCTATGTCCGAGACATATTGAACAACGAGAAGGGGCTTTCGGACGATCAGTTGGATGAACTTCGCGTCGCATCCATGGAGTCCCTGGAAGAGGTCAGGAGCTACTTGGCAGATAAATCGGCTTCAGTGGGGTCGAGAATTGGCTTCCTGGAAGTGCTCAAAGGCAGCGTCGAGGATATGAAATTCGGGACACAAGACGAGGGCGCGATGCTTCAGGAGGCCGATATCGCTCAAATAGCCATAGACATTTCCCGCCAGCAGATCCTGTATCAGATGTCGTTATCCGTGGCCGGCTCGCTTATGTCTATGTCACTTTTAGACTTCATCAGATAGAGATTGGGGGCCCAAACAGGCGATTTTAGCCCCGAGCAGGCGCCTGGCGGCGGGGCTCTGTAGGTGACGGGCTGAAGGCATAAGTGTTTGATATTTATACACATCATTTCCTGCGGCGCCGCGTAACTGCGAATAAACCGGGATATTGGCTGGTGGCACGCGGTTTGTGTTAAAGAATAGCAACCGGATGCTGTGCCTGGACTTTGCCGGATTGTTTAAGATGCCCGGTGGGTTATAGACCAGAAAAGGAGCAAGACAAATGACGAGCCAAAGTAAACCGGATCACTACCGCGAAGGCCTGAGACTGGCCGAAACAGGCCAATACAGCCAGGCTCTTGAGCACATCGCCGAATATCTGCGGGCTGCGCCTCAGGACGCCGAGGCCCTGAACGATGCGGGCGCTATACTCCATTGCCTGGGCCGGACAGACCAGGCCATCGATCACTTCATCAGGGCAAGAAGTCTTCACGGCGATAGCGCTGAGATACTCTGGAACATCTCCGAGGCGTATATCGCCGCCGGCAGAGTCAAAGAAACATCCGGGCTGTTTGAAAGTATGGAGCGAATTGGGATACTCAATCCGGATATTTTGAACCGAACAGCCGACGTATTCCTCAACCAAAACGACAAGGCCCATGCTCTTGAGATGCTCCTCTGGTCGCTACGAATCGCACCGGAGCAGGTTGTGCTTGCTCCCATGATTGAAGTTATTCGCAGCAAGAGGCCGAAGGTCGCCTTCTTTTGCGGCGGCGACGGAATGACATTTCTAACAGAAATCATCGAATTCATCGAACGCCGTTTTGAAACCCGCGTCTTTGAAGGGCAAACGGAAGAGGAAATGTACGAGTTGATGCAGTGGAGCGATATTTCGTGGTTCGAGTGGTGCACAAATCTTGCAGTTGCAGCCTCGAAAAAACCGAAGGTTTGCAGGAACATTGTCAGACTGCACCGGTACGAGGCCTATGAGCAGTGGCCCCGGCTTCTCAATTGGAGCAACATCGACGTTTTGGTGACGGTCGGGAACGCTATTACGCTGCAGACTCTCAAGAGCCAAGTCCCGGATATAGAAGACCTCACTTCGGTCGCGGGCGTTCCAAACGGGATTAACCTTCGGAGATTTCCACTTGTCGATCGGCGGCGAGGTAAGAATATTGCGTTCCTGGGCAATCTGAGGATGGTCAAGAATCCCGGGTTGGTTCTCCAGTGTATGCAGAAACTTCATTACATCGACCGTGGATATCGCCTGTTCTTCGGCGGGGCTTTTCAGGACCGGGTTCTCGAACAGTATCTCAGGCAAATGGTTGAGGCGCTGGGTTTAAGGGATGTTGTGTTCTTTGACGGATGGCAGAGCGATGTGAACGCCTGGCTGGGCGACAAACATTACATAGTCTCGACATCCATCTGTGAAGGACATCCGGTGGGCATCCTTGAGGGAATGGCCTGCGGCTTAAAGCCGGTAATTCACAACTTCCTGGGAGCCGAGCGGATTTTTCCGTCGGAGTTCCTGTTCAACATTGCCGAGGAGTTCTGCGAGCGGATTGTCGGCGGGGATTATGAGTCTGGCAAGTACCGCGGATTCGTTGAAGAGAAGTATTCGCTGGAACGTCAGTTAGGCAGAATAAACAATATTTTCGCCGGGCTTGAGGTCCAGATGGACTCGGAGGAGAAAGTCTATGGCAGTTGAGAATCTTGGCGCAAAATCGGGTCCGCTCGTCAGCGTGCTTATACCGAGCTACAACAGGTCGGAGTATCTGCACACGGCGTTGGCCAGTGTGGTTCGCCAAGATTACAGCAACATTGAGATTATCGTGATCAGAGACGGTGGAGACCCGATTGACGGCGTTGTTCGGCACTTCAACGATCCCAGAATAATCTTTATCGACAGGGACGACAATCGCGGCAAAGGGTTTACGCTCAATGAGGGATTAGCCCGTGCTGCCGGAAAATACATCTGTTATCTTGACAACGACGATTTGTACTACCGGCATCATGTATGCACCCTCGTTAATGCGCTGGAGAATGAGACCGATTGCCTGGTGGCATATACGGACCTCTACAGGACGTACTGCAGGATCGAGTACGACGGCACACGGGAGGTTCTAAGCAAAGTGGTCGAGGTTAGTAGGGATTTCGACCGATTCGTTATGCTTTATTTTAATCACGCGCTGCATGTTAGTCTGATGCACCGGCGTGACTTGGTTGAGAAAATCGGACCCTACAACGAGCAACTCAATGTCCTGATTGATTGGGACTTGACCCGCAAGTTGTGTTTCTTCACAGACTTTTATCACGTCAATGAAGTCACTGGGGAATATTACAGTCCCGTCGGCGAGTCGGACAGGGTATCGGTGCGCCGTCGCAAGGATGCAAACGATTACCTGCGAAATGTCTTGAGGATACGGACTACGAGGCCGGCGAAGCCCTGGCCCAAGATAAATGATGTATCGATCATTTGTGTCGGCCGGAAATTGAATCAGCAGATTGCCGGGACACTGGCTTCAATCTGGCGGCATACGTTCTATCCATACAAAGTTTATTTGCCTCTCTCGCAGGCTGATTTGGCGAGGCTGGATGTGGGCATGCCAAATGTTGCCACAGTAGCGGTGGAGGCCGGGGCGTCGCCGTCCGAGTGCGTGGACGCGGCATTGGCCGGATGTGAGGGCGAATATACGGTCGTAGTGCCGGACGGATTTGAGATACGGGAATTCTGGCTTGAGGATTCACTCTATGGGCTGATTGAAAGTCCGGGCCGACGGGAAGGTTTTGAGCTTGAGGACTCGACGGACAAGCTTTGGGCAGTCGTATTGGAAACAGACGATCTGCGCGATGCTCGGCGGAGATTTCCACGGGCCTCGGTGCGAGAGTCTCTCAATGCCGCCGGTATTAAGGTGAGGCGTGTGCAGCCGGCTGAGATACCGTTTCAATTCGACCAGTTGCTTTGTCAAAGCGAGACGGCCGGGAGAGACGGCAACTGGGCTCAGGCCGGGCTGATGTTGGAGGATATCGCCGGGCGATACGGCAATGAGTTGTGGATGAAATATCGGGCCGCCGAGGCGTATTTCAAAGCGGGCGAATTTGATAAGGCCTGCGAATTGGTCCGCCAGATCAATGGCAAAAAGCCGACAGTGGACAGCCTGCTGCTGGAGGCGAGGCTGAAAAGACGGGAAAAGAACTTTCGTCCGGCGATAGTGCTGCTTGAAGAAGCCGAGCGGATGCTTGAAGGAAAAGAATTAGTATGGACATGATACACAGCAATATTTCCGAGCAGGAGAATACGACTCAGCGTTACGAGGTCTTGCGGGAGCTGGGCGACTGTTATGCGTCGGTAGGCAGTTGCGAACAGGCCCAAAGGTGCTACGAGAAAGCAGCCTTGCTGGGCCCGGACGAGGCGGATCCTTACGTTGGACTTGGCGTGGTGGCGCTGGAGCAGGGCCTTCTGGATGATGCCGAGATAGCGTTTCGGGTCGCGTGCCGGCTCGATTCGGCTTCTTCGAAGGCTTATGCGGGCCTGGCTATGGTCGCCCAGGAACGGTCCGATTACAAGCAGTCTTTTGATATGTACCTTAGGTGCCTGGAGTTGGATACGGATAATCTGACGGCGCTGTTGGGATTGTTTCAGACTTCCTGCAAGATGGGCTCATTTGCACAGGTCATCCATTATCTGGAGGTGTATCTTGATATGCACCCCGGAGATGGTTCGGTCATGTTTTCGCTTGCTGCTCTCTATGTGAAGGAAGGCCGGTTGGCCGAGGCCGAGACGTTGCTGAGGGACGTTCTGACGCTGAATCCGGACAATGTTGATGCGGCGGACCTGCTCGAAGAGGTCGAGCACGGGCTGGCCGGACAGAGACAGGCCGGGGAGTAGGGCGTATGCGCAGTGACAGACAAAAACAATTATTGGAAAAACTGCAAAAGTTGCTCGGCGAGCAGAACGACTTGGCTCGGCAAGGCAAGCTGAGCGAAGTCGAGGCCCTGTGCGAGCGAACCAATGGTCTTATTGAAGAAATATCACGGGCCGGAATTCTTAAATTGGACGAATTTGCCCGGCAGCGAAAACAACTGGCCGATACCTACGAAAACCTGAGACTGACCCTTAGTGACCAGAAAGACGAGGTCACCAGAGAATTGAACCGTATTCGCAAAGGCAGAAAAACCATAGGCGTATATCGCGATAGTATTCGAACCGCAAGGAAGTAACAGAATGTTCGTTGTGAGGAAAAAAGCGGTGCAGGAAGCTGCAGGACCGGGGGGCAAATACTTGCCTCAGATAAGCAAGAGGCAGGGAAGTCAGCCTGGCGTCGACTTGTCCGATGCGCCTTCTGTTGTCGCCGCGCCGCCAAGCGATACGCGTCAAAGGGCCAAACGAGCATGTCGAGAATGGAATCCGAGCAAGAGGTGGAATCCGTTCAACAGCTATAAGCTTCTCGCCCACGTCGAAAGGTGGAAGAAGATCAAGCGGGGCAGAGCCATTCCTCCGCCTGTGTTGATTACCGTTGACCCTACGAATATCTGTAATCTGAATTGTGTATGGTGCAATGCGGAATTCGTGCGCAGAGAGCGGGCCGGTTCATTGTCTGAGAAGGCGCTGAGAGAAATTGCCGATTTCCTGCCACGCTGGGGCGAGGGTACGGATTGCGGCGAGGTCGGCGTCCAGGCGATTTGCATCGCCGGCGGCGGGAGCCGCTGCTCAACGACGCCACGGGTGGCTTTATCGACAGGGTCGTTGCCAACGGCGTGGACGTCGGGATAGTGACCAACGGCACGAGGATGGATCGATTTGTCGATTCGTTGTCTGAGACTGTATGGGTCGGCGTATCCGTTGATGCGGCGACGAAGCGGACGTACAACAGGCTGAAAGGTCTGGCCGAGGGTAGCGATTTGTTCGACGACGTTGTCGAGAATATAGCAATTCTGGTCGATTACGCGAGGATGCACAGTAATCGGTTGGGCTGGAGACATCCGGCTTACGGCGTCAGTTTTAAATATCTTCTGTATAAAGACAATATCGCCGAAGTCTATGAAGCGGCGAAGCTCGCCAAGCGGTTGGGATGCAAGAATATTCATTTTCGGCCGGCGGGGACCACCTGGGACAAGTTGGATACGGCGAAGGAAATCACCTTTTCACGTGAGGACGTACTGTTGTTCGAGCAGCAGGTTGCCGGGGCGATGAAACTTGACGACGAGACTTTCGGCGTTTACGGAGTCACGCACAAATTCAATTCCCAGTTTGCCAGCGCGAATTATTTCAGCAAGTGCCATTCGATTTTTATGACAGCGGTTATCGAGCCGCCGGTGGGCAAAGATGCGCCGAAGGATTCCTTTACTGTAGGACTTTGCTGCGACAGGCGCGGTGATCCAAAGCTCGAGTTAGCGAGGAATATCGAACAGCCCGATCGGATTCAAGAATTGTGGGGCGGCAGGGAACATTGGAGTATCCATGATCGCATCGTCGTTCAGAACGAGTGCCCGCGATGCACATACCAGCCGCACAATGAAATATATGAGCAGGTGATTCTAAATGACAGTATGACATACAGGTTTATTTGACTCCTTCGGCGGTCAAGGCCCGGTGGGGTCCTGTACGCCTGTCGCCTGCAATGAGATGTGCAGGGCGATGATGGCTGAGGATCAGTTGTGACAGTTGCAGAAAAATACAAGGCGCAGACGCACATAGATTTGCTCAACGAGGAGTACGTCCGATGGGCGGAGTTTCTGCGGACTGCCGATCAATGGGACCGGGGGCGGATAGAGGCCTACCAGTTCGAGCAGGTCAGAAAGGCGGTCGGGTTTGCCTATGAGAATTCGAGCGCATACAGAGCGTTGTACGATGAATATGGAGCCTCGCCGGACGATATTCGATCGATTGACGATTTGAAGTGCTTACCGTTTGTGACTAAGGAGATGCTCAGGGACAATCTTGATGAGTTCGCAGTTGATATGGCGGATTGCCGGTATGTGACGACCGGGGGCAGTACGGGTATTCCTTTCGGCTTCTATCGCAATGAGGATGCCTTCGCAAGGGAGCTGGCCTCGAAGGCGCATCAGTATTATCGCGTCGGCTGGAAGGAGGGCGAGCGGCAATTGGTGCTTCGCGGATTGCCTATAGAGAGCGAGGATCATGTTGAATACTATGCCGAATTGAACGAGTTGAGGTGTTCGTCCTATCATTTGCAGGGTGCGAGCATGGAGATATACCGCAGGTATGCGCTGGAATACGAGCCGGAGTGGATTCGGTGCTATCCGTCCAGCGGGTACATTTTTGCGAAGTTCCTCAAGGATACCGGTAGATCGTTTCCACCGATAAAGGGCGTTTTGTGCGCATCGGAGAATCTTTACGATTTTCAAAAGGAGCTTTTGCGGGAAGTTTTCGGGGCCCGGGTATTCTCGCACTATGGGCATTATGAGCTGTCGGCGTTGGCGTCATTTTGTGAGAGTGAGGATACTTATCACGTTCTGCCGCAGTATGGTTACGTTGAACTGGTTGATGCGGACGGCATGGCGGTGACGGAGCCGGGGCGGGAGGGGGAGATAGTTGCGACGTCGTTTATCATGCGTGCGACGCCGTTTGTGCGATACAGAACACGGGACATCGCGGTTTTGAAGGGATGGGGATGCCAGGGCTGTGGTCGGCCGTATCAGATATGGGAAAGAGTCGTGGGCAGGCTGCAGGAGATCATTGTTACTGGGACGGGGCGACGTATCTCGATGACCGCGATCAATATGCACGATGATACGTTCGATTATGTGAAGCAGTTCCAGTTTCACCAGCGGCAAAAGGGGAAGGCGACTTTCCGCTATATCCCGAAGGCCGGCTGTGATGGTGTGGAGGTGCGGCGGATAAAGATGAGGCTCCTGGCGAAACTCGGCGATGATATGGAGTTGACGATGCAGGCGGTGGAGGATATCCCGCAGACCAGGCGCGGCAAGCACCGGTTCCTTATACAGGATATCGAGATCGATGCCGTGAGCAAATAAGCAATATTGGCGGATATATGGATGCAACAGTAACGACAACTCGATCGAAGGTTGCGGTGACGACGGTGCCGGAGGCGGTTTATCCGCGGAACGCCCCGTATCATCCCTCGTGCGATTATCCTGAATACCCGTTCGGAGGGCATCTTAACCCGGAAGAGAACGAAGTGTACGCCGGGGTGAGGCGGCTATTGTGTTCGCTTGGCCTGGATGCCGAGAAATACGGTACGGAGCAGTGGAACCCGTTAGGGCGCCTGATCGAGCCCGGCATGACGGTGGTTATCAAGCCGAATTTTGTTCTGAGCAGGCATTCCGAGGGCAAGGATGTGTTCTCAATTATCACGCATCCTTCGGTTCTCAGGGCGATTGCCGACTATTGCTGGATCGCATTGAAAGGTTCGGGGAGTATAACAATCGCAGATGCTCCGCAGCACAACTGCAATTTCGAGGAGTTGGTGCAGGTGACAAAACTGGACCATGTATGCGATTTTTACGGCGGGTTTTCCGGGCCGGAGGTCGATTTCAAGGATCTGAGGAGCTACTGTTCGGCGGGCAGGCATTTTCCCTCGTGCAGGAGACCGCTGGGCGGTGATCCGCACGGTTCTGTCGTCGTCAATTTAGCCGAGAAGAGCGCTCTGGGCGATTGTCCGAATCCGAAGAGATTCTACGGTGCTGTTTATCACCGCGACGAATTGATCAGCAGGCACAGCAGCGGCAGTCACGAATACGAGATTTCAGGCACGATGCTCAATGCCGACGTACTTATCTCGGTCCCTAAACTGAAGGTGCACAAGAAGGTCGGGGTGACACTAAATCTAAAGGGTCTGGTCGGGATTTGCACGAATAAGAACCTCTGTCTGCATTACAGGGTCGGCTCGCCGAGCGAGGGCGGAGATCAGTATCCGAACGGGCTTTTTAGTCCGATGGAAAAGGGCCTGATCAGGCTCGAACGCTGGATGTACGATCACTTGCTGGCGCGTCAGAATGTGGCGCTCGAGTATGTTCATCGCTCGATGTACTGGCTTCACGGCAAGCTCATCAAACCTTTCGGCATTACGGTGTCTCGGGAGAAGCGCATGCTCGATGCGGGCAACTGGCACGGGAATGACTCGGCGTGGAGAATGGTCGCCGATTTGCTGAAGATATTTTACTTCGCCGACGGGCAGGGACGGATGCATGATGACAAACAACGCAGATGCTTTTCGATTGTCGATGGTGTGATAGGCGGCCAGAACAACGGGCCGCTTTCACCCGATCCGAAGCCGGCGGGCGTACTGTTGGGCGGCGAGAATGTTCTTGCGGTCGATCTGGCTGCGACGAGGCTGATGGGTCTTGATCCGTTGAAGCTGAAGATATTCAAGGCTGTTCTGAACGATCCGAATTTCGACTACGGAATACATGAGCCGGCCGGTGTGGAAATCGTTGGCGGCGAGGATCGGTGGGATCGGTGCTTCGATGATAGTGAGGATCGATTTTTTAATTTTAAGCCCCATCCCGGATGGGTGGGACATATAGAGATTTCAAATTGAGGTTTAGTTGAAATGAGAGATGTCATATCGGTGGTTGGATTGGGCAAGCTTGGTTTGTGCCTTGCAACGTGCTTTGCCGAACGAGGCTTTGATACGGTAGGCGTCGATATCAACCGCGATCTCGTTGATTCTATCAATGCGGGCGTCTCTCCGATAGTCGAGCCCGGCCTTGGCGAAATCATATCCCGATTGGGTGGTAAAGAATTGCGGGCGACGACCAATCATGACCAGACAATCGAGCAGACGGATGTAACCTTCATCCTGGTTTCAACACCGAGCGAGCCGGACGGCGGGTTCTCGAATAAATATGTCGAGGCTGCTCTGAAATCTCTGGGCGAGGCTCTGGGCCGAAGCGAAAAGTCGAATCATATCTTCGTCGTCAGCAGCACGGTGATACCGGGCTCGACGGACAAATCGTTTATTCCTTTACTTGAGGAGTACTCCGGCAGGAAGCTCAACGAAGGCTTCAATGTCTGCTACAATCCTGATTTTGTCGCATTAGGCAAGGTGCTTAGCGACTTCTGGAATCCTGATTTCGTGCTTGTAGGCCAGAGCGAACCTTCGGCCGGCGACCGGATCGCCTCCGTCTATCGGCGTATGTGTAAAAACGATCCGGCAATTGTGCGAACGTCCATCATCAACGCCGAGATTATCAAAGTTAGCCTGAATGCCTACATCACAATGAAGATCGGATTCGCCAATACCGTCGCGCAGATGTGCGAGAGAACACCTGGGGCTGATGCGGACGTTGTCACCGGTACGCTCGGTATGGATAAAAGGATTTCGCCTTCGTATTTTCGCGGGGGATTGAGCTATGGGGGGACGTGTTTTCCGAGAGATACGGCCGCGTTCGTGCGGTTTTGTGAGCAGTGCGGCTGCAATGGCGAGTTGATTGAGGCTTCGGAAGAGGTGAATCGGCGGCATAACCGGCATTTGTGCGAGTTTGTGCTCGAACAAATCTCGTCTGTGAAGGATAAAACAGTTTCGATTCTGGGACTGGCCTTTAAGCCGCAGACCCCGGTAGTAGTCGAATCGCCCGCGATAGAACTTATTGACGAGTTGTTGAAGAATGGTGCGGATGTCACCGTTTACGACCGCTTTGCGATGGACAATGTTCGGGAGATTTACGGGGAGCGGCTCCGATACGCTAACTCACCGGAAGAATGTATCTCGAAGTCCTCGGTCTGCGTGATTACAACGCCCGCCGACGAGTTCAAGCAAATAGACGAGAACTGCATCACTAGTCCAATCAAACTAATCGATTGCTGGCGAATACTTGACCCGAGCCGGCTCGGTGAAAATGTCGAGTATGTGCCCATGGGCAGAGGACAAGAGGTCGAAGGGTGTGTTGGGGCAAGTGTGCAATGAGTTCGATGCAAAAGTCAACTTTACGAAAATGGATTTATTGAGAAAATGACAACAATCATAAACCAAGCTTCACTATCGGATAATTTGCGAGAACATGTTAATCTTAGTCCTGCTGAGCCCCGAAAGGATCTTACGCGGGTGGTTCTGACTTCGGGTACGCTGATGAACTTCAATGGCGGAACAAAGATATATACGTTGTGGTCGAAATTGCTGCGTGCCAACGGCGTCGATGCTCACATAGCAACTCAAGACGGCTCTTACGATGAATGGTTGGTAAACCCCGAACCGGTAATAAGTTACGCAGATGTCCAGACTCTCAAGAGTCAAGGCGATCAGGTGCGGGTGCTTACCGCCTGGCTCGAAACGCCGTGGTTGGAGCAGTTAGTGGGAGCCGGCAAGTTCTACTATCTTGACGCTGAACTGGCGTGGACATTGCGATTCAGAGACAAGCTCGATTACTACTTGAACAAGAACAAAATCGCGCGGATAGGCACTCACTCGCGGTATATACAAAGCTGGTACATGGCCAACTATCGGATCAAGCCGATTCTGATAAACGAGTGGTCGGATGAATCGGTCTTCTATGATGATCCAAGCCGACGGATTCCGGGGCGAATAGGGTGCATGCCTGATGCTTCGCCCAATGACCAAAAGACGTTTGATTTTCTCGCCGACAAAGCGCGACGGTATGGCCGAGGCGCCGGTCTAATAAGGATAAGCGGAGATGAGCGGCAGGTCGCCGATTTGCTGCGCACCGTCGATATCTTTGTGGGCCTCAATCCGGGCAAAGATGAGTTTTGGGGGGAGGGCTGCCCGCGAACTCAGCAGGAGGCCTTGCATTGCGGGTGCGCCTTAACCGCCTTTGACTGTCTCGGCAATCGGGAGTACTTGTATGATAACTGGACGGGGTTGATGGTCCCATCGGGGGACATAGAGGGTTTGTGGCGGGCTGTGAAATCATTGCTGGAGAACACGGAGTTGAAAGAACGGCTCAGGGCAAACGGCAAGAGCATCGCCAAAGGACTGTTTAGCGAGGCAAACAAATACGAGCTTGTCAGCTCTTTCCTGGCCCTTGGTCGTGATATGAAGGGTGAACGTGCAGACGGGATAACCAAGCAAGAGCTTTCTTCAATCTTTCCTCGTCCTTTCTGGCTTGCCGAGGAAGAAGTGCCGTATCTGGCCGGCGAGGCGGCAGAGGCCGGCAATACAATCGTCGAAATCGGCTGCGCTTACGGGGGCTCCGCGACGGTGTTCTTGTTGAATAAAGCCGAGGGCGTTCAGGTCTATTCGATAGACCCTTTTGTTCCCGATTCGAAAGGGGGCGTGCAAGCTACGATGGATGGTTGTCGCTACGCCGTCGCGCAGGCCCTCAGAGCAGAGCGACGCGACGAAGCTCTTGATGACTGGCATCCGATTGAAGGCTACAGCTTCGACGTGGTCCGATCGTGGGAGAAGCGAATCGATTTGCTCTTCATCGACGGGAGCCACCATTACGAGGATGTCCGGCGGGATTTTGAGCAGTGGTCTCGATTCTTGGCTGCCGACGGGCGGATACTTTTGCACGATTCGAGAAGAGACAATATTGCCGAAGATCCGTCGGATGAGAAGTTCTCTCGCGGATGGATGGGGCCGACGCGGCTGGCTGATGAGTTGAAATCATCAGCCGAATTTGAGCTTGTCGATACTTGCTATTCGATAAGCGTTTTTGTTCGAAAACAAACTTCTGCGTAGGAAGATATTCGTATGAAACTGACACTTGCGTTTCAGGTTTACAATAAAGAAGAATCTATCGAGTCGGTCATGGATAGCTGGATAAGCAATTTGTCCGGCCGAAACGAATGCGAGATAATCGTTGTTTTTGACGACTGCAAAGACAAGTCCATCGAGATTCTTCACAGGTATCTCAGGGATAAAAAACAGGATTATATATTTCTGTTTGCCGACGACAGGTATGAAATATTCTGCAATAACCTGGTGCTGAAGCATGCATCGGGCGACTACATCATCTTCATACAGGACGACAATTGGATCTATGACGAGAATTGGGATCTGCTCCTGGAAAAAGCAATCAGTGCAGTGGATAATCTCGGCGCCGTCTCTTTCCTGGCGGGAGTGCAATTGCTGCCGAACAGCGAGAGAATCGATCTTAGAAGGATTGAGATAGACAGGCCTCACAAGGGCGAGTATTTCACCATGCACAACCTTCCCTTTTACGAACTCGGCGTTTGGCGGGTGGACTCGATAGCACGTCCGTTTTGCATTTCTCGCGAGCTTCTATTGGCCTGCGGAGGTTTGGATACCGCCTTTTCACCGACCTGCGGGGACGATTTGGACCTGGGTATAAAGCTGCTCAAACAAGGGAAAACCAATCTTTACATTCCGTTCGATCTTCTCAATACCGTCGCAAGCAAGGGAACATTCGAAGAGAAATACTACACAGACAATTACGTACGGGCGTATGCCATCAATTCTCAACGGCATCAGGAGTACATTGCCCGGCGAAACGGTGACAGCGTCGGACTACTATTTCCGATGAGGCAAACGCAAACGGGGCAATTGGTGTTTGGAGAATCCAAGAACGGCGGACATATCGAGAAGGCTCCATACGTTGGCGATGTTTCGGTCGAGGAAAATGAAAAGGAGATACCTTTCACAATATTTGCGATGCCCAAGGCATTTACGGATGTCTTTGCGACGATCCAGAACAATGCGATAGGAAGCTGGATGCAGTTGCGGCCTCGCCCTGAGATTATTCTTTTAGGAGACGACGATGGAGTAGCCGATTTCGTGCGCATCAACGGTCTTAGGCATATTCCCGACGTGAAGTGCAATGAATTCGGTACGCCCTTGCTCAACGATCTGTTTCAAAGAGCCCAGGCCGCTGCGTCTAATGATATATGTGTATATGTCAATTCCGACATAATCCTTATGGATGATTTTACCGAGGCGATTGAAAGTGTCGCTCGGCGGTTCAATCAGTTCTTGATGGTCTCTCGGCGGTGGGATATTCATATTGCGCAGGAAATAGATTTTCGCGCAGGAGACTGGCGGCAGAGGTTGACCGAGCGGGTTAGGCGGGAGGGCTTCCACCACGCCCCTACGGGTATCGACTATTTTGCGTTCAAAAAGGGCCTATGGCCTGAGATTCCGCCGATGGCTCTGGGCAGGGACGTCTGGGACAACTGGCTTGTTCGAGAGCCTCTGTTGATGGGCAGGCCGGTCATTGACGTCAGTGATGCGGTTACCATTGTTCACCAGAACCATGATTTTTCACATATACCGGGCGGCAAGAAGTCGGCAAGTTTCAATATTGAACAGAAGCGAAATATTGAGTTGGGAGGCAACGACAGGTCTCTGGCGTACACGTCCCATGCGAGTTGGGAGCTAACGCCCACCGGTATTACGCTCAGGCCTATAAGCGAATTTCTCAAAGAAGATAACCTCTCGGCGGCTCTAAAATGTATTGAAAGTGCATATCAACAGGCGCCCGATCTCGTTAAAGAGCAGTGCAAGGTTCTGGGGCGGCAGATGGATGCCGGCATTATCGCCAGGTTGCTCTCTGCGGTCAGGAGGGAGTTGATATTGGGTTCGGCCGGGAATGCGGCGAAGCTGTTATTGGATTCTCTGGAGGCGGACGGCAGGCCGGCCGCTGAGGAGCTTTTTAAGAGAGGTTTTCAATGTGTGAATAACGGCGATGCTTCGCAGGCCGTCAAATATCTCGAACAGGCGGCGGTGAATTGTGCGACTTTGCCCAATGTCTATTATGCGTTGGCGGCGGCTTATGCTCAGTCGGGAGACATCGTTTCGGCACAAAAGGCCTGCCGAATTGAATTGTCCCTTCAGCCCGAGAATCGCGGCGCGGCCGAACTGCTTGAACGAATTGAACAGGCGGTGAGCGAATACCGGCATAGTCTGATGAGTTGACGACTCTGCGATGAGCAGAGCAAGAATAGAAGATTTGATTTGTCCGAACAAATAAAAAAAGGAAATGAATTGAATATTGACGGGATGTCCATGAGCGGCGGCGGGCTTGGTCCTGCCAAGGCCGGCAATGATCTATCTAATTGCGAGGATAGAGGGCCTCGGTTCTCGTTTGTTATGATCGTGCTCAACGGGATGCCGTTCATTGAGTACAGCCTCAAGTCCGTTTACGACTTCGCTCACGAGATAATCATTATCGAAGGCGCCGTTGAGAATTGTATGTTCGCAGCGAATGCGGATGGGAGCAGCACGGACGGGACGGTTGAGTTCATAGAGTCTTTCCCTGACCCGCAAAAGAAAATCAGGCTGGTTCAGGGCAGATGGCCCGAAAAATGCGAAATGCAGAACGAGGCGCTTAAGCATGTTACGGGCAACTACGTCTGGCTGATAGATTCGGATGAGGTCTATAAGAAAGAAGACCTCGATAAAATAAAGGAAATCCTGAGGAGCGATCCTTCGATTACGCAGGTCAATTTCATACCGGACAGCTTCTGGAAGGGGCTTGACTATATTTTCGTTTCATCCAAATTCTTCGAGGATTCGTGCCATTGCCGAAGGCTCTTCAAATACGTTCCCGGCTCGATGTTCACGACTCATCGCCCGCCCACGATGGTCTGGCCGGGGCATAATAAGACCACCGAGCAGATGAATCTTCTGGATGGGACAGCGACGCGGGGAATGGGGATCATTTTCTACCACTACAGTTATGTGCTGGACAAACAGGTGAAGCAGAAGGTTGAACTGTACCGCCGATACGGCTGGGACAGGCATTGGAAGCTTGACCTCGACAAATGGTACGAGGAATGTTTTCTGCGGTGGACACCCCAAAACCGGAAGCAAATCGATTCCGACTATCCCATCTGGACAGGCGACATAGACTCACACACTGTGCTGTTCAATGGGACTCATCCCAAAGTCGTAATTGATTATATCCTGAACGATGCTGCAAGTTCCGCTAACCGGGCTGCAATGCAGCACGTAGTCAATGCTGTTGATGAAATCAAACGGTCTTTTCCTCGACAGCAAATCGACGCGATTGAAACCGGCACAATTCGCAGTTTCCACGAGAAACACTTCAGCACATACCACATATCATGTGCGTTGGGTAACCGGGCCAGTCTGATTTCAGTAGATATCAGTGCCGATTCTATAAGGATAAGCAGGCAGGTTTGTCACGGCTCAAGGAATGTCGAGTTTGTACATTCAGATTCAATCAAGTACTTAAAAGCACTCAAGGACATCAGGTTCCATTTTGCACTTCTGGATTCTGTTAACGACAAGAATCACATTCTCGAAGAGTTTCGGCTGATAGCTCCCATGATGGTCGAAGGCGGCATACTGATTGTGGATGACGCGGGGATTACCAGAGATGGCTGCCGAATCGATACATGTGTCGCAGCGCAAAAGGGACACCTAATCTGGGAATTTCTAAGAACCTGTGGCGTTCGGTCTGTGGTCCTCGAAACAACTTTCGGGCATGGAACTCAATTGAAAATCGCCATGACCCGGGAAAACCTGGCAAAGATAGAACGTGGCTTGGGCTCAATCAACCGGCAAACAGAGGGCTTGAGTTCCATTTCAGGCCTCGGCGATGATGCCATGAGTCGCTCTTTCGTTGGCAACACTCGAAAGAGTATCGTCTGGGTTCGCACGGATTCCATCGGCGATGCGGTTCTTTCTTCGTCGATGCTGCCGTATATCCGGGAGAAGCACCAAGACGCCGGGATAACCGTAGTCTGTCAGGGGCATATAGCCGAGTTGTACGAGGCGTGTCCCTATGTTGATGATATTGTAGCCTTTGATAAGAAACGAGCCTTACAGGACGATCGCTATAGAGAAGAGATTGTCATGCGGTTGAGGGCATTGAAGCCGGATGTATCTTTGAATTCGGTATATTCGCGCGAGGCGCTGACGGATTGGTTTGCATTGAAGTGCGGAGCCGAGCGGCGAGTCGCTCTCGAAGGAAATCTGTGCAACATTTCACAAGGTATCAGAGATGCGCACAATGAATTCTACACAGAAGTGCTTCCAAGCCGGGGAGAATATAAGCTGGAGCTGGAGCGTCACGAGGATTTCCTCAGAGGGTTGGGCGTCGAGGTAACCGGCCTGCAGCCGATGATCTGGACGACAGCAGAGGACGAAACTTTTGCGGAGAAGTTCTTCCAGGATAACGGCCTGAACGCCGGAAATACAATTGCATTGTTTCCGAGCGCGCAACATTCTTGGCAAGTTTACGAACAATACAAATCCGTGTTACAGGATTTTGACGGATTCCGTTTTGTGATCTTGGGCGACAAGGATGCAGAAGGCTACGCCGGAGAAATCTGCTCAGGATTGCCGGAAAGGTGCTGGAATTTGGCGGGAAGGACTACTATCCGCCAGACGGCGGCTATTATACGAAGGTGCTGCCTGTACTTAGGGCCCGATTCGGCCGGCGCCCACATAGCTTGTGCAGTCGGCGTTCCCGGTGTCGTCATATTGGGTGGTGGGCATTTCGGGCGTTTCATGCCTTATTCACCGTTGACTTCGGTTGTCTGCCTGCCTTTGGAGTGCTACGGGTGCAACTGGGGTTGCCGATATGAAAAGCCCCATTGTGTGAAAGACGTTGCGGTGGAAGTCGTTGCCGAGGCTCTGCGCCAGAGTCTTGCTAAGTCTTCACACAAGATTCGCGTTTTCATGCAGGGCAATTCATTGTGGAAGCCCTCGGCCGGACAGCCTGCGTGGAAGACTGCTGAGCAATTCCTGCAAACCGACAACACAGAGATTATCTCAATCGAGGGCCGCGGCGATGTCATACAGTGGGGCAGAGGTAGTCTGGACATTCACATAGCAGAACCGCGGAGATCGCCGGATGTCGGATGGCGGTCTGATGTTGAGACGCTCGCGGACGACCGCCTGACTATTGCAACGAGTATAGCTCCAAAAGAAATTGAAAAACAGGTACTGGCAGTCAAGAGCTGGATAAAGCTCGGTTTTCGAGTGGTTTCGATAAACTGTCCTGAGGAAATCAACGTGCTGCGACAATCATTTCAAGAGGTCGAGTTTGTATCGGCACGGCGGGATGCAAGAGGACTTTTTGGCAAACCGCTCATATATTTCGACGACTTTTTGGAATATTTTCGCAAGACGAATTGCGAATTCTGCGGGATTGTAAATTCGGATGTCCTTCTGTCTGGCGACGAGGGCATTATCCCGTTCATTCAAGGCCAGGCAAAAGGCTCCCTTGTTTACGGCTCAAGGACCGACGTGGATTCTCTGGAAGTCCTGGACGGGGAAGTTCTTGAGACGGGATTCGATTTCTTCTTTTTTGATAAATCACTTATATCGTATTTCCCGGAATCCGAATTCTGCTTAGGGGTGCCGTGGTGGGACTACTGGGCGCCGCTGATTCCGGCTCTGGAGGGATTCCAAATAAAGAAACTCATTTCTCCGTTTGCATATCATGTCAGGCACTCTTTCAAATGGGATCAGGAGCAGTGGTGTTCATTAGCGCAGAAGTGCTTCGGGTATCTTCTTGATAGAGTAAACGAGAACTTCTACGAAGACCCTGACAATAACGCATTGGCCCTGTTGGGACAGATCTTATCGGTCAATCACAATAACGATATCAGACAAAACGATAGAGACGCCAGAATGCTGCCGGGCGTTTTTTCGGAGTCTATCCTCGAGTTCCTTGAGAGAAAGACTCTGCTGATTACCTATGCTGGCAACAAGCCGCCGGTCGCACAGAATGCTTATGATCCGCTCGGAGAGAAAAGCGATGCTCCTGTCTGCAAAGCGGATTCGGCGATACGCTGCGCTCGTGATCAGGCGGCGCAGTGTGACGTCAGTATTGTGCTTTGCACGAAGGACCGGGCCGAATTGTTGGATCGGATGCTCAGCAGTCTCGAGCAAGCGGCCCGCGGCGTGGTCTATGAGCTGATTGTCATCGAGGGCGCCTCATCGGACAATACGCTCGATGTGCTGCGGAGGCACAATGTATGGCACGTTTACAATGAGTCGCAGCATCTCGGGCCCGGCAGGCATTCGTGGCCCGAGTTGTACAACTTTGGCTTTTCAAAGGCCCGGGGTAAATGGGCGATGTATGCCAGTGACGATATTGTGTTTGCTCCTAATTCGATTGCTCGGGCGGTGGAGATGCTGGACAGGCAGAAAGAAGAAGTGGCTGGCGGCGTCTTTTTCTATAAGAACCTGCGCCCGACGCGCCAAGAGTGGGCCGAATACGGTATCGATTTCACACATGGAAACAGGCTCTTGTTGAATTATGGTTTGGTTCGGCTGGATCGCTTTCGAGAATGCGGCGGCCTTGAAGAATGTTACAATTTCTACTGTGCCGATACGGATTTGTGTTACAAGCTGTACGAAGGCGGCCACGAATTGATACCGCTGGGAGGATGCTTTGTCACTCACGACAATCTGCTCGATGTGCAGAAGCAGGCCAACGCCGATGCCAGCGGGCGCGATATTGAGTTATGTCAGCGGCGCTGGAGTCATTTCGTTCCAACAGAGATACCCAGCCCGACGCGTTTGTTGTGGCATGATGAACTTGCCGAGGCATTCGATGTTCCGGGCGAATTGGAAAGAATCGATTCGGGCATTGAGAGTTTTTGGCGCGGGCTGGCGTATTTTGGGCAGGCTATGTTCGCCGAGGCCGAGCGGCAATTCATACAAGCCGTTCAATCGCAGTGCGACCATGGGCAGGTGTTGTGGTATCTGGCCCTGGCGGCGGATAAATGCCAAGACAACGCTATTGTCGAGAAAGCGGCTACAGGGGTAGTGAGGCTGGCGCCTGATTTTGAGCCGGCGCTGGAGCTTTTGCTTCGGGTGACCGGAACAGAGCAGTATTCGCCTGATCGTGCGCTGTGCTCGGCCGGAAGCCCGCCGCGGCGGGTCAGCCCCGCTTACAGCTATGCCGGAGGAGCCGGGCCCGCCGAGTTTCATTTGGACGGCCGGGGCTGGGGCGGCGCCGAACCTGCAGACCGGGCGGCGCCGATTGCGACCATTCGGAAGATGCCGAGGCGGTCCGGCCCCGATCACAGCGAGATGGAATTGCGCAGAGAAATCGGCAGGTTCAATAAAGTAGTTGTCTGGGGCCTTAAGACTTCTGAACATACACACGCTCATATTCATCGTCACTTCTTTGACGCGTTAAGGAAACTCGGCGCCAAGGCTGTTTTCGTGGATGACGTCGCCGACAATGCCGATGCGGTTGAGAGCAACGACCTGGTCATCGCCGTGGATGTGGCAATCTCACATCTGCCTGTCACCGATGGCGTGTATTACTGTCTGCACAATTGCCCGGACCATATTCACCGGCGGATTACTCCGGCGAGAAATATCAGGCTTCAAACATACATGAGTTCGGTCGAGCCCGCCTCCGGCGGGGCGGAGAAATGGGACGACGTGACGTTTTTCGATAGTGCGACCCGCACTTTGTATCAGCCGTGGGCGACGGATTTACTCGCGAGTGAATTCAAAGAGCCTATACTCAATCGGTCGGGCGGCGTTGTCTTCTGGGTCGGCAGTGTGTGGGATGACGACTTGGGTCGCGGCAATATCAATGAAATCCAAACTCTAAAGGACGTTCTCGAAGCCAGAGGCCTGAGATTCATTCATCTGCGCGGTATTTCGGATTCATTGAACGTCAGGTATGTTCGCAATTCGTTCATTGCGCCGGCCATAGTCGGCCGCTGGCAAATGCAGAACGGTTACCTTCCCTGCAGGATGTGGAAGAATATCTCATACGGGCAGCTTGGCGTATCGAATGTCAAGAAATTCGACGATGTATTCGACGATTGCACCGTCAAGGGCCGGAGCATCGAAGAGCTAATCGACAATACGCTGTCTCTGCCGTTTAGCACATACAGAGATATGATTTGTCGGCAGCAGGAAATAGTCAAGAACCGGCATACCTATGTCTGCAGACTGTTAAACATAATCAGGGCGTTTGACTCCGTAGAGAATCATTAAAGAATTTTTGTATAGTGAGAAATCAGCAGTTATGGGCAGTAGCACGCAAATCAGTATGACGGGCCTGATATTCAGCAAGGACCGCGCAATGCAGCTTCGGGCGGTGATAGAGTCGCTGCTGCTGCACTGTCGGGACAACCAACGAATCCAATTGCAGGTATTGTACAAGACCTCAAATCAATTGCACCGGCGTCAGTACGATAAGCTCAAAGCAGAGTTTTGTGACGTTTGCTTTATTGAGGAGGTGAATTTCAAGGAGCAGGCGCTAAGTCTCATAAGCGAATTTGAGCATGTGCTATTTCTTGTTGACGATAATCTGTTTGTTAGAGATTTCTTTCTTGGAGATGCTGTCAAGGCTTTGCGGAGTAATGGCGATGCGCTCGGTTTTTCTCTTCGATTGGGTGTTAATACGGCCTACTGCTACGCTCACGATATCGACCAAAACGTCCCGGCGTTTCGCCAGGCGGACGACGAGATAATGAAGTACGACTGGACACACGCCGAGTATGACTTCGCCTATCCGTTGGACTTGTCCAGTTCGATATATCGAACCGATGAAATCATGCAGTTGCTCAGGCAGGTGATGTTCGGCAATCCCAATACGCTTGAAGAGGCGATGGCGGCCAATGCTCACCTCTACCGGCAGGCCAGGAACAGCCTCTTTTGTTTTGAGCAGTCCGTTACCTTTTGTGCGCCGGTTAATATGGTCCAAACAGCCTGGGACAATCGTGTCGGCGGCAACCTTAATTACTCTGTGGACCGGCTGGCGCAGATGTTTGAGAAGGGTGATAGAATTGACGTCGAGCGATATTCTGGTTTTGTCCCCAATTCCTGCCATCAGGAGGTGGAATTGTATTTCGACCATTGCGGTGGACCGAAAAGGCTTGAGCACGTCGAGCACGATTCGAGGCCAAAGTTTTCTATCATAATGGCCAACTACAACAACGCTCAATACATCGCCCAGGCGATAGAATCGGTCCGTCGGCAGACATTCAAGGAATGGGAGCTCATCATCGTCGAGGACTGTTCGACGGACAACTCCAGGGCGATGATCGATCAATACCTCGGCGACCGACGCATAAGGCTGATCAGGCACGAGACTAATCGCGGGTACACCGCCGCCTTAAAGACCGGCATCGCCAATGTTCGCTCGGAATACTTCGGCGTCCTGGACAGTGACGACGCCTTGACGCCGCACGCCGTCGGGACAATGTGCGAATGGCACGTCAGAGAGCCATATTGCGGGCTTATCTACTCGCAATTCGCCTTCTGTGACGATAATCTTAATCAGAGAAAAATCGGATTTTGCGCTGAGATTCCTCCGGGCCGGACAAGTCTTGACGCACATGTAGCCAGCCACTTCAAGACTTTCAAATTGCGTGACTATCTGAAAACCGCCGGATACGATAAGAACATATTATATGCCGAAGATATCGATATCGTTTATAAGATGGAGGAAGTGGCCGGGCTGAAATTTGTCGACGATTGCTTGTATCTATACAGGGAAGCACCGAACTCGATATGTCGTTCGCCCGAGAAGATTAACGTTGCAATAATGTCCCGCGTCAAGGCGAGGATAAACGCCCTGAGGAGAAGGTGCGCTCAAAGCGATAAATCCCAGAGCCGAATCAAGGCTTTGTCCTCTATAGAGGACAAAGCCTCCAAAACGAACAGTCAGGATTTCTATCAGTTATTCCGGCAGGCGGTCGCGGAGGCGAGGGAGAAATATGAGGATGTTGAGCAGTATTTTGCCATACTCACGCAATTGCATCAGAGTGGGATGTTGGCGAGCGTGAATTGGCCGTCCGGCGCAGAGAAATGGGGCATCGAGGACATTGTGCTCTGGCTTGCGGCCAACGTGGACGTGCAATTCGAGAAGCTTTTTGAGTTGTTGCAAAGGGGCAATGGGGCAATGGGGCAAAGGGGCAAAGCAGAAAACCTTTGTGCCTCTGCAAGCGTCAAGCCCCTGGTTTCCGTTGAAATGGCCGCATACAACGCAGAGGCGTTCATCCGACGGGCTATTGATTCGGTGCTGGCTCAGACGTATAAGAATATCGAATTACTGATAATAGACGATGGCAGCACCGACGGCACAGCCGATATCGTTGCATCCTATGATGACAGCAGGATTCGGTGCATCCGCCTGCCGCACAAGAACTGTGCCACCGCCAGGAACCGGGCGATTGCTGAAGCTAAGGGCAAGTATCTTTTGTGTGTTGATTCGGACGATTATGTTGAGCCGAGCTATATTGAGAAGATGGTTGCCTGCGCTGAGCAGCACCCGGAAGTTGATTATTTCTATCCGAGGGGTCTAGCGCCGGTAGATGGCCGCGGACGTCCCACGGGCGAGCAGTGGGATTATCTGGACTTCTCGGATAACAGCATTCTGCCGGCATTCCTCTTCGATAAGGGATACGGGCCGATTCCGAATCCGGGCAGCTTGAAGAGAAGATCACTCTTCGAGAGGACAGGGGGGTACGACGATGTGGATTCCGTTGAGGATTTCGTGTTTCTCTGCAGGAACGCTTTGAAAATATGCTTTATGCGCGTCGATGATCACGCCAGGTACTTCTACACGAGGCTGCCGAGCGGCACTTCGCACAACTTCAAGGCGAGAAATCAGATTATGGCGGCAGTGCTCAACGAGATGGTCTCGCTTTATCCTCCCGAGGTCTTATGCCCGCAGATTGCCGGGATAAGTGATGCCGCTGGGAAAGAGCGGCGGTACTTTGAGTATTTGATGCGAACTTTCTACAAGCATGCCGAGGGGGCTATGGTGCAATATGACGAGTATTTTAGAGAATATGGAGATTGGTATAAAGACAAGCTCTATCAGACCGCCGAATCAGGTAGAACAATCGGCTTGGCTGTACGACCGTAGGCCGTAAGTCCTTCGGTAGCCTGATGTTGTTGATCCAGGTGTCGTCGGCGGATAAAGGGATAAAGCTAAAGTAAACCGATTTTGAGCCGATAATAAAGGGCACGTATCAGACCTGCGACATGTGTTGCCGGGCCTGGCATTTCATCGAAGATATGAGTGAAAGGCAAGCGTAATGTCAACAATACAGCTTCCGGGACTGCAATCAGGGATCGACACCGCCATGCTCATCGATCAATTGATGCAAGTTGAACGCCGTACGCTTGAAATGTATGAAGATCGTAAGGATGTCTGGGATGAAAGACAGGATGCGCTGAGCGAATTGGAGGGAAAGCTGAGCAACCTTCAAAATGCCGCAAGCGCCCTTTCAGACGCCGAGTTGCTTCGTGCGTACACCGTGCAATCCAGCGACACCGATTACATAACCGCTGAGGCCTCTGACAACGCGTTCGAGGGCAGCCATACGGTCGTGGTCAATCAGTTGGCGACCGCCGAGCGTTGGGTCCATGCAGCCGGCAAGGAATATGTCGAAGACTATGTCGGCGCCGGCACTTTCATTTATTCCTATAATCACAAGGAAACGAGCATAACGACCACTGCGACCACAACACTATCGGACCTCGTCGGCTTGATCAACAACGACGCCAACAATCCGGGCGTTACCGCCGGCATGCTATACTACAACGATGCCTATCATTTGGTGTTGAACGGCAATGAGGCCGGCTCAGATTACAAAATCTCGGTCAACGCCAGCAGCATCGAGGTCTGGAAATCGGACTCAGCCTTTACCGAGGGTAGTGACAACGCCACCCTGGCCGCGCATATTACGGATCTTGACCAGTTCGAATGGAACGGTGATACTGCGTTTTCGGGCGACGAGCAGATACTGATAAACGGGGAAGACTATAACGGCGTTGCTATTGAGCAGGTAATTCTCCCTGTCAACAGCAATACGAAGCTAAGCCATCTTGTTGATGAGATTAACGATGCCTTCGACGGAATCGCAGTAGCGACGCTCGAAAACGGCAAGATCATCCTGACCGACAAGGCCGCTGGCTTGAGCGGCCTTGAGATCGCGTTGACTTATAACCAGGGGGCCGGCGCCACAATGCTCAGCGGACTTGGCGCATCGGTTACAACCGAAGGCGGCGACATAACGGCCGACTTGAGCGGTTTTGCCCAGTCGGACTTCACGCAAACCCAATCAGCGCAGAACTCGCTGATTCAGGTGGACGGCTATCCTGCCGGCTCGGCAACTTCCGAGCTCCAGACGATGAGCCGCAGCCCGAGTCCGAGCAGCGGAACCTACACCCTGACTTACGAAGGGCAGACGACAGCGGCGATTGACTACAACGCAAGTCCTACCGTTATTAAGGCGGCTCTCGAGGCCTTATCCACCGTGAACGCCGACGATATAACGGTGGGCGGCGGGGCCAACGGATTGGGGGACGGGGATATAACGTTTACGTTCAGCGATACGTTGGGCGACGTCAGCATGATTTCGGGCGACGGGGCCAACCTCGGTCCCGAGTCACAACCTGTCCCGGTGGTGGAGACTACGAAAGGCGTCCCGGCCTACATCAGCAGAAGCTCAAATACGGTGGACGATGTCATTTACGGTGTGACTATGCATCTGCACGACGTCACCGATGCCTCCGGCGAGGAGTTGACTCTCACCAGGGATATAGAATCGGTCAAGGAGAAGCTGGATTCTCTGCTTCTGGCATATAATGCGGCTATGGCGTTCATAGATGAAAAGACCGCCTACAATGAGGATGAGGAAGGTGAGCAGGCAGCCGGTGTCTTGATGGGCGACTACGTTGTCTCGACAATAAGCTACAAGTTTCGCGAGCCTATTATCGAGCAGACCGCCGGCTTCATACAGGATATAGATTCGTTTCTGACGCCTCTTGACATAGGCTTCGATATAGACAGGGACGGGGTGCTCAGTTTTGACGCAAGCAAATTTGACGAGGCAATAGCCGAGGACTATCTGGCTGTCCTGGATGTGATAGGAGCGGACAAGGCCGGCAGCAGCACAAGTGATACCATCGAGTTCTACGGCGCAAGCAGTAATTATACTACCGCCGGCGAATACGACGTTCAGGTAACGATCAGCGGCGGAGCTATAACCTCTGCCCAAATCAAGCTCTCGGACGAATCGACTTACCGAAATATGACCATCACCGGAAATGTCATCACAGGCATCAGCACCTTCGACTCCAACGGCGACGCGGACTATGCCGAAAACGGTCTACAGCTTGCCATAGACCTGAGCACCAACGACGATTTTACCGCCACCGTTCGCGTGAAACAGGGCTTCACCGGCAAGATTGAAGACGGGATCGACAGAATGCTGAAGACCACGACCGGATCGCTGATCCTTGATCAACAGCAAGCGGCCGATCAGATAGAGGAACTCGACGAGAAGATCGAACTCGAAGAATACCGCCTGACTAAAAGGCAAGAGCGATTGATTCTCAAATTTGCAAGGCTCGAAGCGACACTCGCATTGCTCCAAAACCAGTTGGCCGCAGCAGGTATTCTCAGCAGCAGCGTCTTTGCCGGTCAGTAACCAGACAACCGGTTGGGTGTGAAGCTCTTCTCGCGGACGCTCGCCTGTGTGAATAGACCGGATCCACCCTTCCATCTGGTCGTCATCTTCTGTGTCGCAGTCTGTAAATCATGGCCAGGACCTCTGCGACCGCAACGTAGAGCGTTTCAGGAATGGTGCTATTGAGTTCGACCGTGGCGAATATGGTCCTTGCAAGTTCGGGCCGCCTGACGATGGGTACGCCGTAGGCACGAGCTATTTCTCTGATCTTCTCGGCGAGATGGTCGGCGCCCTTTGCTACGAGGACAGGGGCCTGACCTTTCTTGCCGTCGTACCGAAGCGCAACGGCTACATGCGTCGGGTTGGTCAGAACGACACCTGCTTTAGGAACTTCGGCGAGCATACGCCTCATAGCCGCTTGCAACTGAATCTTGCGGATGCGACGCTTGACCTCCGGCGCTCCCTCTGTTTGTCGGCGTTCTTCCTTGACATCCTGTTTGGTCATCTTGAGATCCTGGATGTATTTCCATTTCTGGAAGACCATGTCCGCTGCGCCGATAACGAGCAGCGCAATACAGATACGGATCATAAGACCAAGGATCAGCCTCCCGATGGCGGCGAGCAGCCCGAAGGACCAGGCCCATCGCAGCGCTGCAAGGGCTTCGAGCTTGTCTGCAAGGTAATACCATGCAATGATCGAGACAAAAAGCAGTTTGAGCACCGATGCCAGAAGCCGAACAAATGAACGCATATTCACCAGTTTGCCTAAACCACTGGCTGGGTTTATCGCACCAAAATCCAGTTTTACGGCCTTAGGAGAGTAATTGAGCCCCCCGATGACGATACTCCCGACTACAGAGGCGATGGAAAGCGCCACACAAACCGGCAGGATCACCATGGTCATACCGGTAATTTTTGCATTGATGAAATTCAGAAAGGCCTTGCTCCCGGCAAAAGCGGCGGTGTCACAGCTCATCCCCTGCTTTATTTCCCCGGCGCACCACCGGCACAAGGACGGGGCAAGGAAAGTGACTGCTGTCACCAGGACCAGAATTGAGACGAAAGATGTGAACTCCTGGCTCTGAGGAGTCTGGCCTTTGGATCTGGCCTTGGAGAGCCTTTTCCCTGTGGGCTGCTCTGTTCTTTCGTTGGCTGGTTTGTCCGCCATAGCTCACTTTACCTCACCTTATCTTCTTCTCACAGAGGCAGCAATTTTCCCATCCAATCGGCGAATTCTCCGACAAAGCCGGTGATGAACGGGATGAAAACAGCCGCCAGCATCAGTCCCAAGCCGACACGCAGCGGCAGCGAGATGAAGAGGATGTTCGTTTCGGGGGCTATGCGCGCCACCACTCCCAAGACAACCATTAGCAACAAGAATGCCGCGAGCATCGGCGCGGCAAGCCGCAAACCCGCCATGAGCAGTGTTGAGCCGCTCTTGACTATCCCGCCGGTCATAATGGCTACAGTTGGAATGCTCCCTGCCGGGAAGGCCTCATAGCTCCGGCTGATGGTCAGAAGGAACAGATGATGACCGTTGGCGCTGAGAAAGGCGATTATGAATATCATCTCCATCAGCATGCCCAGCGGCTGAGCCTGCTCGCCAGTTAGCGGGTCGAGTATCTGGGCCATCGCCAGGCCCATTTGACGTTCGGCAATCCGGCCGCAGAACTTCACCGTCGCAAATACAGATGTGACTATCACACCCATACACAAACCGTATATCGCCTCATTGCTCAGCAACAACACGACCTCCAGCGTAGATATCTCTTCGCCGGGATTCGACCGCGCCGCATGAGGCGCCGCCATAGTGAAGAAAAACGATATGAACAGCGCCAGCGCAACTTTGATCCGCATGGGGATAGCCTTGAAGCCGAAAACGGGGAGTATAAGAAGAAACGCCGATACCCGCGTCAAGACCATCGCGAAATCAAACAGCCTGCCCATTGTCGGATCCATGATTCAGTGTCCGATGCTCTGAATGTGCCCAAATATCTCGGCGAAGAATTTCAGCATCACCTGAAGCATCCATCCCCCGAAAAGCAATGTCACCGCGCCCAGGGCCAAAAGCTTGGGAACTATTGTAAGCGTCATATCGCGAATGGATGTTATCGCTTGGAAAAGCGTTACCGCCACGCCCACCACCAGGCAGGTCAGAAGGGCCGGCGTCGCCACAAGTAAGGCTGTCTCCAGCGTGTGTCGACCGAGGTAAAGGATGAAATTGCTGCTCATATTTCGTATCTCGTACTTCGTATTGCGTTTAGCCGCCGCCGGCACGGCGGCACGTTTGAAAACATTATTCTTCGTTCTTCCTATCTGTCCCGACATCCGCTTGACGCAAGACGTTAATTGAAGCCCAGGCTGAGACTCTTCGCCAGCAGAGACCATCCATCAACGAGGACGAACAATATCAACTTGAAAGGCAGCGATATCATCACAGGGGGCAGGAGCATCATACCGGCGCTGAGCAATATACTTGCTATAACCATATCTATAAGCAAGAACGGAATAAACAAAAGGCACCCAATCTCAAACGCCGTGCGAAATTCACTTATGATAAATGCCGGGACGACTATGTGCAGCCCGAGATCCGTCGGATTGCCGGGAGGATCTATTTTGGCCATTTGTACGAAAAGCGCCAGGTCGGCCTGGCGGCATTGCCTGAGCATGAATTCCTTGATACACTCGCCGCCTCTTGTCCCGGCGGTCTTGAAATCGATTTCGTCCGAAAGATAAGGCTGAATGCTGAGAGTATTGAGCTTGGCGAATGTCGGCGACATCGTATAAAATGTCAAAAACAATCCCAAACCGACTATCGCAATCGTGGGCGGTATTGTCTGAGTCGTCAGTGCGCGACGAACAAACGAAAGCACTATGACTATTCGCGTGAACGATGTCATCATTATGAGCAGACTCGGCAGAATGGCCAGGCCGCCGAAAATGATCACGAGTTTCACGGGTGTGGTCCAGTCCTTGCCTTCTTCTTTGCCGGTCGTTGCCTTATCGACGACGGTTAGCAGGTCGCTGATGCTCGGCCCGCCTCGGGCGGGCTCAGAACGGTTCTCGCCGGAGATATCTGTATCCATTTTCGGTAGTGAGAACTGCGAGGCATCCCGGCGCGCCGGGACCGCTTGGGCGAAGCCCGCCGCAGGCGGGCCAGCCGTCGAGAGGATGACAAACATAAAGATAATTCCAGCGGGTTTTCCAGACATATATGCCTTCAATTGTTCTCTGCGTACTTGGTTGATAAATCCGCCAGGGCGTCGGCGGGTTCGGGTGCAAGCTCGAACTCTGTCGAAGGCCCTGTTTCGTGAGCTTTTGCGAGGTCGGATTCTTTCGCAAGCCCGCCCGAGGCGGGTATAAAAATCTCGGTTGTAACGTCGGCGAGCTTCGTGATATTGTCGTTCGTGCTGCCTATGAGAAGGCATCGATCGCCTATTCTAAGCAGATGCACCGCTTTTCGCGGTCCGAGATGCGCAGTTTCGACGATCTTGATCTTCTTGCCGGGCAGGTTCGCAATCTTACCCACAAGCCTCTTCGATGCGTAAATCGCAACTGCTCCAAGAACAACAACGAGCACAACCGAGACCATCATCTTGAAGAATAGCTCTCGCGTGCCCGCGCTATTGGTTGGGGTCGAGAGATTGGGGTCGCCGGTTTCACCTCCAAACAAAATTGAAGGTATTTTTGTAAATCCGTTTGATTGAGCCCAAATTGCCGAGTTAAGGGTGCTTGGTCCGCCGCAGGCGGATGCCGCCATCGTGCTGCCGGAAATTATGGCCGTCAAGAACGCTATGATTTGTATTTTGTGCATTGCCACGCTAAAAGAATACCGGTGCATAAGCTGTCATTGCCGTATGACCTGCAAATGGCGTGCCGAAACGGATAAAACCGCGTTTATACGTTGCTAACGCCGATTTGAGGGCGCAAAGTCAGCCGGATAAACGGGCAAGTTGTCCAAAAACTTGACAGGCGCATACGCACGCCGCCAAACATCGAAAAACGTGTTTGGCGGGGCGGGCGTCTATTCGTCTGATCTGAGCGACGCGATCAGAATATGCGATTCTTCGGAGATTGGGCTCTCGGCGTTCACCCAATCGCCTCCCGGCCCGGCTCCCCACGAATAAACCGGCCATCGAAGATCCGAAGTGAGGCTCTCATTGAGGTAGTCCGCAACGACCTTGGCGCGCCGGGCGGACAACAGCCACAAATCTTTCCCGGTCCCGCCGAAGGTGGGCTCGGCAGCCAAACCAAGCACATAGAGCCTGATTTTCTCCTTGGCGGGATTTGACTGTAAGTTCAAGCAAAATCCCGCCAAATACTTTCTCGCCGACTCATTTAGGACTGCCTGGCTTGGCGAAAAACGAATGTTTGTTACCGAGAAGTTGGCGGTTTCCGCCACTATCTGCGACGGCATGGTTGTCATAGATCGCGTCAGTTTTTTGAAAAGCCGACGAATTTCTTCTTCTTTTGCATCGATAGTCCTAACCACTAATGACTTTTCAGGCTCACGTATAAAGTATTTCGTTTTAATTTCACCAAAGTCGAGCGACCGGGTTTTACCCTGAAGCATCCCAAGACCGAACATATTTATCGACTTTATGAAGGAATCCCTGCCCGTATTGAAAAGCTCAGGGTCCTGGACCTCAGCCAGCGACAGCAGCATAACAAAGAACGTCAACAGCAGCGTTATCATGTCTGAGAACGTGACAATGTAAGCCGGGACCTTAGGTTCGCCGCCGGCGAATTCGATGACTTGGGGATTACGACTCAATTGTAAATGCTCCGTTCCAATAGGACAATTTCAAGCATTCGTTTTGCTTTTGTCCCTGAGGGTGTTGATTCATGGGTGACGGTGCTCGCGGCTGAAATACTGAATTGGTTTTGGTCGAGCCCTTGTATGGCGGTAAGATATTCCATCACGGCCCATGCCCGCGGGAGGCTGGACCGCCCGCTGTTTCCGTCAGTCCACCAGGCATTTTCACTAATGACTACTCTGTTTGGCGCTTCTTTTAGAAATGACGCCATAATTGCGAGTATCTTGCCGCCCTGACGCGAGATAACCGTCCCTTTGCCCCAGAAAATCCTTTCTGAAGGAACCAGGAATACTTTCCGATTGCGGAAATCGGCGGTCTCGGTTTCCTGTTTTAGATTGTCTTCGGCGCCTCTTGCCGGGGTTGGCTTTTCGCTGCCTTTGTCCAATTCTTCTTCATAGCGGAACTGCGTCACAGGCAGAAGCGCATCTCGGTCTCTTTGAGCCGACTGACTGACTGAAGAAAACGATCCGCCAAAAACCACCTTTAGTTTCCGAAAAATTTTCTCATCGAAAGATGAGAAGCTCAAGAGAAGCACGAAAAACGTCAGCAGAAGCGTCATACAATCGCTGAAAGTCACCATCCATTCCGGCGCCCCACCCGCCTCATCAGGTTCGGACTGTATTTTGCGGGGCCCCATTATACCGTAGCCTTTACTTCTTCTCTTCTGCCCTGGGAGACGAATGCCTGCATCTTCTCTCGAACGACCGTGGGATTCTCACCCTGAGCGATTGCACAGATGCCTTCGGTGATCATCTCCATTGCCATTGTTTCGGCTTTGGAATATATCCCCAATTTCCCGGCCAGTGGGATGAAAATCAGATTCGCCGCCAGGGCGCCGTAGAAAGTGGTGAGCAATGCTACAGCCATGCCGGCGCCAATCGATTCGGGCGAAGAGAGGTTCCTGAGCATCTGGACCAAACCGATAAGCGTACCTATCATACCGAATGCCGGAGCTGCGGCGCCCATAAACTCCAGTATCTTCTTACCGGTTGAGTGGCGTTCCTGAAGGTATTGGATCTCAAGATCCATATGGTCGCGAATGTTGTCCGATTCCTGCCCGTCCACAACCATTTGCAGACCTTTGACGAAGAACATATCCTCTATGTTGCGAATCTCCTGCTCCAGAGCTATTGCCCCGTCGCGCCTGTTGATCGTTGCGTAGTTGACCATTTGCTGGATCAGTTTCGTCTGTGAGGGTATCTTGGATATGATTGTTTTCTTGACTATCGAGAAAATAGCGAGAAACTGCGGTAGAGAGAAATGTATAAGCGTCGCGCACAACATCCCACCGATGGTTATTGCCATTGAGGGAAGATGTATAAACATCTGCCACCCGCCGCCGACGACAATGGCGCTAATGATGACCACAAACCCGAGAAATACCCCCACTATTGTTGCGATATCCATAGGACTACTTCTTTTCCACCATTTGTTTCAGTTTCTGACAAAAATACGCAGCAAGCTCCGGCTCGGCATTTGCCAGTTCGGCCAACAGGTTGGCCTTGGTCCTGTCGCCCATATAGTGCAGAATCTTTATGGCGTCATTAGGGGCACCGCTTTGAACCTTGGCCATATTCGTAAGTATCGTGCTCGCGCTGGCGGGATCCATCTTGTCGTAAGTAGCCGCCATCGATATCAGGTTAGTCTGTTCGGTCTTTTCAATCTCTATTCTGGTCTTCTCAAGTCTGTCCCGCTCTTCTTTGAGGCCCGCAATCGTTGAGACGAGTTCGACTCGCAGGTTATTGAGATCGTCGATGTCTTTCTTAAGCTCATTATGGGCTGTTTGCAGTTGCTGCTCGCGTGATCTGAGGTCTCGCAGCTTGTCCTCGTATTCCTGGATTCTTTCTCTGACCTCGTAAACAAGATTTTTGAGTTGCTTTTCTGTCATAGCTCTTCTCATTCTCTCTTGGGTCGCTCCATCCGGGATTTCTGCAAGCGCCTGGGGGCTGGGGAGCTTTTCTTCGGATTTGCCGGACGAAGAAGCGATAGGTTGTTGCGCCTTTGTGGCCGCCGGTGTTTTGCCGGTAAGCCAGGCAAGGGCGAACATTCCGCCGAAGCTCACCAATCCTGCCGCTATCGTTATTATCAATTTCTTCTTCATACGATAATCTCCAGGAATCTAAATGCTCTGGTTGCTCCAAATGCCCTCGGCCTTGCCCTTCACAGAGCCTTCTCGCAGAGCCGGATTCATTTCTCTGGCGAAACGAATAGCGGACGTCTCATCCAGTTCTTTCTGCTCGAGCTTTTCCTGTGCTCTTATGAATTCCATTTTTGCCTGTTCTCGCAACTTTTCCAAACCCTTTCTGAACCGTCTCAACTTCAGAACTTCAGCGATCTTTTCGCTCTGCTCTATTTCAAGTTGACTGATTTGCTCTTCCAGTTGCCTTATCAAGTCGTCCGCAGTGGTCGAATGTTTCAGAAAAAGCTCTTGCTCTATCAAGCGCTTGTGAGGCTGCATCTCGGCCAAGCGGTGAATCATTTCATTCAGTATTCTCTTTTGGATAAGCAATTCGCTTCGTTTTTGGGTCAGCTTCTCGGTTAGTTTAAGCAGTTCGGTTTTCTTTATCTGTTCTTCATTTGCCTTTATTTCAAGTACACGCTGCAGTCGCCATACAAATCGTCTCATTTACTTATCTTATCCCAGCTTCACGGACGCCGATGCCCAGCAATTCGGTCCAGGATTGAGTGATGCCCTCTAATCGCCCAATCGTTTCCTCGTAGTCGGTCCTCTCTCGAATTGGTTGAATGAGAAAATCGTTTATCTTGTCGATCAGAGCGATTGCTCCGTCGATACGCCGATTACTGCCGGACGAAAATGCCCCGATGTTTATCAAGTCTTCGGCGTCGGTGTAAATCGCATATATCTCCCGCAGTTTCTGGGCCGCGGCTTTGTGCTCCTTGCTCGTAACCGCTGGCATCAGGCGGCTCACGCTGCCAAGAATATCCACCGCAGGGTAGTGTCCGCGGTCCGCCAGCTTTCTTGAGAGCACTACGTGCCCGTCGAGCAGGCTTCTGGCGCTGTCGGCCACGGGGTCCGTCAGATCGTCGTTTTCAACGAGAACCGTCAGAATCCCTGTTATGCTACCCGTTTCGGCGCAGCCAAGGCGCTCGATGAGCCTCGGCATCAGCGCAAATACGCTTGGGCAGTAGCCCTTCGCTGCCGGGGGCTCACCGGCGGCGAGACCTATTTCGCGCTGCGCCTGCGCGAAACGCGTGAGCGAATCCATCATAAAGAGGACATTTTTTCCTTTGTCTCTGAAATACTCTGCGATTGTGACTGCCACAAATGCCGCCTTCACTCGCTGAATCGGAGGCGAGTCCGATGAAGCAACGACGACCACACTGCGGGTCAGGCCTTCGGCCCCGAGGTCGCCTTCGAGGAATTCGCGGACTTCCCGGCCCCGCTCGCCTATCAACGCCACTACGTTGACGGACGCCTCGCTCGAATTGGCAATATCGCCAAGCAGCACGCTTTTACCGATGCCGCTGCCGGCGAAAATACCGAGCCTTTGTCCTTTGCCGCAGGTTAACAGGCCGTCCATCGACCTGATTCCCAGAGCCAGAGGCTCGGTGATCTTCTCCCGGCTCAGGGCCGGCGGACTGCTCGCGTCCAGGGCCTTTTTTTCCGTTCCCATCAACGGTCCTTTGTTGTCGATGGGCTCGCCCAGGCCGTTCAGCACTCGACCCAGAATATTATCGCTTAGTGTAATATATCGTGGAGTAGTGCGCGTAGTCACCGCATCGCCCGGTGATATGCCTTCTATGTGTTCCAGCGGCAGCAGGATGAGATGGTCTTTCTGGAATCCGACTACTTCGGCAAGTATGCGTCGGCCGTCACGAATATGAATACCGCACAACTCACCGAGGCCCACGGCCGGACCGTTGGATTCGACTCGCAGACCTGCCACGCGAACCACCGAGCCACGGCAACTCAGTAAGTTCACTTTGTGCAGTGCCGAGTGAAGCTTCTCAAAATCAACCAGATTGTCCTTGCGGTCCTCAACAGCCTTCTGGTCGGTTTGAGGACCCCGAATTTCGGTGCTTGGCATAGCCTATTTCACCTTCTTGAGGGCGTTGCCCACTTGTTCAAGATGTTGGTCGATCAGCGATTCTATAATTCCCTTTGGTGTTTCAAGCAGGCACTGAGCCCGCCCGATATTCGCGTCCGGGACAAACTTAACGCCTGCAAAGTCTTCACATGGCTCATCTTTCCGTAGCTCTTGGTATTTAGAAAGATCCTCAGGATTCAAATGCGCCACCACGTCCTGACGTGCCGGGGCATTGCTGATCGCTTCCTTGACAATAGACTCGATTTCATAGTCGCCGTTTTCCACTTTCTGAACCAATATCTTTCGGGCGATCTCTACGGAGAGCCTGGCAATCTCATCCTTATGCGACGCAAATGCCCCCTCGCAGAACTCATTGAGCTTGCCCACTACGGTCTGAAGCATCTGATTGACCTGCGAAAACGCAGCTTTTTGATCTTCCAGTTGTTGCTCCGGGGATTGCGCCGTGTCCGATCCTGAATTAGCTTGGTTGCCCCCTGAGACCGTCGCTGATCTGATTGGCCTGACAAGATTTATCGTGACTGTGGCCGGCATCGTCCTATTCTTCTATAAACGTAAGTTCGCCTTTCGCATCCAATTCGCGCAATGAGGCGATGATTTGACCTCTGGCCTCTTTGATTTCCTCCTCCTTGGGCGCCGACATTAACGATGCCTCCTCGTCCAGCGCAGCCTTGGCCCGTTCGGAAATGTTCGACTTGATCTTCTCGATGATTACTTCGTCGGCTTTGGATAATGCCAAAGCCAGTTGTTTTGCATCGGTTCCTCTCAGGCCTTCCTGGAGGGGTCTGTCGGATACTTGAGGGATGTCCTCCCAGATTATCATCAAATCGGCTACCTTGGCGCCGGCTTCTTCGTCAGCCTCCTTTATTGCGCCGAGCAGGCCTTCCCGAAGCTCTGGGCCAAGGTTCCGCAAAATCACCGCTACTTTCCTCAGAGATTGCTCTGGACCGGTCTGCGTTTCACTGCTGCGAGTTGATGTGAATGCCTCAAGCCGATTGCAGACCGCCTCTGCGATTCGCGTCTTTGCTTCTTTGGTCACCGTCTCGCAGGTTGTTATTCTGCTGATGGCAGTCAGCCGGACCCCTTCACCCAAAAGACCGAGAACCTCAGAACTCTTCCTGGCGGGCAGTTCAGAGAGAACCACTGCGGCGGCCTGGGGATGCTCTTGCTCGAGAACCGCCGCTATCGTCGGAGCATCGACCGAACGAATCGGTATGAACGGGTCGCGCTTGTGCAGCAGATACTGTATTTGCTTCTGGATATTTCCGGCCTTGTCCTCGCCGACGGTGTTCTTAAGCATCTCATTGAGAAAGCTGTCAAAGTGAAACGTCTCGGGCGATTGCAATGAACTGCAGAACTGCTGCGCAACTTGTGCGGTTTGTCTGGTGTTTCGATGACCTGACGCATCCAGGTACGCCAATTCCAAAGCCAAATCCTGAATCACCTGGGCATCGACCCCCTTTAGCAGTTCAGAGGCGGTCGCCGCGTCGAGACTCATCAGCAACATCGCAGCTTTTTGCTTGCCCGTCAGTGTCACTTAATCAAGCCTGCCTTTCTTCGATCCAGCCTGCGAATACTTGTTTGACATGTTCGGGGTTCTTGCGCAAGGCGCCGGAAATCTGTCTGCGCAGCGCCAACGAATCGGAGCCCTTGGCTGGAGCAGGTAGAAAACCGGCGCCTTCAACTGCCCCTGCCGCAGGCAACTGTCCCGGAGCGGCTCCCTGCGCCGCTTTCTTCTTTGCGCCTTTGAAAATGCGGAGAACAAGAAATGCACAAATCGCCATAATGCCCAAAGACGCTTGGCGAACGATCGCCATATACCGGGGCCAACTGGACGGCTCGATTTCAACCAGGGTCTCGACCGGGCGGTAGATTCTTGCGTCAACCACGGTGAGCGATTCTGTGTCCGTCGGATCGATACCGAGTGTGTTCCTGATGAGCTTTTCAACGTCTGCTAATTGCATTATCTTTGCCGGCTCAGTGCCTGAGCCTGTTTCATTGGCATCGGAAACCGACAAGTCCACAACAGCCGAGGCCGACAAGGATATTATCTTGCCCGGCAACACATCTTTTTGCTCGATAGTCTTGGGGTTTACATATTCGGTGGTGATGGTTTCATCCTTTATTGATTTGCCCGGCGTACCCGCTGCGTTACCGCCTGCTGCTGCGGAGTCCTTTTCTTCATTCTTCTGAATATCTTCTTTACTAACAATTCCCTTCGGCTCGTATGTTTCTTTAATCGTGCTGACGCTGTTCATGTCGATAACGGCGCTTACCCTCACCGCCGCGCGTCCCGGCCCTAAAACAGTTGTGAGCATGTCCTCGACCTTCCTCTCGAGACTCTCCTCCACTCTTTCTTTATAGGCATGGACCGTTCCGGCCCTGTAGGTGCCGGCCTGGCCGGATTCACTTGAAAGCAGACGGCCCTGACTGTCTATTACGGTTACTTGGTCCGAATTGAGTCGGTCCACACTCCCGGCCACCAGATGCGTAATTGCCGCTATATTCAAAGCGCTCAGCGTATAACCCGGTCGTAGCCGAAGAACTACCGATGCGCTCGTGTCCGCCGCCTTCGATGCGAAGATGTTCTTCTCGGTGTTGACTATGTGAACCCGGACATAATCAACGCCGTCTATCATTTGAATACTCTTTGCCAACTCCTCCTGCAGCGCTCGCTTGAAATTGACCTCCTGGGCAAACGGGCTGGTGCCTACTTTCTCTTTATCGAATATGCTATAACCGCCTTGTTAACCGACCGGCAGGCCGTCTTTAGCCATATCCAGACGAAGTTGATACACGTGCTCTTTCGGAGCGTAGATTGTGGTCCCGCCGTTTCGCAATTCGTAAGCGATGCCCTTCTCGCTGATCTTCTCGGTTATCTTCGACGCCTCTTCCGCCGACAGTTGCTGATACAGCATTCGCATATCGGGCCTGCGGGCCCACTGAAAAAGCAACGCACCGACGATGCCAAGCGTCACAACCACTGCGACCAGCAGGGCGCGTTGAACGATGCTGATGTTATCCCAAACTGCCTGAATTTTTTGGAGGAAGCTCATTAATCCTTTTCGTTAATTAGTATCGGTTGCGGAAACAGTGTTTGTCATTCCTGCGAAAGCAGGAATCCATTTTTTTCGCCATAGACCCCTGCTACCCGCTCCCCGATCGGGGTCGAGGACAAGCTTCGCGGGCACAAGCTTTGCAGGGGTGACATTGGCGATTTCGGCTTTCCACAACAGGAACTTAATTAGTGATTTATCAACTACAACTGCATATTCATAGTCTGCTTATAGGCTTCAATTAGTTTGTTTCGAACGCCCACAAGAAGTTTGAAGCTCATATCAGCCTTGGCCACCGAGGCGACTACGGAGGTAATATCCGAGTTCTTCCCGGCCAACAAATCCTTGATCGATGCATTCGATGACTGTTGAACGTCGCTAACATCGGAGATGTATTTCCCCGCAGCCTTTATTGTATCTTGGAAACCGATTTTGCCGCCGCCGGAATCGCCGATCTTGCCCGTCCCGAAGGATTCGGGGTTGATCTTCGGTAGCGTCGAACTGATGTTCGCATTCAAATTGATCATTATCTTCTTTCCTTAAAGGCTTCTGCAAAATTGCAGGTTAGGCCTAACCTGCAATTTTGCAGAAATCATTGCTTCCCAACCTATCGGAGTAGTTCGAGTGTGCTTTCCACCATACGCTGGTATCGCTTCATAACGGCAACATTCGCCTGATATGCCCTCGCCGCCATGGTCAGGTTGACCATCTCGACGGGCAGATCTACGTTCGGCATTGCCACATATCCCTGCTTGTCCGCATCGGGATGGCCCGGTTTTAGTATCCGCGGCAACTCGCTCATGTCGGCGGCTATCTCGTCGAGGATAACGCCGCCGATTTCGTCGTCGGCAGCTCTGAATATTGCTTCGAGCCTGCGGTAGGCCGATCCGTCCCCGTCGTCCGTTGACTGCGCGTTGGCGACGTTCGATGAGATCACCCCTATACTTTTGTTCTGTGCCCGCATGCCTGAGAGGGCTATGTCTATCGGGCCGAAGTTGCTATTGATTTCCATCTGTCTGTTCCTGATCGTTTTGCTTCCTTTTTGGCCGAGGCGTTCTAATACCCGAAAGCGGTACGATTACTTCGTGTTAATGGCGGCCTGCATTCCCAGGTACTTCTTCTGGAGCACTCTGACGAAGAGCTTATGGCGAAGGCTATTCTTGATCATCTCGCCGACTTCTGCTTCCAGGCTGACATCGTTGCCGTTCGATTTGACCGGCGTCTGTCTGGGCTGATATATCTGGGGCATAACATCATCAAGATCGGCCGCTCCGTTTGAGTCAAGCGCCTTGGCAAGCAATTGCTCGAAATTGACGTCAATCCTGCGGTATCCCGGCGTCTTAAGATTGGCGACGTTGTTAGCGATTGTTTTCTGTCGGAGACTCTCGGCCTTTATGCCGGCCTCCAGGAATTCAACGATGCTGCTTATCTCTGACACATCAATTTTCCCGTATTGTCTTTGCACAAACCTTTCTTGTCGTACAACTCCGAGCAATCAGCGTGCCAAATGTTGCCGGGCACGCATTTTCGCACGTCAATCCGCCAATTTCGCCCAAAAACGCCCAAATGGGATTCATCGGGGCTGCCCAAGCAATAATCCAGGCGTCAGGATTCTATACAAGCCGATGCCATTCTTTACACCTTTGCTTAGCAGCGACGCTCGCACATCTCCTGCGGCGTCAGGCCGGAAATTCTTGCCTAATACTTAGAGTATTTCTCCGCATCAAAGAAGTACTGAGCGATGCACCAAGCCGTACAACTTCTTTTTGTGCTTATAACTCCTGCTGTGACAACAGATTACAATGCCAGAGGCGCTTCGGCCCCAATGCTGGCACGAAGCTTGCTGACTTCTCAGCGTATGGATGTCGATTTGTTGACAAATGCGCTCGTATTGAATGTTGGGGTCGTCTCAGACCTGTCTGAGTCTGCTGCTCCGACAAGTGCGAGGAATCCCGATTCCGAGGCAAGCGAGCAGCTTACGACCACCAATGAGGCCCAGAGGGTAACGCCCGATAATACGCCAATTGACGTTCCAGGGCGGCCTGCTCATGAGGAGCCGGCAAAGGATTTCGAGCAGACGCTTGAGGAGCAAATGCAGGCCGAAGCTTCGGGGACGGCAGAAAACCAGGCGGAGACGCAGACCCCTGCTGAGGCGGCAGCCATGCCAAATCACTGCTCGGCAGAACAATCGCAACCTCTTCTAACCCAGGCATCTGCCGAGCCGTCCGCCGTGCTGGACAAGACCGTCCCGGAAACGGCAAATCTGCCTCAACAGGAGTTGGTGGGGAGTTCGCAGAGCTTGGCCCAATTACTCAACAGTACGGGCCTCTCAGGGCCCGTGGATACTAATGCCGGGGAGTCTGGCCAGGCCGGCGTGATATCAACACCCACAATACCTGAATCATCCGACGCAATCATCGAATTGACCGCCCAAGTCGAGCATAAGGTTGTTCAACCGGCTAAAGACAATGCGGCGTCTGTTCTGAGTGCTCAGCCTGCTGAAGTGGGGCGGATTGAGGCAAAAACGACGCTGAACGGTGCACCTGTGAGCCAGGAAGGCGCCGCTACGGAGGAGGAAAGCCCCGAATTAGTGAGTGAATCGTTCGCCGGCGGCGATACGACGGCCCTGTCAGGGGAAAAGTCAGGTGATGCCGTTGAGCAGGCCTCGGTGAATACCGACCCTGCGTCGCAAGAAAAGTTTGACGTGGTGAAAGAGGCATCTTCCAACGCTCAGCCGCAACCGGATGAGCATGGTCCTAAAATGTCCGCAAGTACTTTCCAAGAATCAAGCGGTGATGGCAACGCCGACCGACAAGCCAATACACTTTCAGAGTCGCCTGTCGGCGACGGCAACGCCGACCGACAAGCCAACACACTTTCAGAGTCGCCTCACGGCGATGGCAGCGCCGACCGACAAGCCAATACGCTTTCAGAGTCGCCTCACGGCGATGGCATGGAGGCCAGCCCCGGTGAAAAGACTCTCTCGGACGACTCTTTCATTCAAAAACTCAATGCGGCCCAGATTGAGCCGGCCACACCACAGGCAAAAAGCCGTAACACGGCGACTCCCGATGGAAGAGACTCCGCGGAGTCCGAGCAGGTGATTCTTGCAGACAGCCCTCGGATTTCCACCGCCGAGCAGCCTCTCGCTGCTGCGCAGGCCCCTAAATCAGCCGCTAATCCTTCCGATGGCGACATATCATCGACCGTTGGCGAGCAGATTCGGGAGTCTATAACGAGTTCGATAGTTGGATCGGGGAAGGAGATCACTATTCGGCTCAATCCGCCGGAACTCGGCAGCGTAATCGTCAAGTTCCAGGAGCAGGGAGACCAGATCACAGGTCTGTTGGAGGTCAGCAAGTCGCAAACGAGGGCCGAAATCCAGCAGGCACTCCCGGAAATCACGCGAGATCTTCAGGAATTAGGCGTTCAGGTCAAACGGCTTGAAGTTGTTATGACCGGCGAACAGGAGCATCAAGCCCTAAATGGTCAGTCAGGGATGCCGCAGCAGGATAGCTGGGGCGGTCAACAGGGCGCGACAAGCCCCGATCCACACGCGCCAAGCACATCGATCAACGAATTGCCGGCGGACGATAGCGCCTATACGGGACTTACCGGACGTAGCCAGGTTTACGTTACCGACAAATCGATAGACATGTTTGCATAGCCCGGTCCACGAAAGTCGCCTCTCAATCGAGATCGAACCTGAAATACTTACCCCCCGGCTGCTCTCTCAGAGTGGATCACAGCGCAACCTTTCTGCTGTTGCGTTTACACCGCGCGGTTTCTATGGACTGAAGGAAGGCCTGTCTGAAATTAGCGGTTGAGAACTTCTCAATTGCTGTTCTTCGGGCCTGCTGACCCATTGTTACTGCTAATCGCCGGTTATCGAGCAGCATCCGGGCGAATTTCCCTAATTCGCTGGGGTCGTTACTCAGAAAGCCGCTAACCCCGTGTTCGACCGGCGAACCAGCGTGCTTATTACCCAGAATAGGCATTCCGGCAGCCATTGCCTCGATGGTTGCCATATTATATCCATCTTCGAGATGCGGGTCGGCGGTGTGAATGTAGAACCGGTGGGATTGCAGCAGTTCCTTTAGATGGTCCCAATCGCGGGCGGCTGAGACGCCCGGCAGACCGGGATTATGCCCGACGATACGCACGGCAAGCCCTCCGAAAGCCTGTTCGTGGAGGTCCCATAATAGAATACTCTTCTTGTTCCGAACAAAATTGCATATCCGAAGACCGCAGGCCTCATTACCCTCGTAAGGCGGGTAGTCGTCCGGATCGACACAGAATGGCACGATATCATCCGTGAAACCCCACGATGCACCCTTTAGCATCGAGACGGCGACGACGTGGCCGCCGATGAGTTCTATGTACTTGTGCAGCATTTCCTTCATGTTTTCGGATTGAACGTCGGATCTCTCTTCCAACGCGCGGCCTTCGAGCGTCGAGTGGATAACCATAAGGCGCGGCTCCGGGCGAAGCTTGACGTCCAGCAGGTCGGTTATGTTGTGTGCAATTATGCAGTAGTAGTCGGTATTTGATTGAAGCGCGTCCGATAAACTTAGCAGGCGGGAATTTGGCGGTATGGGGCGCATCTGCCGGTCCCACCTGGCTTTGTATTGCCCTTTGAGCCCGACGATGATATCGAGTTGATATCCCAGCACCGCGAGTTGGCTGACCCACGCTTCGTGGCAGTTGAATACGAGCAGTGTACGTTTTTGCTGTCCGTGCGTACTCATCGTCTGGAATATACGCACAAAGCCTGGTTCGGGCAAGGTTTATCCTTGTACTATCCGGCCTTTGGCGAACAAGAGCAGTCTTTTCGCGAGCACAGCAATTTGAAGAGTTTTTCGGCGTCGGAGAAAACTTTGCGGAATATACGTTTTTTTTAGGCTTTGAGCGAGCACAATTGGACCTTGGCAGTATCGCCAACACGGGTATTACAGGTCCGGCCATTTTGGTGTAAACGATGCCGAAGAAACCCCTTAAGTTTCCATCCTCTTAATCGAAAAGTGTCACTGGAAGCATATATTCCGACGTGCTTGTTGCGCGTTGAACTAAGTTGACAGGGCTTGACAGGGCCAATAGTCAAGAGAGTTTAACAAGAGAGTTTAAGTAGGAGCAAAAGACATGTTAGCAATTAAGAACAACCTTATGTCAGTCAATGCCGCTCGGCACTTAAGCAGTAGCTATGATGCTCTGTCCAAGTCCGTCGAGAGGCTGTCCTCCGGCCTGCGTATCAATAGCGCCAAGGACGATGCAGCCGGCCTGGCTGTTCGCGAGTTGATGCGAGCGGACATCGCCGTCATTCAACAGGGCGCCCGGAACGCCCAGGACGGCATCAGCATGCTGCAGACGATGGAAGGAGCTATGGCGACGATCGACGACATCCTCGTTCGTATGCAGTCGCTGGCTGAGCAGGCCTCTACAGGCTCGTATTCCTCAGCTCAGCGGACGATTATGCATAACGAGTTCGATGAAATGCGTCAGGAAATCGACCGTGTTGCCGGAGCTACCAAGTTCAACGGCATCAAGATGCTCGACAATACCGACACCGTGTCGATCCACTTTGGCGAACTCACGACTGATAAGATCGACATCACCGGCAGCAATATGACCAGTGCTTCGGGCGGTCTTGCCGTTACGGCTCTGAACATCGATACCGCAGCAAGCGCCAAGGGAGCCTTGGCGACGTTGGATACCGCTATCGGCACCAAAGACACGGCTCGCGCCAAGTTCGGTTACAAGATGAACCGGCTCGAAGGCACCGTCAACGTTCTCAACATTCAGGCTGAGAACCTGTTACAAGCAGAATCCCGTGTTTCGGATGTCGATGTAGCTATAGAAATGGCCAGTATGACCAGGAACCAGGTCCTCGCACAGGCCGGTATATCTATGTTGGCACAGGCCAACACAATGCCTCAGATGGCGCTCAATCTCCTTGGGTAATAGCAGTATCTGAGCGATACGGTAATTCAGGGGAGATGACCGATGCACCCAAGCACGAGTCATCTCCCCATAAATTGAAATACCGGTCAACACCGCAGTGATATACGTCTGTAATCGGCGAAAAACAGCACTCAGGTCTCAAACCCCTGGGTAGATCATGGAGTAGCACTATGAATGGAGTCTCAGCATATCAAGAGACCTCTGTCACCACAGAAAGCAAAGGTCGCCTCGTAGTCATGCTCTACGACGGAGCAATCAAGTTCATGCGGCTCGCAATCCGGGAATTGGAGGCGCAAAACGACGAGGCGAAAGGCCGCTACATAAGCAAAGCACAGGACATCATCAACGAACTCAATACAGTCCTGGATATGGAAGCCGGCGGCGAAGTGGCCGCCAATCTGCGAAAACTCTACGTGTTCATGAGCACTCATCTCTCGCAAGCCAACGTTAAACGCGACCCTCAGATGATTCGTGAAGTGATTAGCCTGATGGAAGAGCTTAACAAGAGTTGGCGGGCGATCACCCGTTGAGAGCCTCGTCCACTCCGGCTCCAGCGTTGCTTAGGCAGCGCCCCGGATATGTGTTCCTGCCCAACGTATAACAGTGACATTCTAACCCGCCACGGGCGGGCTTTGAGGCCGGCGAAACGACAGCAGACCTGTCGATGTCGGCCTCTTTCATTTCAATAAGGCCCCGTCGGCACAGTGATCACTGAGAAAAATCTGCCCTGAAACCGCCGTTTATGCCGATGTTGTACACTGACAGCCTGATTCTCGGACGCTTTCGGCCAAAAGGTTTGTCCGGTCGGCGCGTTTC
>JAUVXL010000328.1 GCA_030603595.1 Sedimentisphaerales bacterium | reverse complement strand
TGGATATCCGTATAGACAAAAGACTGGTGTTTCTGCACACGATTGACTATGGTCTTAAGTTGCATCCTGAATCCTTTCTGGCTGACTCTTTTTTTTGATGAAACCAATTCATCATCCAGATTGTCACTCAGGATGCACTTGTGAGTTGAATCCGCCAAAGACTAAAACAGCTTCGCCGAAGTCGCAGACGCGCCTCGGCGGGGCGATTCCTTCTGTTGTTACCCACAAATTATTTCAGAGAGCCATAAATTATAGTTTACGGAGTTATTATCGGGTACATCGTATATGAATATTTAATTTTTACAGAGCACTAGTTTTTAGTTTTGATATTTACTGGATTCCGGGTCAAGCCCGGAATGACAAGACCCAGAAGTTACACCAATCTACTCGAAAACGGCACCAGGGACAGGGGGCTATTCTATGACTACTTCTTGGACTCCTGAGGCCCAGTCTTTCATTAGTTTGATGTCGATTCTTATTGCGTTTGTTTTTATGGGGTTGAAGGTTACTTTGTTGAATTTATCTTTTTCTGTTCCGTAGTTGTCCTGGGTGGTTACGGGGATGAATTCGCCTTGGGCGTTTTTGTAGAGGATTTTCCACGATTCCGGTACTTTGCATCCTCCTCTGCCTGTGTCGTCGAAGAAGTAGATTTTTACGGACGAGAGTTCGTGGGGTTCGGGCCATTCGAATTTTAGCCATTCGGTGACGTTTTTGTGTGGCCAGAAGTCGAGTTGTCGGTTCGAGGAGTCGGCGGAGTTAGCCGGGATGGACTGGTCTTTGATTGCATCGAGAGAGGCGTGTACGAATGAGGCGGTTGTCTTGCTTATATAGGTCAATGTATCTGCGGGGGCTGGTTTCGAGGCTTGGGGGGTTCGTGCGGGCCAAACGGTCATTTGGCCTCGGCCTCTGTGGGCCCAGGCGTAGTATGGAATGGCGGTGAATGGTTTTTTGCCTGAGGGGACCACTTTGCCGTCGAGGGCGCGCTTGGTTAGTCCTGCGATTCCTGTGATTGTCATTACGCCGTCGAGGAGGTCGGGGCGGAATTCGGCTTTTAGTTCTGCGTCGTCGGGGATCATCAGGTTCAGGACTTCGCCTTCGTTGTCGATGGCTTCGAGGCAGAATACGATTGGTCCTCTCTGGAGGGCTACTTTTCCGCGGTCGTCTATGATGTTGTCGTGGGCTATTACTCTGCGGATTGGCATTGGGAGATTGAGATCGACGGTATCTCCTTTATTCCATCTTCGCTCGATGGCTGCGAAGCCGTTTTGGAGGGTGATTTTGGCTTTTTTGCCGTTTACTTTTAGGGTGGGCTTTTCGTCGCTATTCTTTTGGAATTTGTAGAGGTCGCTGGGTACCGGCTCGTTTCTCGCCCAGCCTGGGATGCGGACGAAAAGGGTGAATTTGCGCCCTTTCTCCGGGTCAACGGTTATCCTTACGTCGCCTGACCAAGGGTATCTTGTTCTCTGGGTCAGGGTTACTTTGTCGGATTCGGTTTCGATTGTGGATTGGCCTGAGATGAAGAGGTTGACGTAGAGGTTGTTGTCTCTATGGGCGTAGGTGTAGCCGGGGACTGAGGGGATGAAGCGGGCGATGTTGGAGGGACAGCAGGCGCATCCGAACCAGGGGCTTCGCTGGTGCTGACCCATGGACTGGAGGGGATTGGGGTAGAAGAAGCGGTCGCCCTCGATTGAGATTCCGGCCAAGGCGGCGTTGTAGAGGATGCGTTCGAGGACGTCGATATACTTGGCGTGGTCGTGCATTAGGAACATTCGATGGTTCCAGAAGATGTTTGCTATTGAGGCGCATGTCTCGCAGTAGGCCGTCATATTCGGTAGTTCGTAAGGTCCTCCGAATCCTTCCTGACCACCTGCCGCTCCGATTCCGCCTGTCAGGTATAGCTTTGTGTCGAGGACATCTTTCCATATTGTGTCGATTGCCTTTATATAATCCATGTTGCCTGTTAGTGCGGCGACGTCGGCCATGCCGGTGTACAGGTATGCGGCTCGGACGGAGTGTCCTACGGCTTTTGTCTGCTCAGTGACTGGTTTGTGGTCCTGGCTGTATGTTCCGTAGAGTCCGCGTTTGCCGTCAGGTCCCCGGTTACCGAGTCGGCCTCTCTGGTCGAGGAAGAACTTTGCCTGGTCGAGGTACTTTTGGTCGCCGGTGGCGCGATAGAGTCTGCAGAGTCCTATTTCGATTTCCTGGTGGCCGGGCGGGTCGGTTCGGTTGTCCGGGTTGAAGACTTTGCACATCAGGTCGGCGTTCTTGGTGGCGACGTCGAGGAAGAGCTTAGTTCCGGTGGCTTCGTAGTGAGCGGCTGCGGCTTCGTACATGTGGCCTACGCAGTATTGCTCGTGGATGGAGGAGACGTTGGTCCAGAGCTTCTCCGGCTGTCTTTCGGGGACGGAGTAGAAAGTGAAGAGGTAGCCATCCTCCCACTGTGCGGCGGCCATCACCTTGATGAGGTTGTCGAGGTATTGTCGCATCTTGGGTTCGGGGTCGATTTGGAGCGAGTAGGCGGCGCCTTCCATTACTTTATAGACGTCGGAATCGTTGAAGTAGATTCCTTCGTGCTTGCCCTGTTTTAGTCCTGCGGCTTTTTCGAAGTTGCTGATTCTGTCGGTCTCTTCGCATTTTTCGAAGCAGTATGGAATTGTCTTCTTTCTGCTGGTTTCGAGGCGGGGCGTCCAGAAATCGTCTTTGACGCCGACCTTGCTGAAGGGGACGGGCTTGACGTTGTAATCGCGCGCCAGTTCGGCAAGGGCTGTTTGGGACAATGCGGATATTACGATTGCCAGAGTTGTTAGAAGGATTGAAAGTGTTCGGTTTTGGTTTGTCATTGTAAGCACCTTTTACTAAGTTCCTGTTCCG
>JAUVXL010000339.1 GCA_030603595.1 Sedimentisphaerales bacterium | reverse complement strand
GATTGTCAGAGATATAGAGTTGAGAGATAAGATACGTGATTGGCTCAAAGAAAAGAAATTCGGAGACATGGAGAAAGCAAAGGCATACTTGAAGGAAAATGGGCTTATTATAAACGGGACGCCCGTGAGGAAGGTCAGATTGCTTTGGAAGTTGGAAGGAGTGAAACCGATACGTCGTAAAGGATTTGACTATGAAAGCAGCACCCCGGAAGCGAAGAGAAAATCGCTCAGGGTCTATCAGACACAGAATAATCATCACATAGAGATACGAGAGAGAGTGAACAAAAAAGGGGAGGTTAAGTGGTCTGGTGATGTGGTTACTAACTTTGATGCGGCTAAACGCGTGAGAGTAGAACGTCCGAAACCAAAGCCGAAAGGGTGGTCTCCGCCTCCACCAGTCAACCGGGAGGATACCGACGACGGTCGTTTTGTGATGTCACTTTCGAGGGGTGAGATCGTCCACATGAGGCATCCTGAAACGCAGGAACGCAACTATTTTGTTGTGTTCAAAACAGACAGCAGCAAAGCAATTCACTTTACACCGCATACGGACGCTAATTCTGCAAGCAGTCGGAAAAAAGACGTAAAGTTGCGTGAAGATATTCGTCTGGTGCCGAATGACTTACGGCAAGCTATGGTATTTACTGAAGATGGGATTCCTGAAAAAGTCAAAATCTCGCCTCTCGGCGAAGTGAAAGTACTGGCGAATGATTGATGATTTGGTGTTTGTGTTGTTAAGGTTTGTTTTGTTTTTGCCGATATTAGTTTCTGCACTGGTTCGGGACTGATTATTTATTGTAAGTGATCGGGCGCTGCGGGTAAGGCACAACCGACGTGCGTGCGGGATGGCCATGAGACGGGTTATGGGCTTGAAGGCCGAGGGCAAGATGCCCTCGATACGCGCGGGCGGGACGCCCGCGACACGTTGGGAAGGCGGATGGAGAATGATTAAGCGTATTGTTGAAATATCTTCTGCACGGAGGCATTTGTCGATTCGGTACGGTCAGCTTGTGATCAAGTCGAGCGGGGAGGCCCGAGGGGGCCCTTCCGAGGAGGTTGCCCGGATACCGTGCGAGGATATCGGGGTGTTGCTAGTCGATCATCAGGGGACGAGCTATACTCACTGCGTATTCACGGAGCTTTTAGCGAAGGGGGCGGCGGTTGTGCTCTGCGGTGGGGATCATCATCCTGCGGGGATGTTCCTTCCAATCGAGAGCAACAGTTTGCAGTCGGAGCGTTTTCGCGTTCAGATTTCGGTTAAAGAGCCGGTTAAGAAACGGCTATGGAAGGAGATTGTTCGTGCGAAGATTCGGCATCAGGCTAATGTTGTAGGGAAGGGCAGCGATGTCTATAGGGGTCTGATGGGTTTGCGGGATCGTGTTCGTTCGGGTGATCCTGCAAATATCGAGGCTCAGGCGAGCAGGCGATTCTGGGGTGCTTATTTACAGGAGGTTGATTGCGTTCGGCTTGGGCAGGTTCGTTTTCGTCGTGATGTGAACGGGGCAGCTCCGAACAATTTGCTCAACTACGGATATATGGTTATGCGTGCGGCGGTTGCTCGGGCGCTTTGCTCTGCGGGGCTTCTTCCCTCTTTGGGGATTCACCATCGGAATCGGTATAACGCTTTTTGTTTGGCGGATGATATGGTCGAGCCTTTTCGGGGTTTTGTTGAAAGTAAGGTTCTGGAGATATGCGAAAGCGAAGGGATTCCGGCTGAGATTGATCAGCGGATCAAGGCGCGGTTGCTTGAGGTGCTGTATCAAGAGGTGGGGATAGGGGGGTATAAAGGGCCTTTGATGGTTGGGCTGCATCGAACGATGGCGAGCTTGCAGAGGTGCTTCGCCGGGGAGCAGAAGAACGTGGATTTGCCCAAATTATGATTCTGAGCGGGTATAGAGCGGTGTGGATATTTGCGATGTTCGACTTGCCGACGGATACGAAGCAGGCGCGAAAAGACTATACGTATTTCCGGAAAAATCTCTTGAAAGACGGGTTCGGTATGCTACAATATTCTGTGTATGTAAGGCACTGTTCGAGCGAGGAAAATGCAGCAGTTCATTATAATCGGATCAAGAGTTTTTTGCCGCCGGACGGCGAGGTTCGGCTGGTTACAATCACGGATAAGCAGTTCGAGCGGATGCACACTTTTTGGGGGAAAATGCGCAAACCACCCACGCGAAAGCCCCAGCAGCTCGAATTATTTTGACGTACTTCACCCGCAAACCCTTAAAAGACAAGGACTTGCGGGCGAGGCATTGTAACTGATCCGCCCCTGAGTGCAAGCCACAACGCGTCGTTGCACGCCTTGACCAGGTCGAGCATTGTAACTGATCCGCCCCTGAGTGCAAGCCACAACCACTCCTCGATCTTGGGGGCCGTTCCTGCGATTGTAACTGATCCGCCCCTGAGTGCAAGCCACAACTGCCGGCCGCATTCACAGAGACCCTGCCCTATTGTAACTGATCCGCCCCTGAGTGCAAGCCACAACAGTTGGAAAGCCTGTTGGCACGGCGTTTGATTGTAACTGATCCGCCCCTGAGTGCAAGCCACAACTCATCAAAGCCAGATGCCCGCTAATCCTTGATTGTAACTGATCCGCCCCTGAGTGCAAGCCACAACTC
>JAUVXL010000008.1 GCA_030603595.1 Sedimentisphaerales bacterium | reverse complement strand
AACGACAATGCCAAGCCAAATCGGTGCTTTTGTTTTGAAAATTGGGATTTTGAACATTTGATATTGTTTCGGATTTCGGATTTCGTGCTTCGGGTTTTAACAATAAACCGGGTTTTGCAGTGCTAAGTTGCGCTGTAGTACTAATTATAGCGATTTTGATGTTCCGAACGCTTATGAAGGGGAGCGTTGGTGGTAAATAGAAGACGCGCATTTACTCTGATAGAGCTTCTGGTGGTCATCGCGATTATCGCGCTGCTCATGGCGGTGCTTGTCCCCGCTCTGAGAAGGGCACGCGAGCAGGCCAGGGAAGTCATCTGCAAAAACAACCTGCGCCAGATAGGCCTTGCCGCCAACATGTACGCCGAGGAGTGGGAACAGTTTATCCCTCGCGGCCTTGGCGGCGGAAGCAGACAGGCATGGTATCAGCTTTTCATGCCCTACCTCTCCCAGAAGGCAACCAGCGGCGACTATCGCTCCGTGGATATATATCGATGTCCCAGCTATCCCGATAAGTACCAGACCGTCTGCTTCGTCGTCAACGGGTGGGGCTTCAAGGACAGTTCGGACGATGTAGGTTTCGAGGTCCTGGAGCCTTCGAGGCTCACCGACTGCACCCGCCTCGCCGAGACGATCTATCTCGCCGACAACGAAGACGGCCAGTGGCGAGATATTATCCGCCAGGCAGGAGACACGGGCGACAATAAATGCGATGTCTGGAGCGCCGCCCATCTGCCCAACTCGGATACTCAAAACTCGTCCAATGCCGATGAACGCCGAGTCGCCCGCCAACGCCACAGAAACGGCTGCAATTTCCTATTCCTCGATTGGCACACAGAATGGATACCCGCAGAGGACATAACAATAGACCTATGGAGATTCGACAAGTAGCCCGCAATTCCCTACCACCACGTTATACTTGGTCTTGTGGATATAGTCACTGCGAGCGCCACACCGAATTGTCAGCAGGCGCGCAAAAGAAAATGAAACTGAAGAATTGTCATTGCGAAGGAGCCGTAGGTCCGCCACCGGCGGACGGCAATCTCCCACCCCTCGCACCAAGAGAACCGCGCATCTTCTTACGAGGAAGTCGAATTCAAAAATAGTCTCGGCGAACACCGCCACTTACCGGAGGTAGTTTGGCGTAAAACTCCACACAACCCCTGTGGTTGTCCCTCCTGCGCTTACCTCGTCGATACGCCAGTAGTGCCGGGTCCCGGGAATCAGCCCATCCTGATAGAATGATGCAGCAGCCTGATTCCGCAGGAATGGCGGCGGGTCTGTCGTTCCGAAGTAGATGTCGTGCGATACGGCTCCGGAACCGGCATCCCATCTCAAGCCGGTGTTGGGGCTGACATTCATCTGGCCGTCGAACGGATACGGATTGGTTGCCTGTGCGGGCGAAGCCGTTATAAAAGTCCAGAGCGGACCGGCGGTTCTTCCCCAGGTATTAACACTCTCTATGCGCCAATAGTACATGGTTTGGTATTCCATTATTCCGGGCGAGAATCTTGTTGCCACCTGGTTTCTTATGAACCCGGGCGGATTAGCAGGCCCGAAATAGACATCGTATGATTCGGCAAATGGGGCGGGGCTCCATCTCAGATCGGCGTACCAGGGGGCCTGCTTTGCGAAGTTGGGCGGGTCGGGATTGCCGGGCCGACCGGGCGCCATTCCCATCAGCCAGTTGTGACTCTCGACAACAAGGTCTTCGGCATTGATAACGCCGTCACCGGTGAGATCGGCGGCGCATGGGTCGGGCTTTAGCCACCAACGGCCGAGGTAGGCGAAATCAAGAAAATCAACGTAATCGGGGCACAAAAAATCTCCGTCCAGATACTGCCAGGCGAGCTTGGGGTATTCCCTGCCCTGGTTGCAGAGTCTCCATATATCCTCGGAGCCGTTCTCGTCTTCGCCGACGAAATCCCATCCGGAATCAGTGAATGTCCTCTGCGCCTGCAATGCGGCGGTGTCTTGACCTGTTCCTCCGCGACTGGTCAGCAAACCGCTGGCTTCCGTATCCCAGAAGGAATTCGCCACATAGCTGCTCGACCCGTATCCCACAAGTCCGCCAAAGCCGTAAAAACTCGATGCCCACACTGCGCCCGTCGAATAGCAGTTAGTAACCACCGCGTTGTTGCGCCCCACCAGGCCACCAACGTACTCATCCGCTAATACGTCGCCGGCGGCGTAGCAATTGGTGACAGGGCCGTCATTATTCCCCACCAGTCCCCCCGCATACTCGCCTCCGACAACGGGGCCGGTCGCATAGCACTTCTCGATTGTGGCATCGCTATTTCCTATCAAACCTCCTGCAGCATAACTTTCTGCCCAAACTGAACCTGTCGCATAGCACTCCGTAACAGCGCCGGAGACGCTCCCCGCCAGGCCGCCGACAAAACGGTATCCGGCAACCGCTCCTGCGGCATCGCAGTCCTTGATTGTCCCGTCAGTGCAGGACCCGGTGAGTCCGCCGACGAAGTCGCATCCCAAGACGTTTCCGCTCGCAGAGCAGCCCCTTACTGTACCGGAACCAGCCCATCCTATCAGCCCGCCAACATAGTTGAATCCGGAAATGCTCCCCCCTTCAGCAGAGCAGTTGGAAACTGTGCCGTTTGACAACCTTCCCGCCAGGGAACCGACACAATCGCCGATCCCGGCATCGACAGTGGGATCGATTAGTCTCAGGTTCTTGATTTCGGCGTATTCTCCGCTGACCGACCCGAACAGCCCGATGCAATGGGTCGCCGTTGATGAATAGTTGAGATTCGAGATTTTATGGTCGTTGCCGTCGAAGATGCCGCTGAAAGGATTGCTGTAGCCTGCTCCTATGATATTGAACTGTTGGCCCTGATAGTCTCCAAGATCGATATCAGACCTCAGTTGAAAGCACCTGTCCCAATCGTTGGGCTCGACCCCGATGCTGTTAAGTTGATTGGCGTCATAGATCAGGTATGGGTCATTAGGCTCGCCGGCGCCCCCGCCATACTTGGCCTGAATCGGCACTGCAAACGAGCCGATAGCAACCAACGCAGCCAACAACACAGTTGATCTGAGATTTACCATCTGGTCGCCTATTACTATTTCCGAATCCCGTAAGACATCATTTTACCAAATTCGTCCGGAAATATCAACAGTTTTCCCATTTTTTTATCATGCCCTTACTGCCACCCCAACAGTGCTGCCACCGTAAGGAAGTGTGTCAACAGCGTTTTATCCCCGAAAAACAACGATATACTTTTAATGCGATTGCCCTGAGAATCGCCCGGTTTGCCTTGCAATTCCCGGCCAGATGTTATATTATCGTAGTAGTCGTTTAACCGGAAAATGACCTTTTATCTGTGAGGGTACGAAAAGTGAATACGCTGAGACTAAAACACGTTGTCTTGACCGGATTGTTGGTTGCTTTTGTCCTGGCCCCCGCCTGGGGCGCCTTTCAAGCTCGGCCGCAGTCGAACCCCGGCGCCGCGAGACCGGATCTGCTCGGAGTCGTCCCGGCAGACAGCATCTTCTGCCTGCGCATCAACAATTTCGATTACACGATCAGCCAGATGGACCAGTTTATAGCGGGGCTCTCGCCCGTCCCTATGGCCCTGTCCATGTTGGTGCGGATGCAGTTCGGCGGTATTCTGGGCGACCCGCAGTTGGCCGGAGTGAACATGAGCGGGACATTCGGCGCATTTGCGTTGCCGATACCCGGCGCCGCCGATCCCAACGACAGCGTATTCACCGGCGTGCTTATTCCGGTTACGACCTACGATGCCTTTGTAGCCAGTCCGAACGTAAGCCAGCCCGACGGTCGTGGACTCTCTCAAATCACGCCACAGGGAACAATGCCCCCGATGCCTCCCATGGTCGCTACGCGGCTCGGCGGCTTTGCCCTTGTCACCGGAGCCGAGTACGCCGATATGTTGGTTACGGTTGCAACATCTATCTTGGCCGGACGCTCGCCCGTGCTCGCCACAATTCCCGGTATTGCAGACAGCGAACTGGCCGCCGCGCCGATTTGGGTGTTTGTAGATGCCCGGAAGGCCTCAGCGATGGCCCCTGCTGCCGACGCCCGGATGGGAGCAGCCGGAGCGATGCCCGCGGCCCCAACGGCCATGCCAATCGCCCCCGGAATGATGAACTTTGATATTGCCTCGATGGCCAAGAACGTCCCGGTTATGTCGGTGACGCTGGGGTTGGAACCCAAGCCCAACGTCTTTACTATTATGGCGAGGGTCTCGGCCATTCCGGGGACGGACTTGGCGCAGACATTTGTTCGCGGCTCGGCGGCCATGCAGGGGATATACGATTCAATAGGGGCCAAAGCACCCGCACAAATGGGCGCTGAACTGGCAACTGTGCAGGCACTGCTTCCCAAGGCATCTCAGGCGGATGTCGTCGGAAAATACGACCTGATGAAGCTAAACGAAATGGTAGGCCTTTTGGGCATACCCATAGACCTTCCACAGCCCACCGCTCCGAGCAAAAGCGCAATTGCATACGCCGTCACCGCTGACAGCGGCCGGCTCGCCGCAGATATCGCACTCCCGAAAGAGCACGTCGCTGAAATTGCAGCCTATCTTAGCCAACTCAATATGGGTGCTGCGCTTGGGGCGGGACCCGGCGATAGTATGACTATGGAAGTTGATACTACCCAGGCCGACGTTCCGGATACCCCCGATGATGAGCCTGATGACGAGATTGCGAAGATAACCGCCTCGCCTTTCGGCAACCTGCCTCGGACTACCGTTGCTGAGGTTCAGCCGAAGGAAGTTACAATCCCGGTTATAGAGACGGACACAAGTCTGTTTGGAGGCGGCGGATTGACCTCGGTCACGAGCACTGCCGCCCCGACCCAGGTTGCGGACCGGAAGGTGCGAGTCGCCGGTGTCCGCCTCATCCGCTATTCCGACTTGAAATTGGGCGTCTTGCCGTTGGGCCGGGGCGATGGTTATACATTGTCCTTGATAGCCGATCTGCCCGCCCCTGCCGTTAAGGTCGCAGGCGGACAGATTGAAAAGGCCCTCACAAATAACGGCAAGAGCCTCATGCCTGAAGATGAGTGGGACCGCAAGGTCAGGTTCGGCCGCCTGTCAAAGGATTACAAAACCGCCATCTTTGATGTCGAACTGCTCTTGCCGGATCAGGGCGCTCTCGGTTTGGAGGAGTTGGCCGGGGTCTTGGAGTATTTCACCGCCAGCGGCACGAAAGATGTTGATTTGGGACTCGTCGCTCTCAAAGTCGGCGCCAAGGCTTCGCAACTCGGCGCCAGGATCAGCTCGATCGAGATCGACCCTTACGAAAACAACGCCCCAGTCGTCGCACTGACTCTGAATGTCCCCGACGAAACCGTCGAATCCGTCGAACTCTACGACAAGAACGGCCAAAGACTCCGGATTACGCAATACGGATATGTCTCTCACGGCAATACCGCGACAGTAAGATTCTTCGTTGACGGCGAAATCCCAGCCGAAGCCGGGATCGTAGTCCACATCTTCGAGGGCCTCGAAAGGCACAACCTACCATTTACCATAAGAGCAATCTCCCTCGCCGGCCTGCCAATGCAATAGCGCAGCCCAATTCTCTCCTAAGGCACAAAGTGCCGGTTATAGACCGCTGTCATTCCTGCGAAGCTTGTCCTCGACCCCCGATCGGGGAGCAGGAATCCAGACACACGACAATAAGGTTTTCTTAGAGCCTGTGAATACAAATCTCTGCGTTCTCTGCGTACTCGGCGGTGAAAAATCCGAGTTAGAAATTCTCTACGATCGCCGCTGTGTGTATCGCCAGCAGCATCAGGTAGTCGAGGTCGCTCAGACTGTAGGCCGGCGAACCGGACGAGTTGTCCACATAGACCGCTCCGAAACATCCGTCCGGGTCCACGATAGGCGCAATCATGGCAGAGCGAATACCGGCGCTTTGACCCTCCGCAGAGACCAATGGGAAGAGCAAAAAGAGATTGTTCTCGATGGCGTAGCTGATCTTCTCCTTCAGCATTATCTCGCCGAGCGTAAGCTCTTCTCCGCTCAGTGTTCTGCCTGTGTGGGAGATCATCGGTCCTTTGGGCTCATCCCTCAGGGCGCACCAGCAGTGCAAAGCATCGAACTGCCTGAACATAATCCTCAAAAGGATCTTCAGGACCTCGTCCAGGCCGTTCGTCTTGCATATCTCCTCTGTGGCTCCCAGGAAATCCCTCGCCCTTTGGGCCGGTATCTTTATGTCGGGTGCGTGCCCTGCATTGAGATCTCTTGTTATTACCTGAAGCTTGCGCGGCGCCGCTGTCAGCGTATCTTCCGGCCCGGCGGCTTTGTCCACTTCGACCTCGGAATCGACGTTGATTTCAATCGTGAAACCGGCGATTCGGATACGGTCGCCCGTCTTGATTGTCGCTTTGTGAATTGCCACATCGTTCAGATAAGTCTTGTTCGCCGAATCGAGATCCTGGAGTACCCAGTCGCCTTCGGGCGTAGTGAAGAGAACCGCGTGGTGCCTGGAGACCTTCGCCTCCGGCAGGAGCACTTGGCTCTCGACACCTCTGCCGAGATGAACCGGCCCTGTCATGAACCGCAGCCTGTTGGCGTTGCCGCCGTTTTGTCGCACGACCAGTTGCATTTGCCTGCACCCCGCTTTTCAGGTCGTTAGCTTCATCACAACTTATTATCCCAAATGCGCCGCAATTTGTCAAGCAAAATCGCAACAAACGTTTTCCCCCGGTTTCTACTGCAGGTTTATCGGCAGTATTGGCAGCAAAGGAGGACCTTTTCGCTTGACTCTTACCGCCTAAATAGCTTAAACTATTAGGTGCTCAGGGATGGCGGCGAGAAGGTCCGCTTCTGCTTTTGTCCGGGGGCCTTCCGGGCCAAAAGGAATTCGTTATTTAAGCGGCGATTAGCCGTTAATATACGGGAGGATGTGAGATGAAACGTGCGCTTCTTGTAATAATCTTTTGTGTGGGCGCGGCGATTGCCGCCAAAGCACATGCCGCAGATCTGCTCCTCAGACTCGCGCCCGAAGAGTTCGTCCAGGCCGGCGACGCCGATATCGGCGTCCTCGGCTACTCCGTCCCATCGTTCGTGGACTGGGATAACGACGGTCTCGACGACCTCATCGTCGGCGAGGGCAGCAGCAGCTACTCTGGGAAGGTTCGCGTATATATCAACACAGGCACGGCGTGCCAGCCCCAGTTCGACACCTTTTCCTACGCTAAGCTCGCTGACGGCAGCGATTTGACCTGTCCCGGCGACGGATGTCTGGGCTGTTTCCCCCGCGTAGTCTATTGGGACGAAGATGCTAAAAAGGATCTCCTCGTAGGCCAGGCCGATGGCACGATGAAAATCTTCTTGAATCTCGGAAGCGATAACGACCCCAACTTCGACCCTGGAACCTTCTTGAAAGTCGGACCCACCGGCTCGAAGACAAATATAGATGTGGGATCCCGAGCAACACCTTGCGTGGTCGATTGGAACAACGACGGCAAAAAGGACATTCTAACAGGCAATACCAACGGCCAACTCTTGTTCTACAGCAATGCCGGAACAGACAGCGACCCCAGCTTCGCAGGCTACGAATTCGTTGAATCCGATGGCGTCGCAATTGACTTGGCCGGCTTGCCCCGCTCGCGACCCTTCGTCTGCGACTGGATCGCCGACGGCTACCCGGACGTAATGATAGGCGCAAGCGACGGCAACGTCCATCTCTATCAGACCATCATCCCCGGCGATATAGATAACGACCACGACGTGGACTGGAGCGATTTCGCAGCCTTAGCCCTTTACTGGGGAGCAACAGACTGCGGCCAATGCGGCGGAGCGGACTTATTCGACGACGACCAGATTAACATGCTCGACGTGCTGACATTAGCCCAACACTGGCTCGCAGGCTGCCGATTAAAAAACCCCGACTTATAAACACGAATCCGCTTGCCGCCCGGCAGAGCCGGGAGCGTAAGCGACCGGGTGGCAGCCTCAAGCGCAGCTTGGGGATGGTAGGACACGAGACCACCAACTCGCAACCAACCGGGCTGAACGAGTGTATGATGAACTGGCCGGATGAATCAGGATCGCGAATCGCAAAGGAAGGCCATGATTATGAAATCGTTCTATTTGAAGGTCGGGGGGGGTGTTATAATACAATGTCCGTTAAGAATCGTAACAAGGTGTTCCTTGCAGTAGGAGCTTATGAATATGAACAGGGCAAACGGAATTAGACGAGTCGTAGAGCTGTCGGTATTGACCGCGATTGTTTTGGCATTTTCGCCGCCGGGCGCGGTCTTTGCAGCGCAGACGCTTCGGCTCGGCGAGTTGGACTTGACCAAGATGACGGCCGGCTGGGGCAAGCCCGTCGTTGATAAATCGGTGCAGAATAACACCCTGAGCATAGCCGGACGGAAATTCGATTGGGGCGTCGGAACGCACGCCGGCAGCATGATGTATATCGACCTTGCAGGCGGCTCGAAGAGCTTCAGCGCGTTTGTCGGCGTCGATGACGAGGTCGCCGGCAATATCGGGAGCATCGAGTTTCGCATATACGCAGACGGCAGGCTCCTGTGGACCAGCGGCATGGTAAAGGCGGGCGAGCAGGCCAGGCAGGTGAGCGTTGACCTTGCAGGCGTCAAGACGATGATGCTGGTAGTCACCGGCGGCCCAGACGGAGTCGGCTACGACCACGCCGACTGGGCTGAGGCCAAATTCGACGTCGCCGGCGAAAGACCCAGGGCCGTCGATCAGCCGGTAATCAAGGAAGAAAAGGTCATCCTAACACCCAAGCCCGGTCCGGCGCCTCGGATTAACGGGCCCGGCGTTTACGGCGCTCGTCCGGGCAGGCCCTTTATCTACCGCATTCCCTGCACCGGCCAAAGGCCGATCGAATTCGGCGCCAAGAAACTGCCACGAGACCTTAACCTGGACAAGGCGACCGGAATCATCACCGGAACGACGCCGAAGAAGCCCCGCCCGTACAAGCTAACATTGACCGCATCGAACGCCCGCGGAATCGCGAAGCGCAGTTTCACGATTGTCGTCGGCGATACCCTCGCCCTGACCCCGCCGATGGGCTGGAACCACTGGTACACCTGGTACAACAGGATTACCGACCGCCATCTTCGCCAGGCTGCCGATGTGATGATCTCTTCCGGCATGGCCGACTACGGATACCGGTACGTCAACATCGACGACTGCTGGATGATCAAGCCCGGCTCGAATGACCCGGAGCTTCGCGGCCCCAACCGACGCCCCGACGGAACGATAAACACAAACGCCAGATTCCCAGATATGAACGCCCTCACCGACTACATCCACAGCAAGGGCCTAAAGGCTGGCCTTTACACCTCGCCCGGGCCCCTGACCTGCGCCGGGTTTGTCGGTGCGTATGAGCACGAACGCCAAGACGCCGAGACATTCGCCGAGTGGGGCTTCGATTTTCTCAAGTACGACTGGTGCTCCTACGGACGCATTGCAAAGGATAACAGCCTGGCGGAGCTTCAAAAACCGTATATCAAGATGGGCGAAATACTCAAGACGCTCGACCGTGACATTGTCCTCAACCTGTGCCAGTACGGGATGGGCGAGGTATGGAAATGGGGCGCAGAGGTCGGCGGGCAGTGCTGGCGAACAACCGGCGACCTCGGCTTGGAGGCCGGAACGAATCTGCCCGGGTTCTACCATATCGGCATGAGCAACGCTCGACATCACGAGTATGCAAAGCCGGGCGCCTGGAACGACCCGGACTATATCCTTATCGGCTCCGTAGGCAACGCGCACAACATCGACGAGCCCGCGCACCCGACCAAGCTCACCCCGAACGAGCAATACAGCTATATGGCAATGTGGTGCTTGATGGCAGCCCCCCTGTTCTATTCCGGCGACATGGCAGGCCTGGACGAATTTACGCTGAGCATCCTTTGCAACGCCGAGGTAATCGAAGTTGACCAGGACCCCCTCGGACGCCAGGCCAAACCGATTGTCCAGACCGACCAGGCCTTAATCCTCTCCAAACCGATGGAAGACGGCTCGCTCGCCATCGGGCTCTTCAATCTCGACGAGGTCGCTTCCCCGATGCGCACAACCTGGCCCGGAGGTCCGCGGCGGGTGCGGGACCTCTGGCGACAGAAGGATATCGGCGTATTCGAGGACAGTTTTGAGGCCAACGTCCCCCGCCACGGCGTCGCCATGCTCCGCCTCTTCGCAAAGTAAACCGTCATTGCACTACTGCGCACCCACCACCACCGTCATTGCGAGCCGCCCACATCTTACCTGCCTATAAGGCAGTCCGCATGAGTTCCTAATAATGTGTCGCGGGCGTCCCGCCCGCGCGTACCGAGGGCATCTTGCCCTCGGCTTCCGATCCGTCCGCCTCGTCCGATTTGTCCGACCGGGTGGCAGCCTCAAACGAAGCTTGGGGATGGCCCACAATCAATGCAGAAGTCGGGCAGGGTATGCACCGCACACCACAACCACTTCGTCGTTCGCTGCCTGTCCCGATGTCCTTTATCGTTATTCGATATTCAGACCGCAAACCAACAACCCAAAACCGCAAGCCCCCAAATCCATTTTGGCGGTCCCCCTCGATAAATGCCCCGACCCGTCCCGGAATTCACCGGAATGCTCTGCCCTGCAAGCGCCCAGTGCCCTTCATCTGTGACAGATAACGTGGCGCAAGCCATCCTGTGGGCTTCATCCGTCGCATATCACGCTTCATCTTTCGCAGATAACACTTCACCTCCCCTTTATTACGCTTCATCTGCCTCAGGTCACGCTTACTTTGCCACGATGTAGGCTTACAATGCCTTGTTGTAAATAGGCGGATAGCTGTTTTTGACTTAAAAATAGTGTTTTAAGCCCGCGAAGTGCTCGCCTACCAGTTCGTTGAGGCTTCTACACATGGCACAAGTTGCTCATGATCCACCGGAACGACAGAAATCGGCCGCCGCTGTAAGCGATCGGCTGGATTGACTGGTTATGCTGTGACTATCCCGGTGCGCCGGGACTATCGACTATATGTGTATGAGTGCCTAATGTTACCGGTTAAATGCCATCAGAAGCCACTTCATTACCTTCTTTATGTTTTTTGTCGAATGTGGCACATACCAGCCGGTAAGCCAGCCTCTTTGGTCCTGATAGTTATTTGAATACCTGACTTCGTAACCCGCTTTTATTAGTTCTTGTTTAAACTTCTTGTCTATATCCAAGTCGATATGTAGGTTTTTCTTCTGTATATAAATATAAGCCTTGTCCGAACCATAAGAACATTTTGAGAAGTCATTTTTTGCTGCATCTCTATTTCTGATTTTGTAACCAAAGTATCGCAGACCGGGCGTTGTAGGATTGAATTTTTCAGTCAATCGAGGAACCACACTTAGCAGTTGTTTTCTTATCACGCATAGGAGTTCTATGGGGTATTTTTTCAGAGGTGCTCGCCAGTATCGCTCCTCAAGCAAACCTATTTTGGCTCTTGGAAACTTATTTCCTGCTTTCGTGTCTTCAAATACTACATTTCCTGCCATGTTTCTCTCAACCCTATTTAAGAAGTTGCTTGAATTCTATTTCGGTCAGACCTTCCCTAATGAAATTTAATGGTATTGCTAAAGGAACTGTATTTGTTCCACCGCTTGTTGTCATATAGGTATAAGTGTCGATTATAGCTATTTCGGGATTACCCCTGGCTTGGCCCTTAGACCACCACAATTCGTTATTAACCATCCCTCGTGTAGGAAAGCCCTTTAAAAAAAATTGCTTGTAGCTTAAAGAAGGATTCAAGTGTAGTATTTCCTTCTGCAAACTATTTAGTGTTTCAGTATAGGCAAATCCTTTCTCCAAAATTTCATTTAGCAAATAATTCGTTTGAGCTTGATTCAATGAGCTTCCTCCCGTTGTATCTAAAAACGGAGTTGTAACAATCACTTCATCATCCCCAATTACCTGCATCACACGAGTAAGAGGTCCAACCAAAACACCATAGCTCCCCAGAACTGGTTCGTCCAACCGTTTGACCTCCCCTTTATTTGGAATCTGCCGGACAAAGTTATCAAAACCGAGTTTCCTCCAATCAACTCTTGCATTTCCTCTCTCTTGTTCTTTTTTTCTTTTTTCAAAGTCGGCATTCTCTTGTTCTTTCCTTTTTTCCAGGTCGGCATTTTGCCTTGCTACCCATTTTTTTCGTACTTCTATTTCCAGTTGTTGTTTTTGTGTTCGGAGCTGCTCAACCTCATTTCTAAGTCGTGCTATTTTTGTGTTAGCCTCTTCTATTTTCTGTTTGTTCGTTCGATTCAATACTGCACCAAGCCCAAATCCTATTGCTCCTGCGAAAATGATGCAAATTATCGCTACAAGCAGAAGGCGATGATTTGACTGAGCTTCTGAAATATCTACTGATTCTTTACAATGAGGACACTTAACGGATTGGTTGCCGCTCATAAATCTCCTTACTCCCAACAATGCTTATACAGTTTTATACGCTTTTGGTGGGGAACAAACTTCTTTCTTCATTATAAGAAATTCCCGTTACTTCTTCAATACTCGTCCAATATTTTCCGTGGTGCTGACCGATTGGCGGTTCCTCGATGATTCAACGGAACTTCAGCTTAGGTAATCGCGGTTGATACGCCAGCCTACGTAGACTCCGACTATACTGCCGATGCTGCTAACCACGAAGCCGGTCATGAATCCAAATCTGGCTCCTATCCACCATCCAATCCAACCAAAGACTATCATGCCAACGAAGATACAGAGTCTGTTCATATCTTATCCGACTCGAATTATGGCCAACGATAATTATATCCGCCCGAGGCGGACATAAACTCGCCAAACACAACCTTAACCGTAATATACAGCCTAATCAGCCAAGCGCCAACAAGAAAACGCCTCATCCCTTGCCTGCATCCCGCTTCATCGGCCGCAATGCCCGCCTCCCGATCTCCTGGCGCCCTGATATCCGCCCACTGATACACTGATTACCCGATACCCTCTTCTTCCTCTGCATTCTCTGTGCCCTGGCCGAAGGCCCGCCGCAGGCGGGTGGCAAGTTTCTCTTGGCGCCTTAGCATCTTCCTGGCCCACAAAAACATTTCACATTTGCCCCCAGCCAATTTTCCCGTATAATCAACCCGTCATTCCTGCGGAATGGAACATCCGCCCGTGGCGGAGCAGGAATCCAAGACCAGTAGCATGGGCTTCAGCCCATGCTGCCGCCTGTTTTGGTCATCTGAAAATTTGAATTTTGATATTGTTTAGGATTTAGTGCTTCGGATTTGCTTGCATCCGCTGCGGCGGGTCGAGTTTCTTCCAAATCCTTGTAAGGAGTCGATCATGTACAAACATCTAATATTCACCGCATTGCTCACAGTCTCCCTCATCTCCCTCGGCTGCGCCAAGCCGTATAGCGCACTGACCAACACCGATATTTCAATTGTAGATAAGCCGAGCACCGCCCAAGCCAACGACCATTACGTCGGCAACCGCCCGCCCTTAACGCCCAGCCCCTTCATCAAGCTCCCCGTCGGCGCCGTCGAGCCCAAAGGCTGGGTCCGCAGGCAGCTAAGACTCCAGGCCGACGGATTCCACGGCCACCTCACCGAGATTAGCCGTTTCCTCGTAAAGGAAGGCAATGCATGGCTCAGCGAAGCCGGCGAGGGCAGCCACGGCTGGGAAGAGCCCCCATACTGGCTAAAAGGTTTCAGCAACTGCGGCTATATCCTCCGCGACGAAAGAATGATCGCCGAATCCAAGATATGGATCGAAGCAGCCATAAAAAGCCAGAAAGAAGACGGCTGGTTCGGACCGGATAAAGGAAGAAAAGGAGCAGCAACCCGCCTCCAGGGCAGGGAAGACCTCTGGCCAAACATGATTATGCTCTTCTGCCTACAGGACTATTATTCCTTCACCGGCGACGACCGCGTAATAAACCTGATGACAAACTACATGAAATACCTCTCGACCGTCCCCGAAGATAGATTCCTCGTCGGATATTGGCCAAAGATGAGGGGCGGCGACCTCCTCTTCAGCGTATATTGGCTCTACAACCGCACCGGCGATACTTTCCTGCTGGAACTGGCCAAAAAGGTACACCGCAGAACAGCAAAATGGGAAAAGGACGTAATAAACTGGCACAACGTGAATATGGGCCAGGGCTTCGGCCAGCCCGCAACATACTACATGCAGTCAAGAGACCCAAACCACCTATACGCCGCCGAGAGAAACTGGCAAAAGATCCGCGACATGTACGGCCAAGTCCCGGGAGGAATGTTCGGCGGAGACGAGAACTGCCGACCGGGCTTCACAGGACCCCGCCAGGCGGTCGAAACCTGCGGAATGGTCGAGGAGATGCTCTCCAATGAGATACTCCTCACCATCACAGGCGACCCAAAGTGGGCCGACAGATGTGAGGACGTAACATTCAACTCCCTCCCCGCAGCCTTCACCCCCGACATGAAGGCCCTGCACTATCTAACCGCACCCAACATGATACTCTGCGACAGCCGCAGCAAATCCCCAGGCCTCCAAAACGGCGGACCAATGCTCCTATTCAACCCCCACATTCACAGATGCTGCCAGCACAACACAGGCCACGGCTGGCCCTACTACGCCGAGCACCTTTGGCTTGCAACACCCGCCAACGGATTAGCCGCAGTAATGTACGCCCCATCCAAAGTAACCGCAAAAGTAGCCGACGGCCAGGAAGTCACAATCCTCGAAGACACCCGCTACCCCTTCGATGACACAATCGATCTCGAAGTCAAAACCGCCGAACCGGTAACATTCCACCTCTATCTCCGCGTCCCGAACTGGTGCAAAAGCGCCAAGGTGGAGATAAACGGCGAACTGGCCCCAATACGCACCCGCCCGCGATCATACATAATGATCGAGCGTAAGTGGAAAAACGGCGACAAGGTCAGGCTAATCCTCCCGATGCAAATATCTCTGCGAAAGTGGACGAAGAACAAAAACAGCGTATCAGTAGATCGAGGCCCGCTGACGTATTCGCTCAAGATCGGCGAAGAATACATACGCCAGGGAGGAACAGACGACTGGCCCGCATGGGAGATACATCCGACCAGCCCCTGGAATTACGGCCTCGTCCTCGACCAGCGCAACCCGGCTTCCTCTTTCGAGTTTGTCAAAAGCGCCTGGCCCGCAGACGATCAGCCCTTCAGATCTGAAACCGCCCCCGTAATGATGTGGGCCAAAGCCAAAAAAATCCCCCAGTGGCAAAAGGACAACTTGGGCCTCGTCGGCAAGCTCCAGCCCAGTCCCGCAAAGTCCGATGAACCGATAGAAAAGGTAAGCCTGATCCCCATGGGCTGCGCTCGACTGCGAATCTCCGCATTCCCAACGATAGGCGCCGACCCCGACGCCCATCAATGGACCGCCCCGCCCAAGCCCGCCAAGCCGATCCCCACCAAGGTCTCCCACTGCTGGGGCGCCGACACCCCCAACGCATGCAGCGACAAGCTCCTCCCGAAAAACTCCAACGACTCCTCAATACCCCGCCTGACCTTCTGGGACCATAAGGGCAGCACCGAATGGGTCCGGTACGATTTCGACAAACCGCAAAAAGTCGCAAGTGTTGATGTCTATTTCTTCGACGATACCGGCGCAGGAGGATGCCGAGTCCCCGCCTTCTGGCGACTCCTCTACAAAACCGCCGACGACTTCAAACCCGTCGCCAACGCCACACCCTATGGCGTCGAAAAAGACAAGTTCAACAAAGTAACCTTCGACCCCGTCGAAACAACCTCCATACGAATCGAACTCCAACTACAACCGGATTTCTCCGCCGGAATACTCGAATGGCGAATAAATCCGAATTGATACTCCAGGATAAACAACTCAGACCGACTGCAAACTAACAAGCCGCGAGCGTAAGCGACCAGATAGGAACCGACTAATCACCCACCCCCACAGGCGAACTATTTAGCCCTCCAATTTATTGGCGGGTTCCTTTTAATAATTGTAATGCTTCAGTCGGAATTACTGTCGAAGAAGATATTCGTCCAATTTGAGCTAATGAGGCAAGCAGCATGGCAAAGAACAAGATAACAGTAGTCGGCGCAGGCAACGTCGGCGCCACAACCGCCCACATTGCAGCAACAAAAGGCCTCGGCGACATCGTCCTCATCGACATCGTCGAAGGCCTCGCTGCCGGCAAGGCCCTCGATATCGCCCAGGCAAGCCCGATCCAGCTTTCGAGTCCTGGCATAACCGGCACCTGCGACTGGCGGCAGACCGCCGACAGCGACATCGTGATCATAACCAGCGGTTTCCCCCGCAAGCCCGGTATGAGCCGAGACGACCTGCTCGCCAAAAACGTCGAAATCGTCAAGAGTGTCAGCGAGCAAACGGCCAAGCACTCGCCCCACAGCATCGTAATTGTAGTCTGCAATCCGCTCGATGCGATGGTCCATACCGCCGCGAAAGTAACCGGCTTCGACCCCAACAAAGTAATGGGCATGGCCGGCGCGCTCGACTCCGCAAGGTTCAGCTACTTCCTCGCCTGCGAGTTCGGCGTCGGCGCCGATGAAATTAAATGCGTCCTGATGGGCGGACACGGAGACGACATGGTCCCACTCCCCCGCTTTACATGCGTAGGCGGAATTCCGGTCACAGAACTCCTCTCGCCCGATAAAATCGCCGAAATAATCGAGCGAACCCGAAAAGGCGGCATAGAAATCGTAAATCTACTCGGATACAGCGCATACTACGCACCCGCTGCAGGCGCCGTCAAAATGGCCGAGGCGATATTGAAAGACAAGAAAACACTCATTTCATGCTGTGCCTATTGCGATGCCGAATACGACGCAGCCAGCCATTTCGTCGGCGTGCCTGCGATTCTCGGCGAAAACGGCGTCGAGAAGGTCATCAAATTGGCATTAAACGATTCCGAACGCGACGCCTTCGCCGAGTCCCTGGACCACGTCAAACAGCTTGCTGTTAAGGTGGATAAACTTCTCTGACCAAGAAAAACACAATTCTCGCAGCTATTTTGTTGTCATCAGCGGCATGATACTGTAACTTCAACGTCTTTTATACAGGTGAAGTTAGACCCGTAGTACGAGGTGGCAATGGAACTGATAAAGAAGATAAAGCAGGCCGAGGCCGAGGCCCAGGAGATTATCGACAAGGCAAAGGCCGATACTATAAACCAAGCCGAACAAGGCCGGCAAAAGCGCCGGGAGGCGATGGCCGCAGCCGAGCAGGAGAGAAGAAAAGCCGTCGATTCCGCCGTCGCAAAGGCAAGGTCGCAAGGCCAGGCGGAGGTCGCAAAGCTTAAAGCGGATTCGCAGGGTCAGAAACAGCAACTCCAAGACCAGACAAAGACCAAGATGGCCGCCGCCGTTGAGAAAGTAGTAGCCTACCTGAAGGGTTGATTATGGCCATCGCCCAAATGGCGAAAATAATTATCGCGACTCATCACTCGCAAGCCTCGGACCTTCTCGAAGCACTCCAGCACGCCGGCATTTGCCAGATACTAAACGCCGAAGAGGCCGCAGTGACCAAAGAGTTGGGAGATATCGAGACTGCCCCGCCAAGGCCCAAAGACATCGACCTGCTTCTAACTCGCCTCGAAAAGAGTATTGCCTTTCTCAAGACCTACGCCCCCGCCCCGAAAGGTATTGCCGCCGCCCTGACCCCAAAGGCAGTCATAAACGAACCGGAATATCAAGAGACGGTCTCAAACAAGAACATTCTCGAAGTTGTCGATCGTTGCGAATCGATTGAGAATGCGACCGAGAAGATCAAGGCAGAAATCGAAAGGCTCGAAGCGATTATCGAGACCTTCGGGCCCTGGGTGAAACTCGAGACCCCCGTAGAAGAGATGGGCAAACTCAACTGCGTCTCCTGCCGCACAGGACTCATACCGATTCAGCATTTCGCAGAGACGCTCGAAAAGATAGGCGCCCTTGGCGGAGCCCTCCAAACGGTTGGCTCGATGGGCAGCAAGTACGCCTGCCTTGTCGTGAGCCTCAACGAGGTTGCCGACGAGGTCAGCAAGGCCCTTCGCTCGGCCGAGTTCGACGCAGTGAGCTTCGAGGGCATGAACGGAAAAGTCGAAGTAATAATTACAGAACAAAGGGCGGAATTGGCTGTCGCCCACAAGCAATTGGCCGAGAAGGATGCCGAGGCCGCAGCACTAAGCGATCAGTTCCTGAACTTGAAAATTCTCTTCGACCATTATAACAACCTCCTAACAAGAGAGCAGGCCAGAGATGCAGCCCCGGCAACAGAGAAAACAGTCCTTCTCGAAGGTTGGGTCAGGAAAAAAGATTATGCCAGGCTCGAAAAAATAGTCGCCGACTTCGGCGCATCGAACCTCGCAGGCATCGAGCCTACCCAAGACGATCAGGTCCCCGTCGAAATAGAAAACAAGAGTTTTATCAAGCCCTTCGAGGTGGTTACCCGTCTCTATGGCATGCCCCAGCATTTTGAAGTTGACCCGACGGCATTTCTCGCGCCGTTCTTCGCCCTCTTCTTCGCCCTCTGTCTGACCGACGCCGGCTACGGCCTTGTTATGATAGCCCTCATTGCACTCTTCATAAAAAAGATGCAGGGCGACACCAAACTCATGTGGATGCTCGGTATATGCTCGGTCCTCACGGTTGTCGCCGGGGCCTTAACAGGCGGCTGGTTCGGAAACGCTCACGAATATTTGCCTTCCCAGTTTGCCGTCCTGCGAAACGGCGTGATGTGGTTCGATCCCCTCGAAAAGCCAATGCACTTCTTCTACCTCTCATTGGCACTCGGATACTTCCAGATAATGGTCGGCCTGGCCATAGCATTCGGACACAATCTAAAGCAGAAGGACTACGTCGCAGCGATAATAGACCAGTTGGCATGGCTCGTCATGCTAAATTCAATTGTCGCATACGCAGCAATGCAGGGAGGAAATTACGCCCATATCGCAGGCATCTTCGGAAAGCTCGCATTGCTCCCAGCCGCAATGATCCTCCTGTTTAGCCATCGAGAGGGAGGATGGGGAGGTCGCCTTGGTATGGGAGCATATAACCTCTTCAGCGCAATATTCTATATGGGAGATGTCCTAAGCTATCTGCGACTCATGGCGCTCGGAATGGTAACCGCGGGACTCGCCATGGCCGTTAACGTAATAGCCACAATAGCCGCGGATATCCCCTACGGAATAGGCTTCGTATTGACGATCGCAATCCTCGTCGGAGGCCACGGATTCAACCTTGTCCTCTCGGGACTCAGCGCTTTCGTGCATACCTTGAGATTGCAGTATGTCGAGTTCTTCCCGAAGTTCCTCGCTGGCGGCGGAAGGGCATTCGAGCCGCTAAGCAAACAGTATAAACACATTTATATCGGTAAAGTCGAACACTAATTGTTAGCTGGATAACAGTAAGAAAGGCAGGTTAGAGATGGATTATGGATTGACCTTAGCTTTGCTTGGCGCAGGATTGGCCGCCATGTTGGCCGGAATCGGTTCGGCCATTGGAATAGGAATTGCCGGTCGAAGCGCCGCGGGAGTCCTCAGCGAAAAACCCGAAAGATACGGCCAGATGTTTATAATGGTGGTGCTTCCCGGCACGCAGGGCTTCTACGGATTCCTGGCCGCGTTTCTCGTCATGCTCAATCTCAACTTCTTCGGTGAGGGCGGAGCGATTACGGTTGATGCGACTCTTGGGTTGCAGGTTCTCGCGGCCTGTCTGCCAATAGCGTTCGCAGGCCTGATGAGCGCCATTCACCAGGGCAAAGTTTGCTCGGCCGGTATCCTCATGGCCGCAAAGAGACCCGAAATGGCATTCAAGGCGGGAGTCGTCTATGCAGTTATGGTAGAGGTATATGCAGTGCTCGGACTACTCGTAACAATGTTCATTCTACTAAAAGGTATAGCCTGGCCCGAAATCGCAGGCGCCTAATAAGCAACAAGATATCAACAGGGTGGCAGCCTCCCCCAAGGGGGGGATGGCTTAACGAAATACGCAATACGCTTCGCGAGATACGAAACCATGGAAGCTGAACAGGTAATAGACAAAATACTATCCGATGCCAATGCGCAGGCAAAGAAGACAGCCGACCAGGCAAAAGAAAAACTCGACTCCGAGCAGGCCAACCACGACGCCGGGCTCGCCGAATACAAAGAGCAGACCGTTGCCATCGCGAAAGAAGCCGCACAGGACGAAAAATCGCATATCTTGGCTGGCGGGAGAATGGAAATCGCAAAAGAGTACCTCGCGGAGAAACGCAAGATACTCGATCAAGTCTTTGACAACGCACGAGGCCAAATCCAAAACCTCCCCGACGAAGAATACCGCAAGCTAATGACAAGACTAATGCTCGAGGCCGTTGAGACGGGCGATGAAGAGGTCGTAGTCGATAAAAACGAAACCAGAATTGACCTGGAGTTTATGAAAGAGGTCAATCGCAAACTGGGCCCCGGCTTTCAGGGAAATCTCAGATTGGCTGGAGAAAACCAGGATATCAAAGGAGGATTCATTCTAAAGCGAGGCAAGATTAAAACAAATGTCTCCATAGACGTACTCCTCGACCAGGCCGGAAAAGACCTCGAAATAAAATTAGCAGCGGAAATCTTTGGCTAATTCGCAAAAACTCCATTTGCTGCGAGACTAAATGGCGCAAGCTGCACAACAAGCAATAACAGACTACTTCATCTACCCAGTATGGGTGGCAGCCTCAAGCCCGCAGGGCTTGGGGATGGCTCATGGCCGCATCTGCCGGGCGAATCAGTGATACCCACGGAATAGTAATGACGCAAACTGCACAACAAACAATTACAGACTACTTCACCTACCCGGACATCGGCACCGAGGATTGGCGATATGCCTTCGCAACCGCCGAGGTCCGAGCACTTGAGATGGCGATGCTAAGCCGCGCGGTCTTGCTCGATATGGCAAATTCAGAGACCTTCGACCAGGCCGCCGACCTCCTCAGCGGCACAGAATATGCCCTCCCAGGCCCCAAGAACTTCACCGAAGTAGAGCACACTCTGCATCAAAAAAGGACCGACGTCAGAGAATTCTTCGCAGCAATGATGCTCGATGAACCAATTGTGGGCCTCTTCAAGGCGCGCGACGACTATGCAAATCTACGCCTCGCACTGCGAAGAACCCTCACAGATAAGCCGATAGGAAGGGACTACAGCGATCAAGGCGCCGTTTCCCCGGACATCTTCGAAGAAGTGTTCGAGGCCGAGAATTACCAGCTCTTTCCGCCTTACATGCAGCAGGCCATCGACGACGCCGTCCTGGCATACTATCAGAAGAAAGACGTCCGACAGATAGACTACGCAATCGATGCAGCCCAAGCCGCCCACAATCTCGCCACCGCCCGGGATCTCAATAGCGCCTTTCTAACCGGCCTCTTCAGAATGCAGATCGATCTGACGAATATCCGAACCATGTTCCGCCTAAAGCTCACAGAATCCGAGGACCGCAAAGTATTCCTCGAAGGCGGATTCGTCGAGACAGAGCGATTCCGACACGCCCTCGACCTCGGCTATGAGGCACTGGCGCCACTGTTCTTTGTAAGCCCGTATCAGCGAATCGTCGAGGCTGGAGCGGCCTACTTGGCGTCGAACAAATCTTTCCTAAAGCTCGAGCAACAGTGCGAAGAGCATTTAGCCGGATTCCTAAAATCAACAGTACAAATAACAGCCGGCCCCCAGCCGATAATCGCATACCTCCTGAGAAAAGAAATCGAAATAAGAACAGTAAGATTGATACTAACGGCAAAGAAAAACTCCCTCGACACAAAACTAATCCTGGACAGAATCTCGTGAACAGAAAACTGATTATATTACTCTCTGATACGGTAATTGACACCTTGTCATTCCTGCGAAAGCAGGAATCCATATTTAGCCCCCCAATTTATTGGGGGGGGGGGCCTTATAACAATGAAACCAAACCGTCATTCCGAGCGCAGCGCAGTCGAGGAATCTACTGAACATAGCCTCGCCGAAGGCGAGTTACACCACAAATGCTGCGACCGGGTGGCAGCCTCAAGATTGTCCTGAGCGAAGTCGAAGGGCGAAGCCTGGGGATAGCCCTAACGCAATACGACATACTACATACGATATACGAAGTACGAATTATGCAAGGCAAAGTAGCAATAATAGGCAACGCTGATTTTGTAATGCCGTTCTCGGCCCTCGGAGTCGATACCTTCGCAGTCGGCGAGACCCCCGAGCAGATGGCCGAATCCGCAAAGCAGGTCGCCGACCAGGGCTATGCCCTCGTCGTAGTAGCTGAGAATATCGCCTCGGCAGTGGACGAGGTATTCGCAGACTACCAGCAGTCGCCCACACCATGCATAGTAGTAGTCCCGTTCACAACAGAATCAGAAGGCTTCGCAACACAAGCCCTCGGAGAAGTACTCAGAATGGCGACAGGAATAAACATAATGCAAGACAACTAAGGAATCACAAGCCGCTATAAACTTTAGGCACTTTAGTCACTTAATACTCCTTAGTGGCAAAAATTAAGAACTAAAGTACAGTGTTAATCTGTGTTAATCCGTGTCAAAAAATAGAATCGGTCGCTTTGAGTACCAAGTAAAATCTCTGTGATCTCTGTGGCCTCTGTGGCTTAAATAAGAAGGTTTCAATAATGAGTGAAGGCAAGCAAGGAAAAATCGTAAAAGTAGCAGGCCCCGTCGTCGTTGCCGACGGCATGACAGGCGCTCGAATGTATGACGTCGTGCGAGTGGGCGAAATGAACCTGATCGGCGAGATCGTCGAATTGCGAGGCGATAACGCCTCGATCCAGGTGTACGAGGAGACTACCGGCATGGGTCCCGGCGAGCCGGTTATCGACACCGAGGTCCCCCTGAGCGTCGAATTAGGCCCCGGCCTGATAGAGAGCATCTACGACGGCATCCAAAGGCCGTTGAACTTGCTCGTAGAGGCTGAAGGCGCTTTTATGAGCCGCGGTAGTGCGATGCCTGGACTTAACAGAGAAAAAAAGTGGCACTTCAAGCCCACCGTCGGCGATGGCCAAAAAGTCGCACCCGGAGATATCATAGGCGAGGTCCGGGAGACCACTCTCCTGCTCCACAAGATTATGGTCCCCCCCGGAGTCGCAGGAACCATTAAAAAAATAGCCGAAGGCGACTTCACCGTCACCGATACCGTCGCCCTATGCATCGCCGAGGATGGTGCCGAAACCCCCCTCCGGATGATGCAGAAATGGCCCGTCCGAAACGCCCGCGACCTCAAAAAACGCCTCGCACCCAACGAAGTCCTCGTAACAGGCCAGCGAGTCATCGATACATTCTTCCCAATCACAAAGGGCGGAACAGCATGCGTGCCCGGCCCGTTCGGAACCGGGAAAACCGTCGTTCAGCACCAGTTGGCAAAATGGGTCGATGCAGACGTCGTAGTGTACGTCGGATGCGGCGAGCGAGGAAACGAAATGACCGACGTCCTCACGGAATTCCCCGAACTAAAGGACCCCCGTTCCGGCGAGCCATTGATGATGCGGTCCGTCCTCATCGCCAATACCTCAAATATGCCCGTAGCAGCCAGAGAGGCCTCCGTCTATACCGGAATTACATTAGCCGAATACTTCCGAGATATGGGCTACACAGTCGCACTGATGGCCGACAGCACCAGCCGGTGGGCCGAGGCAATGAGAGAAATCTCCACAAGACTTGAAGAAATGCCCGCAGAGGAAGGCTATCCCGCATATTTAGCCGCCAGAATCGCAGCATTCTACGAAAGAGCAGGCAGAGTAGAATGCACAGGCGCCCCCGAACGAGAAGGCGCCCTCTCAATAATCGGAGCCGTAAGCCCGCCAGGCGGAGACCTCTCAGACTCAGTAGTACAAGCCACCCTACACGTAGTAAAAGTCTTCTGGTCACTAAAAGGAGAACTAGCCTACCAACGCCACTTCCCGGCGATAGATTGGTTAACTTCATACAGCTTTTATAAGCAGTATTTGAAGGGGTGTTTTGAGGATAAAGAGCAGGGCGACGAGATGGAGCGGATGACTGTTGAGGCTATGGGGTTGTTGGAGCAGGAGGCTGAGTTGATTGAGATTGTTCGGCTGGTTGGGGCCGAGGCGCTTTCGCCGGAGGACCGGCTTGCCCTGGAGACGTCGCGGTCTATCCGGGAAGACTTCCTGCACCAGAATGCGTTTCACAAAATCGATACTTATACGTCGATGCAAAAGCAGTACGAGATGCTCAAGATGGTTCTGCACTTCCATAAGCAGTCGCTTGCGGCGATTGGGGCGGGTGTCGATACGTCGGAGCTATTTAAGCTGAGTGTGCGCGAAGAGATCGCCAGGGCGAAGTATATTCCGGAGAAGGAGATTAGTAAGATCACGCAGATTAGAAAGACTATCGAAGAACAGATGAAACAGTTGCAGGGTTCGGCGGTTGGTTGATTTCGGAGACGGATTTTGCCACTAAGGCGCGTTAAGTGCCTGAAGTTTAGAGTGCCTAAAGTGACTAAAGTTTGAAGAGCCTAAAGTTTTGAGGGTTTGTGATGCTATCTATTAAGGAATACCAGACAGTTGCGGAAATTCAGGGCCCGTTGATGCTTGTTGAGATGGTTGACGAGGCGAAATACGGGCATATCGTGGATATCGAGCTTGGCGACGGCTCGATTCGGCACGGGCAGATTCTGCAGGTCGAGAACGACAAGGTGCTCGTGCAGGTCTTCGAGGGCACGCGCGGTATCGACGTCGAGCGGACTACGGCCCGGTTCCTGGCCAAGCCGTTGGAGTTGGCGGTCTCGCCGGATATTTTGGGGCGAGTCTTCAGCGGATTAGGCGAGCCGAAGGACGATGGAGCTGCGCTGATTCCGCAGAAGCGTCTGGATATCAACGGCCAGCCTATCAATCCGTTTGCACGCGATTATCCGAACGAGTTTATTCAGACGGGTGTATCGACCATCGACGGGCTCAATCCGCTTGTCCGCGGTCAGAAGCTGCCGATTTTCTCCGGAGCCGGCCTGCCGCACGATGAACTGACCGCTCAGCTTGCCAGGCAGGCATCGGTTTTGGGCAAGGGCGAGGCGTTTGCGGTGGTCTTTGCGGCGATGGGCATTACGTTCGAGGCGGCACAGTTCTTTATCGACGATCTGCATAATACCGGCGCTATCGAGCGGGCGGTCATGTTTGTCAATCTGGCCAACGACCCGGCCATCGAGCGGATCGCGACGCCGAGGTTTGCCTTGGCGGCGGCGGAGTATTTAGCTTTCGATTTGGATATGCACGTCCTGGTGATTCTCAACGATATGACCAACTACTGCGAGGCGCTTCGCGAGATCAGTGCAGCGCGGAAAGAGGTCCCCGGCCGACGCGGGTATCCGGGCTATCTCTATACGGACTTGGCGACGATTTACGAACGCTCCGGCCGGATTAAGGGCAAGAAGGGGTCGATCACGATGGTTCCGGTGCTGACGATGCCAGAGGACGATAAGACCCATCCGGTGCCCGACCTGACCGGCTATATTACGGAGGGGCAGATTATCCTGTCGCGGTCGCTGCACCGCAAGGGCGTGGCGCCGCCGGTGGACGTTCTCCCGAGCCTTTCGCGACTCAAAGATAAGGGTATCGGCGAGGGCAAGACCCGCGAGGACCATGCCGACCTCTACAACCAACTCTATGCGGCGTATGCCAGAGGCAAAGAGTGCCAGGAACTGGCGACCATTATGGGCGAGGCGGCGCTTTCCGATGAGGATAAGAACTATATGAAATTCGCCAATGAGTTCGAGGCCAGGTATATCGGGCAGGATTATTACGAGAATCGCACGGTTGAGCAGACGCTCGATTTGGGCTGGGAACTGCTCAGTATGTTCGATAACGTCGAATTAAAGCGAATCGATATCAAGCTGATAGAGAAATACATGCCACGATTTCGGAAAGCGAAATCGTGAAGCACGAAATAAGAAATAAGAAATACGAAACAAATACAAATGACCAAAAATGCAAAATGCGAAACAATATGATTTGGAGGATCGTACATTTGCCTTTGCACAAAGGGTCAGAGCTTTTGTTAATAAGTTAGCTAAGACTATCGCCAACATTGAAGACGGAAAACAGCTTGTCAGAGCATCCGGTTCGGTTGGCGCCAACTATATCGAAGCGAATGAGTCGCTAAGCAAGAAAGACTTCCGCTTCAGGATTAAGATATGTCGTAAAGAGGCAAAGGAAAGTAGGTATTGGCTGAGACTGGTGGATACCCAATCCGACGCTGATCTTGAAAGAGAACGAAAAGAACTGGAACAAGAAGCGACGGAACTCATGAATATCTTTGGCTCGATTGTGCGTAAGACTGAATAGCGTTTTGAACATTGGATATTCGAATTTCGAATTTGTTTCGGATTTCGATATTCGGATTTCGGATTTGTAAAGATTATGCTGGCTAATGTAAATGCGACACGAATGGAATTGTTGCGGCTGCGCAAGCGGGTTTCGCTTGCCGGGCGGGGGCATCGTCTGCTCAGCGAGAAGAGGGATGAGATTTCGCGGCAGTTGATTCAGATCGCCCGGGATATCAAGCCTTTGCGCAAGAAGGTCGAGGCCGCATTGCTGGAGACTTGTCGGCGGTTTATGCTGGCTCGTGCGGTGGTCGAGCCCGAGCATACGAAGGCGGCGCTCGAAGTGCCGACGAAGAAGTTCAGCCTGACTGTAACGCTGGCCAATATTATGAACGTCAAGGTCCCACACTTGGCCAAGGAGATTTCAGGCGAGATTATCTGCTACGGGTATTCGACGACGTCGGGAGAGATGGACGTGGCGCTATTGGCTTTAGAGAGGGCGTTCGATCATTTGGTCGAATTAGCCGAGAAGGAAAAGCAGGCCCGATTGTTAGCCGTCGAGCTTGCAATGACGCGGCGGAGGGTCAACGTCTTGGAGCATGTAGTCATTCCCGAACTGAAAGAGACTATCCGCTACATCTTCGATAAATTGGCCGAGGCCGAGAGGGATAATATTTCCCGACTGATGAAGATTACGGATATTATAAGGGCGTGATTGGTATGTCGTATTGCGTATGTCCTCGGTCGTAGTGACTGTATGGGCTAAAGCCCATCCTACGTAACTCGACACATTTTGGGCTTGCGATTTACGGACTATAGAGTATAATTCATAGGCAGGTAATAAGGGGCGACCACTGTCAAGGACAGACGTCATGATAAACTGCCACAACAAGGGCATTGAGGTGATCAAGAAGGCCTTCGAGAACTACGGGACAGCCAGCTATTGAGGCCGTAGAAATCGGTGACTGCCCCTAATAGCTGGGATTTCAATGACTACTAAGACTTACATAAGAAACAATGGCAAACGAGTACCTCCGCCAATTGGCACTCTTCGTCAACCTAAGAAAATAATTGCGTTTGGTTGGTATGGTGGAAAGTTTTCTCATCTTGATTGGTTGTTGCCGTTATTGCCTTCTTCCAAGCATTATTGTGAACCGTTTGCAGGTTCTGCTGCTGTATTGTTGAATCGTGCCCCGTCACCGATTGAGACATATAATGATTTAGATGGAGAAGTAGTAAATTTCTTTCGTGTACTACGAGATAAAAAAGAGAAAGTGATTCAGGCTGTATTGCTGACGCCCTTCTCACGCGAGGAATTTGCACTAGCCTGTAATTTGGATCCAAACCTTCCGGACATAGAACGCGCTCGCCGATTTTTTGTTCGAGCAAGACAGGTAAGGACAGGATTAGCTCAAAAAGCCTCTATCGGGCGTTGGGCAAATTGCAAGAATACTAGTCGCGCCGGCATGAGTGGTGTTGTTAGCAGATGGTTGGGATCCGTTGAGCATCTCCCTTGGATTGCAGAACGCTTATTGCGGGTTCAGTTTGAGAACAGACCCGCAGTTGATGTAATTGCATTATATGATTCCGACGAGACTCTATTTTACTGCGACCCTCCCTATATACATGAGACGCGTGGGGACAAGAACGCTTATGGCAACGAAATGACTGATAAGGATCATTGCAACTTGGCAGATGTACTGAACGCAGCGAAGGGGAGAGTGGCCATTTCAAATTATCAGTGTGACTTAATGGATAAGCTGTACCATAAACCTAAGTGGTCAAAGTGTGTCGCGCCTGCGAAAACCAATCATGCGACGAAAGGAAAACGCGTTGAGGTTTTATGGACGAACTATGACCCGAAGAAATGTTCCGATAGCGGGTCCTTGTTTGGAGATACTCGCTAATGCCTGATCCACGGAATATTTTATCGGAATTATTCTCTTGCGCCATGTCTGAGAATTACAGGCAAATACAAGCCACTGCGGAGGCTCTGGGGAAAATAGAATATGTTTGCGAATGCAGCAGCAATCGCGCTGGCATTCGCTTATTGATGGCTTGCTTATTGGCAAAGGTACACAAACCGGAAGTCGATGTTACTGAACCCTACACTGAGATTGGAACTAATGATTGCTTCTCTGGCCGCACTTATGATGAGAGGTATATATCACACTTCATTACTGATGAGGATCTTCCATGCAATCCTACAACGGCATTTCTGACGCCCGCATTGCGAAACATTGACAGCCCGCTTTCAATGCACTTGGAAATCGTAGGTCGGCCCCGGAAGGTATATGCTGACGCGATATCGCTTTTGCACTGTGTGCAAGATGGCGAAATTGACCCAAGGGAGTTACTGGTTGAAATTATGCATAGGCTAATTGTAATTCGGGACACCAAGAAGGAGTCCCTGGGAAGAAAGTTGGAAGAGTTGAAGGACCATTCCGCAGAAGTTCTATTATCTTCAGAAGAAACAATAAGTTTGATTGAGCAACATTTATCATGCAAATATAGTAGCCGATTGCCGGTTCTGATCGTTGCCGCGGCATATAATGCTGCGAAAGATAGAATTGGAGAAAGAATCCGCCCCCTTCTTTCTCACAATGCTGCTGACGAACAAACCGGGAGTATGGGTGATGTTGAAGTGTGCCTGATCAACGATGAGAACGTGGGGACTGTTTATGAAATGAAAAGGAAGAAAGTGTTACGAGAGGATATTGATCGAGCAGTTCAAAAAATCGCAAATGGTGGGGAATCAATCGGCAATTACATATTCATAACCACAGATGAAATCGATGAAAATATTTTTGAGTATGCAAAAAGCAGGTATGAAAAACTTGGACAGCGCGAGATTGCTATTTTAGATTGCATTGGTTTCTTGCGACATTTTCTGCATTTTTTTCATCGACTGCGTCGCCGCTTTATAGACGAATATCAACAATTGGTACTCAATGAGCCAGAAAGCGCTGTTAGGCATGAATTAAAAGAAGTATTTCTGCATTTGAGACAAGTTGCTGAAACAAGAGAATAGACGAATGGCCAAGGCGGAGATTGTGGACGAAATCTTATTAGGCGATTGCCTGGACCTATTCGCACAGGTAGCGGATAGCTCTGTTCGAACAATACACACGAGTCCGCCCTACAACATCGAAAGGGCTTACAAAGGGTATGAAGACAAACTCGATAAGGGAGATTATCTCGATTTCGTGCGCAAGGTCCTCTCGGAATGTATGAGGGTTCTCATTCCTGGAGGGGCGTTTTTCTGGCAAACAGGCTATACGGCAGAAGGGAAAGAATATATAGCACCGTTAGACCACCTTACGTTCGATTTGTTCCGAGAGTTAGGTTTTCGTTTGAAGGATCGCATTATATGGCGATACTGGGGAGGGATGGCGTTCAAGTCGAAGTTTACGAACAAGCACGAGACAATTCTCTGGTGGGTTAAGCCCGGGCGGGGAGCGGAAAAGGCACGCTTTGATGTGTTCGGCGTGCGCGAGGCGACCAAATTCCATGACTCTCGAAACAACCTGTTCGGCCGCAACCCGGGCAACGTTTGGGAAGTGGACCGCGTAGCCTTTGGCAGCAACGACCAAACGTCACATATCGCAGTATTCCCGGAAGAAATATCCGACAGAATTGTGTTAGCCACGACGAATCAAGATGACTTGGTGCTCGACCCCTTCTCAGGCAGCGGCACGGTCTGCAAGGTTGCGAAAGCACGCGGACGACACTTCATAGGTTTTGAGATAAGTCCTCTCTATTTCGGCGAGTCGATTCACCGGATTTCCCTCCAGGCCAAAGGTGAGCTTCTGAGCGTCTTGTCAGAGATTCTTAAGGAACACGTTCTCGATGTCGGGGAGACGGTGCGATTAAGAACGGTTGCCGAAAAGGCAACAAGCATTCTCTCTCCGTTATCGCTGAAGGCTTACGAAAAGATATTCACAAAACCGTATTTCGATGCGCTGTGTGATGGTCGTGAAGACGGCGTCAAGAAGTCCGACAAAGTAGCACTTTGGAAAGAGTTGGAGAAGCTTTTGCCTCCCGTTGCGTTTGGCAGAAGCGGGAAGGATACATTTGGATTAGCCTCTCTTATTGACCAAGCATACTTGCGGGCATACAAGCTGCACAGTGAGTATAGCAGCGCAATGCGTTTCCATCGCGTGGCGGTATGGTTGCGGTCCCTCCAGCAGGCGCTTGGACCAACCGGAGAAGAAGGATGGACGCGCATTCTAAGGTCGCTTGCTAAGAGTGAGACTGCAACGTACTCCCTCAACCGGGATAGAATGACCCTCGTCACGCGTGGAAATAATGTGAAACACGTTATATCCGAACAACCTTCCTCAAAAGCTTCTCAAAGAGAAGCCCCTATCCCCACACTGTTTTGACAGGGTTTGTTGCTACTCAACAGGAGTATCGGGCGACCTGCAAGAATGGGACGAGGCGATCATACGCTATGCTCTGAGGGGAGATCGTCTGTAGGCGGCGACTTACAATTTTCGTATGAGTCTGTGGGGGAAGTTTCGCTGCGACCTACTTGAAAAGTAGGCAAGGATCGAATGGTGAGAGACGATTGCCAGTTGGCAGGTGATTTAGCGTTTCGAGTCGGGGAAATTCAATGCGGCGAACTCTTTGTGGTATATTTTTGCGGTGCGGTCGTATGCCTGGGCTGCTTTGATTTCGTTTTTGAAGTAGCCGAGTGGTCTTGTTATTCCGTCTGCGGCTATCTGGATTTGGGGACGGTTCGGCCTATTGCTTCGAGGGCGGGGGTTATTTCCGGGTTGGACATGAATCAGGTCCAGAGCAGGGCTGAGCGGTGCTTTTCATCCGACCCATTGCGGACTCCAAACATATTGCAGGTGAATCTCATGCTATATGATAGCTGAAATTGGCCTTTAGGTCAAGCGTGAAGCGGGTGAGTTTTGTGTGTGGGGGCGTTGGGAACGAAGCGTTTTCTGGAGTGCGTTGGATTTAGTTGGCTTAAAGTGTGAGGAAAAGGTAAAATGGCGGGGATTATCAGCCGACAAGGATGATTAAGGATAATGATGGCATCGAAAAAGCTGAAAATTTACGACAGGCCGAAGTTCAAGAGTCCGCGACTGCTGTTGGGTTTTTCCGGTTGGATGGACGGTGGGGATGTTTCTACGGGGACTGTTAAGTGTCTTATCGAGAAACTGGAGGCGCGGAAGTTCGCCGAGATCGATCCTGAGGGTTTTTATATCTACAGCTTTCCGGGTATGATGGAAATGACAGCGATGTTTCGGCCTCACACGAAGATCGAGGATGGGCTGATAATGTCCTACGAGGCGCCACGCGATGCGTTTTATGCGAGCGAGAAAGGGGACCTGATTCTGTTCTTAGGCAAGGAGCCGAATCTGAATTGGGAGGAGTTCGGCGAGTGTATCTTTTCGCTTTGCAGTGAATTCGGCGTTAAGATGATATACTTCATCGGCAGTGTATCCGGGCTGGTTCCGCATACTCGCGAGCCTCGGCTGTTCTGCTCGGCCTCCAGCGAACGGCTTAAGGACGCATTTGGCCACTATGGGGTGAATTATACGAACTACGAGGGTCCGGCGAGTATTGTGACGTATTTGACGGTGAACTGCAGTAACTATGACTTGGGAATGATCAGCCTGGTCGCCACCGTACCGGCTTATGTGCAGGGGAGCAATCCGAAGTGCATCGAGGCGGTGGCTCGGCGGCTGGTGGGGATGCTGGGGCTTCGAGTGGACCTTGACGATATGAGCGCTGTCAGCGAGGAGTTCGAGAGGAAGCTGAGCGAGGTTGTTCAAGAGCAGCCTGAACTGGCGGGGAATATCCAGAAATTAGAAGAAGACTACGACAACGAGATATTCAATAACGAGATGGGTGATTTGAAGGACTGGCTGGAGCAGAAGGGTGTTCGGCTGGATTGAGGGTAGGGGCAAATCCGAAATCCACCATGGGATCTCTGGCGGGACAAATCCGAAATTCAAATGGTCAAATAGGACTTGATGGCGTGGTTGGAGCAACAGAGCCGCAACCAAAAGAAAATTTGAACCACGAAGGCACAAAGGACACGAAGAAAAACAAAAAATATAATCACTGATTACGCTGAAAACGCGGATTAGAAAGACAAAAAAGCAAAAGTTTAAAGGCATAGTGAAAAGATATAACGCCTTAAAGAAAAAAAAGTTATGAAAGTTGTTTTAGAAAAACACGCATAAAAAACAAGAAGTTGAAAGATTGTATTACGGATTTGCATGAAAGGGAGTAGATCGCGGATTTCTCGGATTGACGCGGATGTTTTTGCCACAGAGGGGCACAGAGGGGCACAGAGGGCACAGAGAAAAGGGTAGGTTATGTAAATCCGCCTGCGGCGGGGTTTTTTAATTTTAATAGGTGGCTGTCCCTAGTTTTTACGTCATTGCGAAGGAGCCGTAGGTCCGCCACCGGCGGACGGCAATCTTCCGCCGGAGGCGGACTCGAAAGCAAGAGATTGCCACGGCCCCCAAGGGGGCCTCGCAATGACGATAGCGGCTGTGGTGTGCCTTATGATCGAGGATTGACGAATACCCCAATCACCTGCCGGAAAATCTGGCCACACCCCCGGCGAGCGGCGGGCGCGGCGGCGTGTTTTTGCTTGCATCAGGCGCCAACGTCTGTTATAATAGAGGTTTACCATGCGAGCAATCGCTCTGGTATTGGAAGTGCACGCGTCAAGGAAGGGTTTTTCATCTGTAGAGGAAGTGATGAGAACAGTATTAAGCTTTGTTGCCTTTGCCGGTTTGGTGTTCGGCGCCGTCGCCGTTACGGATGCGAGCGTGTGGAAATGGAATGATGATTTCATAGCGGCGTTTGTCGATGCCGAGGGTATCAATCGGCATCCCGGTTCTACGGAGGCCGGTGAGCTATTCGACGGGCAGATGACGGGAACTCGTAATGTAGGCGGTCCAGGCGTGGATGTCTATTACCATCTGGTTGACGCAGTGGCTAACCCTGTGGATAATTCGGTGGCCGGGCTGGAGGTCTGGAAGCCGGACGGCGCCGACTGGCTGGGCCAGGGTCCGACGAGCGGCTTGGGACTTGTCACGCAATGGGGCAAGGCTCTGCACATGGACGCTACAGGGTTCGATTCCTGTGAAATACCGCTGTGGTATAGAAGCGGCGCCGGTCCGATTGATGTGCGTGCATTCTGCGTAACAGGCACTGCGGTCGGCTGGACGGAGACGCAGACGGATTCCGCAACGGTGACGCTCAACCAAGGAGAGGGGACCAGGCTTGTAGTCGATTTGACCACGGCGCCGGATATTACTCGAATGGTGAAAGTCGGCGTCGTAGTGGAGGCCCACGACAGCGTTATGGAGGGCGAAGAAGTCACGCTGCATATAGGATCGGTTGCGGTGGAGACGGTGAAAATGGAGAACTACGGCCCCAACAGCGCTTATAGATGGCTCGACGTGGCGGAGCAGGCGTACAACGCAGCCTATCAGGCCGGTTATTCTTATGACGACGCCAACGTGGTGGTTACTTACAACACGGTCGGACGCGAACTCACCGGCACACTGACCGCCACAAATCTCAATCCCAACTTCGCCTATCAGTTCAAGTTGCTGGGCGAGCCGACGCATCAATACGGCGATACGAACTACGGCAGTAACCAACTGATCGGACTTAACGGGCGATGGTGGGAGCAAGAGTGGCTGGGCTCATCTTGGACCACGGGATGGAACCTTAATGACAAGGGCGACGGCTCATCGCCGAATCCGAATGATATTGTCTATTACGCCCGGCGTGACCTTGCCGACCCGGTTGGCGGCAGCCCTACCGGACTAAGGTACAAGTACAGCGCTTACCGAGTGTTCAACTACTTCATCACCGACGAGAACGGCAACGCAACGTTCGACTACACAGTTGACAACTGCTATCACGTCCTGTGGAAGACGTCGCAGCGAAGTCCAGGCTCAAATGACGGCCCGGTTGCCTCGCACACATTCGATGTCGATCCGTCGGTCCATACGCAATACGACACGGATTACGGCGAGAATACGGTCGGCGTGTTCGGGGAATGGGAGCGTCTGCCGAAGGACGGCGTCGGGCTGCTGCCGGGCGACTATGCATGTGATGCGCTGCTGACCGAAGAATCCTTTCACGGCAGCGGCCTGCAGGGCTTCTGGGCGCACGCGATGAAAGGCAGCATAGAGTTTACGATCCTTCCTGAAGCAGAATGCAATCCCCCGATCAAGGCCGACCTTAATGACGACTGCAAGGTGGACTTGAAAGATCTGGCCGAAATCGGCAAGGTGTGGCTGCAGTGTAATCTCGACCCGCCGGAAGCCTGTTTCGATTGACTCCGGAGACTGAGAAACTTAGTCCGATAGAAGGCTACGCCCGTTGAAGCCGCCGCGGAACAACCTATAAAAGCCGGCCTGTGCGCCTGTATTGCACACCATCCGCTTCTCAGCAAAGATTTTGCCGCGCATTGCCTTCTTCAGCAGTCCTGCTGCCCGGTTCGACACGATATACTAATCATAGGAATCAAGGAGTTCATCACGAAGCCCCTCGGCAGGGAGCAAATATCCACGATTGTCCGGAAAGTGCTAGGCGAGAACAAGGTGACAGCCTGATACGCTTTGCTGTTAACGCGATTCTTGTAGAGATCCGACCGGCAGAAGGATGTGCGAGGGGCGCTTGCTGTCGAGGTATATCCGATTGGTTGCTACTATTGTCTCGTCGTCTGCGCCGGAGGGTTTGCCCGTATTTGGATTGGGCTCGAACCGGGGTGCGTTGCTCGATGAGATGGCCACGCGGATGCGGTGCCCCGGACTGAATACAAGGGATGTGGACCACAGGTCGATCTCAAATTCGTATATCTTCCTCGGCTTCATGAGTTCGCTGGTCTCCATTGAATCGCGGTGCCTGGCGCGGATAATGCCGTCGAGGACCAGCATGTCGCGGCCGTCCGGATACACGTCGGAGAGCTTGGCGGTAAAATCGGTATCGGTCGCGCTCGAACAGGCCCAGAGCTTGACCTTGACGCTGCCGGTGATTTCGAGGTGCTCATCGAGTTTCTCGGAGGTGAAGACCAGTGCGTCGTCGCGCTGCCCGATAGGCCGCTGGTCGCGGGGGCCTTTTGAAATGGTCAGGTTCGCCCCGCCAATAGTCGGGACGGGATTCTTCGGGTCATATTCGTATGACAGGGAAGCATTCCTTTTTGGTTCAGGCTTGCGGCCGAGCGTGCCGGCGGCGTGGAAATAGAAAGGTCGAGGCTTTGCCCGGATCGGCCAGTCCTCGGCCGTCCGCCATTGGTTGCCCGGGCTGCTCTTATCGTCGGGGTCGCCCATGACGTAATAGTGAACGGTAGGGATCTTGTCGGCCCCTTTGCCGTCGTTTTTAAGCCAGGCATCGAACCATTTGAAGGCGTTGGCCGTGGCGGGCGAGCCTGCGTTGGGAAAGGATAGCTCGTTGCTGCTGCCGTGCCCGTAGGCCTCCATAACAAGACGGCACTTGCCGCGAGCCCCGGCATCGCCCTTGTGCTGGACTATCCCGAAGCTGTTAATGGTCCCTGCGCTGAAGATATCGTACCATCCGCCGACGTACATGACCGGCACATTGACGCGATGCATCACCTCTTCCGGATTTATGCCGCGCCAGAAATCGTCGTAGTCGGGGTGTTCGCGAATTATTTCGAGGTTGCGCGGGTGAAACTTGTTGCCGTTAAGCCAGTTCTCGATCAGCGCCTTGCGGAAGGCGCCGCCCTGATAAGTTGCCTGGTGGTACATACTGGAGAAGGCCACCGATACGAACATGCACTTCAGATGCGGAGGCCGGCTCGGGGCCATCATGTTAAGAGCGATGCCGGGCCCGCTAATGCCGAACGCCCCGACCTTGCCGTTGGACCACTTCTGCGAGGCAATCCATTCGACCGTATCGTAGCCATCCTGGTTCTCGCCCCAGCCGCCATGCACGAAGACCATGTAATCAACGCCTTCAGAGTCGAATCTGCCGCGAAAATCCTGAACCACGCTGGCATATCCGTTCTGGACGGCCATCGCGGCGGCGCCGGCCATGCCTTGTTTGCCATAAGGCGTTCTGATCAAGATCGCCGGCCAGGGACCGTCCCCGGAGGGCACAGCCACCGACGTCGAGAGCCTGGTCCCATCCCGCATCGGAACCATAACCGTATCAATTGACAGCGCAACGGCCGTTGCAGACGCTATGAGTATAACCGCGACGGCGATTAGTCCACATCTGAGCAGTTTTGACATGTCGTACTCCTAATCAGCTTCCTACAAGAAACTTCACATTCACCACAAATCTCTGTCCTCTCCTTTACAATTGATCCTCCTGCACCTATTCTTAATATACATTTTCTCATTTCGCTATCGTGCGACAATCACGGCGAGCCAATGACCTTTGGCGGGAGCCTTGATCGTTACGATTCTCTGGCCGTTTATTTGCTGCTCGCCTTTGGACCGGCCGGTGCGAATATCGATCCATCGCAGCAGGTAACGCCTGGGAGCTTTGCGCAGGTCGAGGCCGACCTCGCCGCCGTTGGTAAAGTAGAGGGCGTAAGCCTTGCCGGGATTGCAGGCCAGATATGCCTCGTCATCTTCTCTGTCGGTCAGCAGCTCATTGGCCGGCTCGATATCCCAAAGTCTCATTACCAATTCGAGTTTACGGGCCGCCTTTACCGAAGCTATCGAAAGCTCCGAGAGACCCAGGCCGGAGCTGGGGCGATGGAAGCGAGCTGAAGCGGCGCCTCCGATGACATGGCGCCACCAGCGTTCGATCCCGTCTCTGGTATTGCCGTGTCTTCCGCCGTCGGCGCCGTAGGTCTTAACGGTATTCAGCGGCCGGGGCCTCTTGGCGGTATATCGCAGCGTCCACTGAAAGTTGTTCCAATGCTCCTGACCTTTCTTCTGATTATTTTGGGATACATCGCAAAAGGCATAGCGCTGCGGATGATCAAAAGTGCGTTTATGTCTTGCGGCCTTGAGGTCCCAATCATCCCACATCTCCGTGACGTACACCTTCTTGCCCTTTGCCTTCGCCTGATCCAGAATGAGTTGTGACCAGTAAACCGCCCACTGCTCCTCGCCGGATGTTTCGTTGTCCATGCAGTAGAGCACATGATCATATTTGAGGGCGTACGATAGCATCTTCTCGACAAAGCGTTTCTGGTATCGTAGCACGGTCGTGATGTTTCGCTGCTTCGGCGTGGTGAAGAAGAACGGCTGCCTGTTGCGGGCCGGGTGATCCGGATAGTCCGCAGTTAGGGTGCTGTCCTTGGTCGTGTAATTGACGTTGTTCTTCGGGTTGTAAGGATGGCCCGGCCAGTTGTTCCTGGAATAGTCGAACCGATCCCACAGCTCGATCTGAATGATGATATCTCTTTTGGCCGTTTCAGCGAGAAAGCGGTCGAAACGTTTCCAGTAGGCGTCATTCCATTGGTCAAGATCATATTTGCCGTCGTCTCGCCGCTTGAAGGGGTACAATTCGAATCCCTTGTCCTTGCGGTCGCTCATTGTGTTGCGGACGTAATTGGCCCCCACGGCCTTCATCGCATCGAGGTGATGCTCCAGGTCCGGCGAAGGCCACTGGAAAAGATTGTCGTCATCACTGGCGCCCAACAAGAATACCGGCTTGCTGTGATATTGCCAGTATCGCGGGTTCTCAGAATAGGGCCTTATACCATCGTCCTTGAGGTTCTGAGAGTAACAAGCTGCACAAACCGCCAGTGAAAGAATCATCTTTGCGACATAAGTAGCTCTGTACATTTCAAATATCTCCTTTGTGTTCTAAGACGCCGTTTTCTTACAAGCTCATTAACAGTAATCCTACACGCAACGGCTTGCATGATAGCACAATATGCCGTTCGATTTCAACGCCTATGACGACGCGATTACCCGTTTGGGGACGAAAGATGTGCATAGAGGTGCAATGAGGGTGTTCTGCGCGGTTTTTCAGCAATGACTCAACGAAACTCCAAAATGGAATGGGTAGTTGCCTCTATTTGCTGATAGCCGTGCAAGGTTGACGGGTGGAGGGCTCAAGAAAATGTGCTGCATTTTGTTTAATAACCCTTGACAAACGTTGCGGGGACGGTCAATATAATGTTTTGATACGAGTGTTTACTTGATCACCAACTATCTTTGTGGGGTTTCCGCGGTAGATTTCGATGGCCGAGACGATTACTGGAATACTGAAATCTGTAGCTAAGCAACGGCTTGCAGTTAGAACCGATCAGAAGTCGTATCGTCCGGGGCGGTTCGAGGTGCTGGTCCAGAAGGATCTCGTTCGCCGACACGGCCTGGCGGAAGGCGCCGCCGTTACAGGAACAACCGAGCGGAAAAACGGACGAACCAGATTGGTCTCTATCGAGTCGCTGGGAGGCACTTCGCCCGAGGTATTCAGCGAGCGCCCCCACTTTGCCGATCTCGTGGCGATAGATCCCTGTGAACGATTTGATCTGGGCGCTTCAGGCGAGGAGAGCATGCGCATAGTCGATCTGATCGCGCCGATAGGCAAAGGTACGCGACAACTCATCGTCTCGCCCCCAAAGGCCGGAAAGACGGTTTTGCTCGAACAGACCGTTCGCGCCATTCGGCAATGCTCGCCCGAAAGCCGCATAATCGTGCTCTTGGCGGATGAGCGGCCGGAGGAAGTCACCCAATTCAAAAGGGCCACCGAGGGAGCCGAGATTGTCGCCAGCACCAGCGACCACACCGCCGACGAACACGCAGAACTCGCAGAGTTGATACTCGCGCATGTGCAAAGCGAACTCGAATGCGGCAGAGAGATCGTCTTGATGATCGACAGCCTGACCCGTCTCGGGAGGGCCTTCAATAACAGAAGAAAGGGAGGGAACGGCCGACGAGGCCACACTATGAGCGGAGGACTCGAAGCCGGCATACTCGAAGTGCCCCGTCGCCTGTTCGGCCTGGCGCGCAACATCGAGAACGGAGGCTCAGTCACCATCATCGCAACCTGTCTGACCCATACCGGCTCGCGAATGGACCAGCTAATCTTCGAAGAGTTCAAGGGAACCGGCAACAGCGAGCTCGTTCTCGATAGGAATCTGGCCGAGGCCCGAATCTTCCCCGCCATCGATATCCCGGCAAGTGGAACGCGAAAGGAAGCAATACTTTACAGCCTGGAGCATACCCAGGGTCTGGCAACGCTGCGACGCGTACTCTCCAGCTACAGCACCAGAGGCGCAGTGGAATCCTTGTTCAAGCTCCTCAAAAAATACCCCGACAACGCCGAATTCCTCGAAAGCATGTCCGCCAGCCAGTGAGCAATGCGGGCAACGAACTTTGGGATAACTGGATGGAGGTCTTCTGATTACAGTGTATTTTGCAGTGGTCGCCCTACGTCTTCGGGGCAGACTTGATCGGGCGTCATTGCGAGCACCTGACCGGATTCTCAGGAAGTATGCAAAAGAAACGCCAACAATTGTCATTGCGAAGGAGCCGTAGGTCCGCCACCGGCGGACGGCAATCTCCTACCTCTCGCACGATCAAAACGCTTCATTTTCTTAGGAGGAGCGAAGTCCCGATGCTTTCAGATCGGGACGGCAATTTATGCCTTGGGTATCTCATAACGCATCGAAGAACTTATCCCGGCTTCGCCGGGGACTTTTTGATCTTTCCGCATAACACATTTTACTTCTTTCCTCGACCTATTTTGTCAATTCGAGTATGGTTGTTCGTAAAGAATAGCCATGGAAGGCATTGACAAAAACACATTTAAGCAGATTTTTTACCACCACTGGGATGCGTTTAAGCAGGCCCATACACGCTTTGATAGTCCGGATTACAATGACACCATTCAGAAAATGCTCGACTGCGGTGATCCTAAGAAAATGGGCTTTGTCCAATACCGATGCTGCCATTGTGGAGAAATACGCCGCGTTGCCTTTACCTGCAAATCCTGCTTTTGTCTTTCCTGTGCCAAGGTCTATACCGACCGATGGGCAGAATTCATCGGCAGGCGGCTTCTGCCCGGCGTAACTTATCGACATGTCGTACTGACCATGCCTGAGTTCCTGCGTATCTGGTTTTATCGTGATCCTGCATTGCTCAGCCCCTTCATGAAAACAGGTAATGCCTGTCTCAAAGATATTCTCAACACCTGCAGCGGCAGTAAGCTCGACGTCGGAAACATTATCGTCCTGCAAACCGCAGGACGTTCCGGACATTACAACCCCCATCTTCATATCCTCATGACCGCCGGTGGACTTGACAAAAACAGCCAATGGCAATCGGTTTCGTATATCCCATACGACATCATGCACAAAAAATGGCAGTATCATCTTTTGAATATGCTGAGGGAAAAAGTGTCCAATCCTGCCATTGAAAAAGATATCGACCAGGCCTGGACAGATTATCCCAAGGGCTTTGTTGCTTACCTTCAGCCCGGAGAAGTACCACCCGGCGGACAAGGGCTGGCACAATACCTGGCAAAGTATGTCGTTTCGCCACCTATCTCGGTTCGCAGGATTGAAAGTTATGACGGCAAATCTGTCAGCTACTGGTATCGGGACCATAAAACAGGACAGATTGAGCATGAAACCCTCCCTGTACTCCGATTCATCGGACGTATGGTTCAGCACATTCTGCCAAA
>JAUVXL010000139.1 GCA_030603595.1 Sedimentisphaerales bacterium | reverse complement strand
TAAATCTAAGACAGGTAAGGGCTTGGCGACGGCAGTGCCATTCGTGGCTGTCCCTAGTTTCGCCAAAGGTCTGATTCCGTTGGTTCGTATTTCACCCTGACCGTGGCGAATGCCGCCTCGAGGTCAGGGGCTATTTTAAGGGACATTTGTTGCGGGGTGTGGCTGTGGAAGTAGTCGGAGATGTTCTTCACGGCGGCGTCAATCTCGTGCTCGGTACGCGGCAGCCAGTTAATGGTCTCGGGGATTTGGGTTGGCTGGGTCTCGATGAGTTTCATTTGGGTGCCTCCGCGGCCGGGCATTGTGTAGTTGGCTTGCGGCTCTGCTATGCTCTTACCCCCCTCGCGAACGGGGTACGACGACCAACATAGGTTGTGGTCGAAACGCAAGACGTCGTTGGGCAGAACGGCGCACCATTTCCAGTCAGGCTGGGGATTATCCGTTGTCTTTCCGCGAGGCTTCCAGAAGAAGTTGTGGTGGATGATGTGGCCCGGTCCCTGGGCGACCATAGCGCAACTGTGGCCCGCTGTGAAATTGCCTGCGATTGTCAGACGTTGGGGGTTGTGCCAGGCGTGCAGTGCGAAGCCCATGCCCTCGATAAAGGTGTTCCCGATAAGGCGGATGTCCTGACTTGTCGGCGGCGGTCCGCCGGAAAGGTAGATGGGATGCGCGAACCATCCCGCACCCATACGCACAAAGCGGCAGTCGCGAATAAGGCAGTTCCGAGCCGTGTTGCCGGCGAGGAGTTGAAACCCCTCGCCGAAAAAGGTGCAACGGATAATTTGAACGCCTTCTTTGCCAAAAGCGACTGTGCCGCCATTGATGCGAATCTTGCCCGCTTCTTTTCGGCCGTGGGGCTGGCCGCCTGCCCAGAGCCTTTCTATTCGGATGAAATTCGAGAAACTGAGCCTGGGCTGCTTACCCTCCAGGGCCACGAAGACGGCTTGGCCCTGGCCGTCCTTTAAGAAACGAAAGACCGTCGGACGATTAAAGTCTATGCCTCCCGGCTGAAATAGTACGCGATCATACTCATACAGACCGGGCATGATAAAACAGGTGTCTGCCGGTTTCATCTTATTCATAGCGGTCTGCAACGTTTTGAAGGGCTTTTGGCGATTCCCCGGACCGGCGTCATCGCCCGTCGAAGGGCAAACATACACCTGCTCCGCGGCCGCCGATGCGGAAAAGAGCATGAATAGTATCGTAAGTAACGGTTTCATTTTGATCCGCCCAATGTGCCTCGAATTTGAGTTATCTTATCTGCGACCATTCTACCAGAAAAAGCCCGGTTCTACAAACAGATGGTGAGTGGTTAATTGGTGAGTGGAAGTTAGAATTGGCACGGCCAAACAAGTTTGACCGTGCCACCCTTCGTTTGAATTTGGATTTTTTCAACAGCCTCGCTGTCGCAAGTTTTGACTATTCCCGTCGAATAGCTCTACACCTTCGCGGCGTCGGGGACCTGGAATCCCCGGCGATTGGGATCCTTCAAGAGTTCGTTGGCTTCTTTGGCGAATTCGCCTGTGTGGCGTTCTGTTTTGGGGTCGAAGGTCAGCCATGGGCCCACGGTGTAATTGGTTCCATCTTCGGGAAGTCCGACTCCCTTGCTCATTACCTCGTGGAGTTTCATGAAATGCTCGTAGGCATCTTTGTTGTCACCGAAACGGCCAGCCTTGGCATTGAAAGGCACGCTCTTTCCGAGACGATACGAGTTGTTCATGAGGTGGCCGAGAACGCATCCTCTGTGAGCGTCCTGTGCGTTGCCGTTAGCCATCTTCGGGTCGCCGGCGCGGCAGGCGGCTATGAAGCTGCCCCAGTTTCCGCCGGGAGTGACCTTGCCTCTCGGTATGTCAAACTTCTGCCCCTCATTGCTTCCCTTGGGGTAGTATCGGTTCCTGATGATCTTGCCGCCATCCTCGAAATAGTACTCATTTTCGACCTGGCGTTGATAGCCCTTATAGTTGACGTTGCGAACATTGAAGAAGACCCACTGTCCGTTGGGATATTCTGCCATGCCGAACATTGTGTTCGGAGTTTCGCCTTGATCTTTCCAAAGGAATCGTCCGCCGAGGGCCATTGCGCGAATTGGATGTGTCAGGCCCTTGTCCAACGCCCAGTATGCCATGTCGAGCTGGTGTGTGCCCTGGTTGTTCATATCGCCGTTGCCGGTTTCCCAGAACCAGTGCCAGTTGTAATGAACGTAATTGCCGTGGTATTGATCGATGACCGCGGGGCCTCGCCAGAGATTCCAGTCGAGATTGGACGGTGGGGGAGACGGGCTCTTGAAACCGATGCCGTCACGCGGTTTGCAGCAGTATCCGTAAGAGATCTTCATCTTGCCGAACTTGCGCGACCGGATGAGATCGTGCAGGCCGGCATTGCCCGCATCGCTGCGTCTCTGCGTTCCATGTTGAATTACCACGCCGTATTTCTTTTGAGCCTCGACTGCTACGCGGCCCTCCATGACATCATGGCTCATGGGTTTTTCCACATAGACATGTTTGCCGGCTTGGGCTGCCCAGATGGTCATGAGCGAATGCCAGTGATTCGGCGTGGCAATTGAAATCGCATCGAGATTTTTGTCTTCAAGTGCCTTGCGAACATCCTTGACGGCCTTGGGGGTGTATTTGCCATTGGCCTTTTTTGCGACATCCTTTAGTCTGCGTTCGAGCACTTTCTCGTCGGGATCGATGATGTAGGCGATTTCGACATTATCCTGGCCCATCCAGCCACTAATGTGACTGCCTCCTCGGCCGTTTACGCCTGCTACTGCGATACGCAGACGGTTATTTGCGCCTAAAACCCTTCTGCTGGATGCGGCGCTGCAGAAGGCAAATGCGGTTCCGGCGGCTAACGAGCGTTTGAGAAACTGGCGTCTATTAGTCTTTGACATCTCATGAACTCCTAATGAGTTAACAACTACATGGTTAAACTGCTCTCGATTGAAGAATTCATTATTCTTCAATCAAAAGGACGTTGTGTCTGATAACCAGTATATATGAAGGATTTTACGTTGCCAAGAGAAAGAATAGCAGAACTTTAAGAATTTCATCGTTCCTCGCGTGATAAACGTTAGTCCGAGAGCTTGGCCACGATGTTAGAAAGTGGTGAAAAGTGATTGGAATCCGGTGCGAATCTCCAGTATCATCTATCTCGCCGGTGCCGAGCGGTCCGGTCGAGACAACATGGTGAGTAAAAGAGCTGAGAAGCAGAATACGTCATAAGTTGAAAGGGGCAAACAGAATGGAATGCTCAAGACCGAAGAAGGCTTTGCTACTATCGCTTTTGCTCTGCGTATCTTTGTCGCTCCCGGTTCTTGTCGAGGGCAAGGTGCTCTGGCAGATCGGGAAGAACGACAATAATACCGCCGAGTTTGCGCTCGGGCCGGATAGGAGCAACCAGTATTCCGTGACGTTTCCCAACGGGGCGATGTTTGTCGCGGATCAATCGGATGCGAAGCAGGACTGGCCTTATATCCAGCCTGGCCCGGCGGATGTTTGGGCGGGCGGCAAGAGCCACAGCTTCCGGATTGTCTTCGGGTTGGAGGCGAAGCCGGACGGGGGCGTGTGCGAACTCGTGATGGATTTCGTTGATACGCACAGCACCCAGCCGCCGAAGCTGACAATAAAGGTTAACGATGCCTCTTTCGAGCGGCAATTGCCGAAGGGGGCGGGGGACGATTCGGCGTTCGGGAAGCCGGAAAAGGGTCGCGAACATATTGAGACGGTCAAGTTTCCCGCGGAAGCACTGAAGGTCGGGACGAATGAGATAAGAGTTACCTCGGCAGCAGGGAGCTGGATACTCTATGACTACGTCGCTCTGAAGGTTCCGGCCGGCGTCGAAAAAGGGGGCCTGGATAACGTAACGAAGCTGCTCGGGGTCGATACGCAGCCCTATTTAGTCAAACATACGGACGGCAAGCTCTATCAGTCGGTCCAGGCATCGGTTCTGCATATCGGCGAGCCGGTCGAGGCATCCGTGGCGGTGGATGGGGCTGAATTGGTCAAGCACTCGCTCAAATCGGGGTTCAAGGTCGTCGAAGGACTCGCGCCGGCGGTGGAACAGACTACTTCGGTGGACGTTGTTGTCAATGTGGCCGGCAAATCGATAGGTAAGAAGACTCTCTCTATTGCTCCGATTCGCAAGTGGGAGGTCTATTTGCTGCACCATTCGCACGTCGATATCGGCTATACGCACGTTCAGACGGAAGTGTTGCAGAAGCATTTCGGCTACTTCGAGCAGGTTATTGAGTTGGCGCGTAAGTCGGCGGACTATCCGGCCGGGGCACAATTCAAGTGGAATGTCGAGGTGCTCTGGGCTGTGGATGCGTACCTTAAGCAGGCGTCCGAGGAAAGAAAAGAGCAATTTATCGAGGCCGTCAAGAAAGGCTGGATCAATCTTGATGCTCTTTACGGCAACGAGTTGACGGCGTTGTGTCGGCCGGAGGAACTGGTGCGATTAGTCGGCTTCGCCGAGAAGATGAGGCGGCTTTGCGGGGTGAAGATCGATTCGGCCATGATTACGGACGTGCCCGGCTATACCTGGGGCATTGTGCCGGTTCTGGCGCAGAGCGGCGTGAAATACTTCGCCGTCGGTCCGAATCGCGGCCATCGCATCGGATATACGCTGTCGGAATGGGGCGATAAGCCCTTCTACTGGCAATCGCCATCGGGCAAGGAGGAGATTCTCTGCTGGCTGGCCGGGGAGGGCTATTCGCTTTTCCACAGCGGGCGTCTGGATTCGGGCAGGCTCTTCAAATACCTCAAGCGGCTTGAGGACTCGAAATACCCATACGATATGGTGCATGTTCGCTATTCAATCGGGGGGGACAACGGGCCGCCGGACCCGGATTTGAGCGATTTTGTTAAGGATTGGAACGAGAAGTATGCGTATCCGAAGATAATAGTATCGACCGCCAGCGAGATGTGCCGCGAGTTCGAGCGGCGATACGCCAAGGAAATCCCCAAGGCCGCCGGCGACTTCACTCCATACTGGGAAGACGGCGCCGGGTCGTCGGCGCGCGAGACCGCGCTGAACCGCGATGCCGCCGAGCGTTTGGTTCAGGCAGAAACATTGTATGCAATGCTCAATCCGGGTGATTATCCGGCTGAGGAGTTTTACGAGGCCTGGCGCAACGTCATCCTTTACGACGAGCATACATGGGGGGCGCATTGCAGTATAAGCCAGCCGGACAGCGATTTCACCAAGGCGCAGTGGAAGATCAAGCAGGCCTTCGCCCTCGACGCCGAGAAGCAATCCCAAAAGCTGCTTGGCGACTCATTGGCCAAGCATCGAAGCGACGCCAAGAAGATCACAACAGTGGACATCTTCAATACCTGCTCGTGGCAGCGAACCGACTTGGTCGTCCTGTCGAAAGACTGGAATCTCGTAGATGTTGTAGTCAAGGACAGCGATGGCAAGCGCGTACCGACACAGCGCCTTTCGATGGGCGAGCTGGCATTCCTGGCCAAAGACATACCGCCGCTGGGCGCCAGACGATTTAGTCTCGACAGATATCCCACCAGGATCGTTGAGCAAGCTGTGGATGGGGGGACCGTATTCACACTATTCTACTCCCCCAGGTATCGTACACCCGATGAGTTAAAACAAGTCATTCTTACGGAATTAAAGGATGTGGAGAAGCAATATGGCAAACAGTGTAAATTATGTGGCGTGGATTTAAACATAATAAGGAATCCAACTGCTAACGAATTAGCAATAAGCGGTGCAAAGCGCGAAAAGGTCGAGGATATTCTTGAATTCGTGGGCGAAGTCGATGGGCCAGCGCCTACGAAGAAGCAAGTCACATTCACCACCGGCGGGGTGGAATTGAGTAACAGGCAAATCACTCTGACCATCGATGGAAGGACCGGCGCTATTTCGAGTCTGAAACCGAAGGAGTTTAACAGTGACTTAGTGAACCGGAAGGGTGAAGTCGGCCTCAACGACTACTTTTATGTGGCCGGCAGAAACCCGAAAGAGCCGCAGCGCAATGGGACGGTGAAGATCAGAGTCAAGGAACGCGGGCCGGTGGTTACGTCGCTGCTGATTGAATCCGATGCGCCGGGCTGTCACAAGCTCACACGTGAGATTCGCCTTATTGGCGGTCTGCAGCATGTCGATATCATCGACACTATCGACAAGGAGAAGATATACAAGCAGGAGGCGGTGCATTTGGGCTTTGCGTTCAACGTTCCGGATGGTGTGATGCGGATGGATGTTCCTTGGGGTGTTGTTCGGCCTGAGATCGACCAATTAGCCGGGGCGTGCAAGAACTATTTCACTGTGCAGCGGTGGGTGGATATCTCCAATGCGGAATTTGGCGTGACACTGGCTGTGGTCGATGCTCCGCTCGTTGAGGTCGGTGCGATTACTAACGACCCAAGGGGTGGCGTCGGGTGGATAAAGAAGCTCGAACCGACGACGACGCTGTATTCTTATGTTATGAACAACTATTGGGAGACGAATTACAAGGCGAGCCAGGAGGGTCCGACGGTTTTCCGTTATTCGATTCTGCCTCACAAGAAGTTCGATTCGGCGGAGGCTGCGAGATTCGGAGTCGAGCGCAGTCAGCCGTTAATAGTTGTTCCAGTCGATGCTACAAGTGCGCTTGCGGAGCCTTTATTCAGTATCACGCCGGAGGACGTGATCGTGACGGCGTTCAAACCGAGCGAGGACGGCAAGGGGCGGATTATTCGCCTTTACAATGCTGGCGAACGGTCGCGGTCTGCTAAAATCGCATGGGCGAAGCCGGCTCCGAAGGTGGTTTGGCGGAGTAATCTGGCTGAGGAGCAGGTCTCGCGGCTGATGGGGTCGATAAGGCTGGCGGCATACGAATTTGTTACTCTGCGAATTCCTCTGCCTGAATAGAAGGAGTCGGTTATGAGATCACGAGAACGAGTTTTGGCGGCATTGGGGCATCGAGAGCCGGATCGCGTGCCTATTGATTTGTCGGGGCATCGGTCTTCGGGGATTGCAGCGATTGCGTATGCGAAGCTGCGGGACTACCTGGGGCTGCCGGTTAAGCCTATTCGTGTGTATGACGTCATCCAGCAGTTGGCGATTGTCGATGAGGACGTTCTGGATAGATTCAATGTTGATACAATCGAGCTTGGTCGTGGGTTCGCGCGGGATGAGGACTCCTGGAGGCCGTGGACCCTGCCGGATGGGACGCCCTGCTTCGTGCCTACCTGGACGAATATCGAGCGTGACGGCAATCGTTGGGTCATTCGGTCGGGTGAGGGGCGGGTTCTCGCCCAGATGCCGGACGGCACACTCTATTTCGAGCAGACTTACTATCCCCTTCTGGAGGGAAACGACGACCCGCAGACCGTCGCCGATACGCTCGATAATTGCATGTGGACCGCGATAGCTTCTCCGCCCGGGCCTGTCGATGATACGGCGCTTGCTGCGGGGGCGAGGCAGTTGCGGCAAGATACGGATAAGGCCATAATCGGGCTGTTCGGCGGGAATCTGTTTGAAATCGGCAATTTTCTCTATCGCAACGACCAGTTTATGATGATCCTGGCCGCCGAGCCGAAGCGGGCCCACCGTTTTCTCGATAAGCTCGTCGAGATTCACCTGGCGAATCTCGATAAGTTCCTCGCTGCGGTTGGCGAGCATATCGACATCATTCTCTTCGGCGACGACCTCGGTATGCAAACGGGTCCTATTATGTCCCCGGCGATGTACCGCGAGTTCTTCAAGCCGCGGCACAAGCTGCTCTGGAACCGGGCGAAGGAGTTGGCCGACGTCAAGGTGATGCTGCATTGCTGCGGCGGCGTCCGCGAATTGCTCGGCGATTTGATCGAAGCCGGGGTCGATGCGATTAACCCTGTTCAAATAAGCTGTGCCGGGATGGACGCGGCCGAGTTGAAGGCGGAATTCGGCGCCGATCTGACTTTCTGGGGCGGCGGATGCGATACAGGCAATATCCTGCCTAACGGCACTGCCGAGGAGATTGCCGAGCATATCAAAGAGCAGATTAGGATACTCAAGCCCGGCGGGGGATTCGTGTTTCAGCAGGTGCACAACATTCTGGCGAACGTCCCGCCTCAAAACGTTACCGCGATGTTAGACGCGGCAAGCAGCGCTTAGCCTTAGAGAAGCAACTTATGGACCCGATAGACTTCTGTATAATCGTTATCTACTTCTCCATCGTGATCGGCCTGGGATTTTGGTATCGCAAGCGGGCGTCGAAGGATTTAGGGGCCTACTTCCTGGGGGGCAAAAGCATTCACTGGCTGGGTCTGGCGATGTCCGGGTCGGTGTCGAATTTCGATATTACGGGGACGATGTGGATTATCTCGATTCTGTATGTGCTCGGTATGAAGTCGATGTGGCACCACTGGATGTGGGGCGTCATGATGGGGGCCTTTTTCCTGGCCTATATGGGCAAGTGGGTTCGCCGCTCGAATGTTATGACGGCGGCCGAATGGATGAAGACGCGGTTCGGCAGCGGCCCGGCGGGGAGTCTGGCGCGGACCGCCTATGCACTGATGGCCGTGATTACCTTGGCCAGCTTCGTCGGCTATGCCTTTCAGGGGATCGGAAAATTCGCCTCAGAATACATTCCTCTCGAATCTCTCGCCGATTATACGACAGTTGGCTGGCTGCAGACGATGGTCACAACGCACGAAGCCAACGTCCTGGCCGTGGCGATCATCGGCATAACTACGCTCTATGTCATTCTCGGCGGACTCTACAGTGTCGTCGTAACCGACGTAATCCAGACGGTTGTACTGACGCTGGCGAGCATCTTTATCGCCTACATAGCGTGGTCGAAGCTGACGCCGGAGTTGCTGGCCGGATTGGGAGAAGATTGGACTTCGCTGCGAGTGCCTTGGCGCGTCAAGGAGTTTGCCGCTATCAATCCCGCTCATTCGGAGCTTTTCGGCGCTTTTGTTATCGTCTGGGTGGTCAAGGGCCTGCTGCTCAACGCCGGCGGGCCGGCTCAGATGTACGATTTTCAGCGTTTCCTTGCCGCCCGAGACGCACGCGACGCCGCGAAGGTCGGCGCGGCATGGAGCGTGTTTTTGATTGTTCGCTGGGCGATGGCGGTCGGGATAGTGCTGCTCGCCTTGACCGGGACTGAGGTCATTGACGACGCTGAGAGGGTGATGCCGATTGTCTTGCTGAAATTCCTTCCCGTGGGTTTCAGAGGCATCGTAGTGGCTGGGTTGCTTGCGGCATTCATGTCCACCTTCAGTTCGACCGTCAACAGCGGGGCCTCCTTCATAGTCCGCGATATCTGGCAGCCCTACTTTCGCCCAAACGCCGACGACAAAGAGTCCGTGCGTTTTAGCTATCTTGCTACTCTTTCGCTGGTCCTGGTGGGCATTGCCATCGGTTTCCAGGCCGGATCGATTGCGACGATATGGAACTGGATGATGATGGCGCTCGGCGCGGGGGTCGTAATGCCCAATGTCTTGCGATGGTACTGGTGGCGAATGAACGGCTGGGGCTACTCGCTCGGCATGTTTGCAGGGATACTGTTGTCCCTGGTGGCTCTGTTTCGTCCGGGGATACCAGCCTACTACATGTTCCCTGCGATATGCGTCGCCTCGCTGTTTGTCAGTATCGCGGCATCGGTGGCGAGCGAGCCAGTGTCTCGGGATGTGCTTTTGGGGTTCTACCGGTCGATCAGGCCGTTCGGCCTTTGGGGGCCAATTCGGCGACAAGCCGACCTCTCGGCAAAGGAGTTGGCGTCGAAATCCGAGAACGTGCCGCTTACGATTCTCAACGTTATTCTCGGCATGGCTGCAATTTGCGGGCTGTACCTCTTCCCAATGTACTTAGTCGGCCACTGGTATGCCAAATCGATTGCCTGGCTCGGTGCGGCGTTAGCCGCCATCGCGGTGCTTGCCTTCACATGGTATCCCAATCTGCCTGCAGGCGATGCGTCCGAGCCATAGCCGTGAGGAAATCGCTGCTGGACAGCTTGAAAAATCGGCGTCGATACTGTAAGCTTATCGCAACATAAATAGAATTGCCTCACAAGATGTAAGGACGTAATGATTTCTGCAAAATTGCAGAAGCCTTAAAGGAAACACTTACAGGAGAACAGAATGAGCAAAGCGAAAATCACGATTGCGTTAATAGCGGCGGTGTTGGCATTATCTTCGATCTCTAATGGCGCCGAGGGTGAGTGGCCTTGCTGGCGCGGGCCAAACCGGGACGGCAAATCTCCGGATACCAACCTGCTGAAAAAATGGCCCGAAGGCGGGCCGAAGTTGCTGTGGCAGGCTAACGGACTGGGCGGGGGCTTTTCCACCGTTGCCGTAACCGGTGGAACCATCTACATTACGGGCAACGTGGGCGACAAGCTGACGCTGTTTGCTTTCGACATGAACGGCAAGGAGAAATGGAAGGTCCCCGTCGATAAGGCGTGGACGAGGAGCCATGCCGGGTCGCGCTCGACGCCTACTATAGACAACGGACGGCTATACCTTCTATCCGACAACGGCGTGCTGGTGTGCATGGATGCAAAGAACGGCGAACTCAACTGGTCGAAGAATATGAAAGAGTTCGGCGGCGAATCGGGCGGATGGGGCTATGCCGAGTCGGTCCTGATATACAATGACCTGGCTATAGTCAAGCCCGGCGGGCAGAACTGCATCGTAGCGTTCAACAAGGCCAATGGAGAGACTGTTTGGAAAAGCACAGGTTTCAAGGCCGGGCCGGAATATAGCTCGTGCGTCCCGTTTGATCACGGCGGCGTCTCGGTTATTGCAACAGGCACAAAAAGCGGTATCGTAGGCGTCTCAGCAAAGACAGGGGAATTGCTCTGGTTGAACACATGGAGCGCCCGCAACACGGCTAACTGTCCCGATCCTCAGTATGCCGGCGGACACCTGTTCTGGGCCAACGGCTACGGTAAGGGCGGTATATGCCTCAAGCTGACCGCCGCAGACGGCAAGGTTGCCGCCGAGGAGGCTTGGACAACGAAGGACATGGTCTGCCATCACGGCGGCTACATCATTCACGAAGGGTATATCTACGGCAACAACGGCGGCGGTTGGGCGTGCCTGGAGTTCAAGAGCGGCAAGGTTATGTGGAATGAGAGAGGCGTGGGCAAGGGATCGCTGTGCTTCGCCGACGGGATGCTGTATCTGTTTGCTGAAAGGGGCGGCAGAGCGGCCTTGGCGACGTGCTCGCCGGATGGTATGGAGGTCACGGGCAATGTAACGGTCGAAGGCAGCGGCCCAAGCTGGGCGCACCCGGTCGTAATAGGCGGCAGGCTGTACCTGAGATACGCAGACAACCTCTACTGCTTCGATGTAAAGGCCGGTTGATAATTTATTAGCCTCTTCAAAAGAATTTGTGGGCTTCAATCGGCTGGGGCAGTGCCCCGAGAGTATGATATAAGGCCAATTCAAGCGTTTTGAAGGCCTTGAAGCCATAGGCTTTTCTGGTAGTCAGTTTTGCTTTGGCATTTAAACCC
>JAUVXL010000056.1 GCA_030603595.1 Sedimentisphaerales bacterium | reverse complement strand
GGGACTAAAGCCAGAGAGGTTGCATATAATCTCGGCCAGAGAGGCCGAAGAACATTAATATGCGACTTGGACACAAAAATCAAGTCGCATTGTTGGTTGGGTTGTGCGCAAAGCCCCAAAAACCATGACAGTGCCATTGGTACCGGACCCCTTTAGTTATCTCCGGAAAATGTACCGGACCCCTTTAGTTCCGCATAGAGAACCAAAAAACTGCACCAAGTCCAAAAGAGACTCTGGCCGCCATAGAAAGAGATGCTATGGGCCATAAGGCACCAGTCTGATTGTTTGCTGTGAGTCTTGCAAGATTCTATGCTGATTACAGGCTATGACCGATTTCTATCGTGTAAGTGTCTTGCCCGCAGGTGGCAATATCCTTTAACCTTTATTTTTCTGTTCTTAGGCGTGTTGTCTGTTTGGGGCATGCGTTGCAGCAGCTCTTCGACGTAGTGCCAGAGCACTGGGTCTTTGCGCTTAGAGACCCGTATCGGAGTGCGGGGTAGATTGGAGTGGGAATCCAGCTCTTTATCCGCTGGATTCCGCATCAAGTGCGGAATGACAACGTATGGATTCAATGTCGGCAGAGTTGTAGTCACGCGGGGCGGGCAGGGGAAGTAATTGATTATTCACCATTTTGAGGTTGCTCCCTTCGGAGAGGTTGTTTTGTTACGATAGGTTGGAGATTGCCACGTCGCTTTGCTCCTCGCAATGACATAGGAGACGCCCTGAAGCCTACCGTACGGTTTTGAGGTTGGTCACGCGGGGGGTTTGGTGTGCGGTGCACACCTTACGGATTTTTTGCAATTTGTTTGGCTGTCAGGCTGGTGCGGGGGTGGGTTTTTCTTCCGGGTTGACGATTTTCAGGATTACGAGTGTCCATGCGAGGATGATTCCTCCGAGGAATCCTCCGATGTGTGCGAAGTGTGTTGTTGGTGTGGCTTCGATTATGCCGGCGGTTATATTGAGCAGGTACCATAGGAGGACTATCCAGGGTCCCAAGATGCCGAAGCGGTTGAAGCAAAGGACTACGTGCAGGCCGAGGATGCCCATAATTGCGCCGCTTGCGCCGATTGCGGGTCGTCCGTCGTAGATGATATGGACGATTGCCGATGCGAGGCCTACGAAGAAATATGCAAGGATATAGTTGGCGTTGCCCATCCTTCGGCAGACGTGCCGGCCGAAGATCCAGAGGATTAGGAGATTCGAGATAATGTGGACAAGGCCTGTGTGAAGCCAGAGGTGGCCTACTATCGCAGTGAAAGAGAAATCTTGCAGGATCAGGCCCGTTAGATATTGCTGGTTGGCGTCGAAGAGGAATTGAAGGAGAAACGTCAACGTTGCCAGCAGTATCACAGTGTAGTTGCCGAGCGGTATGGGCGGCAGTGAGGCGGTTCTTCCGTGAGATATTCGCACAATCCTTTGCTCCGAAAAAAGGTCGGTTGACCATATACTGATATCGTGCTCACACGATATCCGAGGCGGGGAGGTCGGGGTTGCTGTGGATGAACCGCTGGTTGCGTCGCATTGCGATACTGCCGATGCGATTTTTCCTTTCATCACGGCCACTCCTGCTGGGAAAACGGACAGCCTTCACAGTGCGAGGGATAGGAGATACCCAAGGCATAAATTGCCACGTCGGCCCCGCCAAGGCGCGTCTTCGACTTCAGCCTCCTCCTAAGCAAATGAACCGTTTTCATCGTGCGAACGGTAGGAGATTGCCACGTCGCTGCGCTCCTCGCAATGACAATTCGTTTAGGTTCATTTTCTTTTGCGTGCCTCCTGAGAATCCGGTTAGGTGCTCGCAATGACAATTCTTGAGTTCCTTCTGAGAATTCCGATTGCGCCGGGACTCGCAGAAGCCTTAGCGTAAACCCTGTATAGAGGAAGGTATGGCAAAATGAGAGCAGTTTCCTTACCACATCTTCCCCAAACTAAGCACCGAGTGTACAGCATAATAGGTGAAATGTCAAGAGAATTATAGGCCTTTTCCCAGCAAGGAGACGAAAATAATGGGCTGATTGGTGCGGATAATCGGAAAATCCGGCTTTTGTTTTCTTGCGGATGTGCGTATAATCGCAAAAAGTGGATGCGTCGGTAGTGCGCATGAGCGTAATGTTAAAGGTAACGGCATTTGTCGGGGGAGAGAGTAGGTTGCTTGAGGCGGCATTTTTGGCAATATGATGGTTTATTTTCGGGACAATATTGAGGATTTGAAGGGTTATGAGCCGGGTTTTCAGCCGAAAGAGGCTGAGGTGGTTAAGCTCAATACCAATGAGAATCCGTATCCGCCTTCGGCGAAAGTGATGGAAGTCCTTGGGTCTTTGAGCGCTGAGCGTCTTCGGCGGTATCCTGATCCTCTCGGCGAGGAGTTCCGGTCGGCGGCGGCGGCTGTTAACGGCGTTCCGACCGATCAGATCATGTGCTGCAACGGGGGAGACGATTTGCTGACGATAGCATTTCGGGCGTTTTGCGATGAGAAGCGGCCCGTTGCTTATCCTATCCCGACTTACTCGCTGTATCCGGTGCTTGCCAAGCTGCAGAACTGCGAGCGAATTGAGGTTCCGTTCGACGCGGAGTTTAATCTGCCGGCGAAATTGGCCGGGACGGGGGCGGCTTTGACTATCGTCTGCAATCCGAATGCGCCGAGCGGGAGTTTTGTTCGCGTCGAGGAGTTGGCCTCGTTGGCGGATGAGCTTTCCGGGGTGCTGCTGATTGACGAGGCTTATGTGGATTTCGCAGAGAAAAACTGCACGGAACTGATCAGGGAATTCGATAATGTGATTGTGCTTCGCTCGATGAGCAAGGGATATTCGCTTGCGGGGATACGGTTCGGATATGGCATTGCCCAGCCCGGCTTGATAGCAGGCTTAATGAAGGTAAAGGATTCTTACAACGTCGATGCGGTTGCGATAGCCGTTGCGGCTGCGGCGATTAAAGACCGGGAGTATTTCAAGCAGTGCGTCGAGAAGGTCAAGGCCGAGCGCAGCAGGATGATCGAGCAGTTGAGGGCGATAGGCTTCGATGTGCCGAAGAGCCAGTCGAACTTTCTGCTGGCGAGATACAAAGAGGGCAACGCAGCCAAAATCTGTGAGGAACTTGCGAAGCAGGACATTTATATCAGATACTTTCCTTATCCGGGGCTTGCCGATAAGCTGCGAATTACTATCGGCACGGCCGAGCAGAATGACAGGCTGCTTGCGGCTTTGAAAGAGATTGTAGCGTAGGAGATTGATTTGGCGGCGTACCGGGGCTTTTAAGAAAATGGAGAAGTCCTTATTAATGCGAGAGGTAGGAGATTGCCGCAGTCGCCTACGGCTCCTTCGCAATGACAATTATTGACGTTTTTTTGCATACCTCCTGAAAATCCGGTGAGGTGCTCGCAATGACATAGGCGGATGTTTTTCCTTCGCGTGCATCTTGAGAATCAGATAAGGTGTTCGCAATGACGAAGAACGCGCTGTTCGAGATGAAAAAGAAGGGTATTGTTATGGCAGATAGAATCGCCAAGGTTCACAGGCAGACGAAAGAGACCGATATTAGTCTGGAGCTTAATCTGGACGGCGAGGGCAAGTACGAGATCGATACGGGCGTTGGCTTTCTGGACCACATGCTTACGCACCTGAGCAAGCACAGCAAGATCGATCTGGCCGTCAAGGCCGCCGGCGATCTCGAAGTCGATGCGCACCATACGGTCGAGGATATAGCGATATGCCTGGGCGAATGCCTGGTCAAGGCGCTCGGCGATAAGAAGGGCATCGCAAGGTACGGGCATAGCTCGGTGCCTATGGAGGATGCGCTGGCGAACGTCTCGGTCGATTTGTCGGGCAGGTCGGCGTGCGTTTATAACGTGGAGTATCGCACGGAGAGGATCGGCGATTTCGACGTCGAGTGCATCGAAGAGCTGCTGCGGAGCTTCTCGAACAACGGCAAGTTCAATCTGCACATAAACGTCCCGTACGGAACAAACAGCCATCATATAGCCGAGGCCGTTTTCAAGGGGCTGGGCAAGTCGCTCGCCACGGCCGTGAACGTTGTCGGGACGGATGTGCCGAGTACGAAAGGCGTATTGTGATAGGCGAACGCGAACACGATTATCGCACGGGCATCGGCACGGACATCCATCGGATAGTCGAAGGCGGAAAACTGATGTTGGGTGGAGTGTATGTGCCGTTTCCCGCGGGTCTGGCCGGGCACAGCGACGGCGACGTGGCCTTGCACGCTGTTATCGATGCGCTGTTAGGCGCCGCAGGGATGGGCGATATAGGCGGGATGTTTCCGGATACCGACCCCAAGTGGAAGGATGCCGACAGCAAGGAGCTTCTCTTCATTGTCAAAGAGCAACTCGAAGAGAAGAAGTGGGACGTTGTTAATATCGATCTGATAATTCATACGGAACAGCCGAAGCTCGAACCTGTCAAGGGACAAATAAAAAGGTGTATAGCCGGGCTCTTGGGGATTGATTTCACATCCGTGAACGTCAAGGCGAAAACAAACGAAGGCCTCGGCGAAATAGGAGCCGGCCAGGCAATGGCCGCTACCGCAGTAGTATTGTTGAAGAAAAGAAAGAGAAGAACACTCTGAGAAATGGGATTGAATCTTTATAATAGTCTGACGAGGAATAAGGATGATTTCGAGCCTTTGGAGGAAGGGCGGGTCGGGATGTATGTTTGCGGGCCGACGGTTTATGGTCATGCTCATCTGGGTCACGCCAAGAGCTATGTGAGTTTCGACATCTTAGCCAGGTATCTGCGTTACTTGGGCTATAACGTTACTTACGTGCAGAATATTACGGACGTCGGGCATCTGACCGACGACGCCGACGAGGGGGACGATAAGATAGTCGAGGCGGCGAAGAAAGAGAAGAAGCATCCGATGGCTCTGGCGGAGTATTACACTCGTAGCTTCTTCGAGGATATGGATAAGCTGAACTGCGTTCGGCCTGATATCAGCCCGCGGGCGAGCGGGCATATCACCGAGCAGATAGACCTCGTAAGGACGCTTGTGGAAAAGGGATATGCCTACGAGGTGAATGGGTCGGTCTATTTCGAGGTTGCGAAATTTGCCGAGTACGGCAAGCTCTCCGGGCGTAATATCGAGGAGATGCAGGCCGGGGCGCGGGTTGACGTATCGCCGGAAAAGAAGGCCCCGGCTGATTTTGCGCTGTGGAAGAAGGCTGAGCCGAACCATATTATGCAGTGGCCGAGCCCGTGGGGGATGGGCTATCCGGGCTGGCACTTGGAGTGCTCGGTGATGAGCATGAAGTATCTCGGAGCGACTATCGACATTCACGGCGGCGGGCTGGAAAACCAGTTCCCGCATCACGAATGCGAGATCGCCCAGTCGGAGGCGGCCAACGGCGTGCAGTTTGTCAAATACTGGCTGCACAATAATATGGTCACTGTCGATGGGCAGAAGATGGGCAAGAGCCTGAATAATTTCATTACTCTCAAGCAGGCCTTCTCCGGCGCCCACGAGCGGCTTACGCGCAGCTATGACCCGCCGGCGATAAGGCAGTTGATTTTGAACAGCCATTACCGCAGTCCGCTGGACTTTTCAGATGCAGCGCTCTTCGCCGCCCAAAGCGGATACGAGAAGATTACCGCCGCCGTCAAGGCGGTCCGAAAGAAAATCGAAAAGGCGCCCGATGGAGACGTCAGTGAGGTCACAGTTCGTTATCTCGATGAATATAGGGAGAAATTCGAGTTCGCAATGAATGATGATCTAAATACTTCGGTGGCGTTATCCGTGATCTTTAGACTGGTCTCAATAACTAATGAGCTAGTGGACTATCAGGGCTCAGACCCTGTGACAAAGGGGACCCTCTCAGCAATTGATGACTTCTTCACGGAATTGGGGGGCGGTGTACTCGGAATAGTAAAGGAAAAGTATACGCAGCAAGGTACATCAGATGATATGCAAAGATGTGAGCTAGCCATCGAAGGCTTTATCGAGTTGCGAAACGAAGCTCGAAGAGAGAAAAATTTTCCGCTATCTGATAAAATACGAGGGATCTTGGGGTCAGTGGGTATTGTGCTGGAAGATAAGCCCGACGGGACCGAGTGGAGGTGGAAATGAGGATACTCGGGATCGATCCCGGTTTGCAGGTTTGCGGGTACGCTTGTGTCGAGGCGGACTCGGGGCGGGAGAATCTAATCGAGGCCGGCGTCATCCGAACGGTCCGCGGCGAGGCGCTGGAAGAGAAGCTCAACAGGATAGCAGAGGATGTTGAGACGCTCTTGAATCGGTTTAATCCTGATGTCGTTGCGGTGGAGGAATTGTACTCGCATTATGCTCATCCGCGAACGGCGATATTGATGGGACACGCCAGAGGCGTTATACTGCAGAAGTGCGGCGAGGCCGGCGTTGCGATAAAGAGCTTCAGCGCCACGCGAATAAAAAAGTCGCTCACCGGCAACGGGCGGGCGTCGAAAGAGCAAGTGCAGCGAACGATTCAGACTGTTCTGGCGTTGGCCGAGTTGCCTGAGCCGAACGACGTAGCCGATGCTATTGCCGCGGCGATGTGTTGCGGGAATCGGCTGCGGCTGGGCGTCGAGAGCGCCGGGTGAGAAGGCAAGAACGAGACAGAAGGTAGAACATGATTGCGACAATCGAGGGCAGACTGGTCAAGCTCGACGCCGACAGCGCTTTGGTGCAGGTCGGGGCGGTGGGGTATGAGGTGATGCTGCCCGGCTATTGCGTTGATATGTTGAGCGGCAAGGTCGGCTCGGAGATCAGCCTGTGCACGATGGAGTATTACGAAGGCTCGGCGCTTGGCGGCAATATGATACCGAGGATGGTCGGTTTCCTAAGTGCCGGCGAGCGGGACTTCTTCCGGAAATATACGAGCGTGAAGGGCATCGGGATTAAGAAGGGCCTGCGGTCGCTGAGCATTCCGATAGCTACGATAGCGGCGGCGATAGAGGACGGCGATAATAAGGTGCTGATGTCGCTGCCGTCGGTGGGCAAGAGGATGGCCCAGCAGATAATCGCCGAGTTGAAGGGTAAGCTGGAGGCCTTCGCAATCGGCGCCGAGGCCGCCGGTGCTATGGAGGCGAAGTTCAAGCCGTTCCAGGCCGAGGCGCTGGAGATTCTGATTGCCTGGGGCGAAAAGAGGCTCGAAGCGATGGAGTTGATCGAATTAGCATCCGAAAGACACCCCGACGCAGATTCGGCCGAGGCCCTTGTGCCCTTGGTCTATAGGTTGAAGCAAGGCGTCGAAGTGTAATTGTAACCAAGAGATCAAAACTAATAAGATCAGAGTGTTTCGTAGAAACTTATGCGTAATGTCATTGCGAGGGCTGAAGGGCCGTGGCAATCTCTTGTCCGACAGATGGGATTAGCCGCCGCTACGTTTGAGATTGCTTCGCTTCGCTCCTAAGAAAACGAACGGTTTTCATAGTGCGAGCGGTAGGAGATTGCCGCGTCGCTGCGCTCCTCGCAATGACTATTCTTGAGATTGAATTTCTTTTGGGTGCCTGCTGAGAATCAAGTCAGGTGCTCGCAATGACGTGCGGCAGCTTAATTGTGACAGAGTATTAGACTATGGCGATAGGCAGGATTATTGGCGGGCAGTCTTTGGGCGAGCAGGAGGAGAATTTCAACGTCTCGTTGCGGCCCAAGTTCCTGGACGAATGCGTGGGCCAACCCAATTTGCGAGAGAAGCTCGCAATCGCTATGGCGGCGGCCAGGCAGAGGAAAGAACCGTTAGAGCATATTTTGTTTTACGGCCCGCCCGGTCTGGGCAAGACGACTCTGGCTAACGTTGTGGCCAACGAGATGGGCGCCCGGATTCGCTGCTCATCAGGCCCGGCCCTGGTCAAGGCAGGCGACGTTATGGGCCTTCTGAGCAATATCAATACGGGCGACGTGCTGTTCATCGACGAGATTCATCGGCTCAGTACGCCGGTCGAGGAGTTTATCTACCCGGCGATGGAGGACTTCAAGGTCGATTTCACGGTCGATAGCGGGATGCACGCCAAGACGATTAACTTCCCGCTGAAACGTTTCACCCTGATCGGCGCGACGACGCGTGCCGGCCTGCTAAGCGCTCCGCTTCGCAGCAGGTTCGGGATGCTGTATCATCTCGATTTCTACAGCGCCGAAGAGCTAACCACGATCCTGAGCAGGTCGGCGGATTTGCTGGACTTGCAGTGCGAGGAAGGGACTTTAGAGAGAATAGCAGCGTGCTCTCGCGGCACGCCTCGGGTCGCGAATCGACTGCTAAAACGCGTCCGCGATTATGCCCAGGTCAAGGGCACCGGCATGCTAAGCGGCCAAATCGTCGAGAACGCCTTGAAGATGGAGCAGATCGACCCGTTAGGCCTGGACGAACTGGACCGGGCGGTCCTGCGTGCGCTGGCCAATATCTACGAAGGCGGACCGGCCGGTATCGAAGCAATCGCCGCAACCTTGGGAGAAGAGAGAGATACGCTCGAAGACGTAGTCGAGCCGTATCTGCTGCAAATAGGCTTCTTGCGCAGAACCAAGCGAGGAAGAGAAATCACAAAACAAGCCTGCGACCACTTAGGACTGAAACTCCACAAGAAGAAAAGCAAAAAATCCGACCAGCCGGAACTGTTTGAGCAAGGCGAGCAGTAGCGAGAGGGGATCGGGTGAATCGTTCGTTGGTTCGTGTTTCTCTCAGAGAAGTGAGATTGGTCCGATTCGACGAGGGCCGCTCAAGAACACGGAGTAGTTTTCTTAGTGCGTGGGTTAGGAGATTGCCACGTCGGCCCCGCCACAGGCGCGTCTTCGCCTTTGGCCTCCTCGCAATGACGAATCTTGAGACTCGTTTTGTTTTGCATACTTCCTGAGAATCCGGTGAGGCGCTCGCAATGACAGGATGGGACAGTTGTTTTGGCACGTCAAGTTTGTCATTGCGAGGAGCGCAGCGACGTGGCAATCTCATAGCGTATCGAATAGGTCATTCCATTCTTTGTTGATGCTGTTAATCAGTTGCTTTTTTCTCTTTCTCGGGCCTGCCTTGATTTGTTTTTCCCTTCTTATAGCGCTTGTGACGTCGTTGAAGACCTCGAAGTAGACGAGTTTGGTGACGTTGTATTTCTTTGAGAATCCCTCCACGAGTTTCTGTTTATGCTGATGGATACGCTGTTTCAGATTATTCGTCATCCCCGCGTAGAGAACGGAGTTCCATTTGTTGGTCATTATATAGACGTAGAATTGCTTTGTCGGCATGGGATTATTTTACTGCGAAGGGTAGGAGATTGCCACGGCCTTTCCATGCCTCCTAAGAAAATGAACAGTTCTCATAGTGCGAGCGGTAGGAGATTGCCATCCGCCGATGGCGGACCTACGGCTCCTTCGCAATGACAATTCTTAAGTTTCATTTCTTTTTGCATATCTCCTGAGAATCAGGTGAGGTGTTCGCAATGACGCGCTACAGACAACTTCATTTGTTCACAACGTAAGTCATTGCGAGGAGCATAGCGACGAAGCAATCTCCTGATACATCGAATCCGTTTATCCAATCTTTTCTAATATGCCTCAACTTCCAAGGACGTACTTTGCCATCTTGGGTCGGCGGTGGGTTAGTTCTGTGAAGTGGTAGGTGAGCAGCTTTTCGATTTCGTTTAGGGTGTTTTCGGAGGCATTGGCGAGGAGTTTCAGGTTTGTTAGGGTTGCTGCGGCTTTTTTGGTTAGTTTGAATTTGTCCTGGAAGGCGGATTCGCAGTTTTTGCAGATCAGGCCGTTGGCGGAGTTGCTGAAATACAATTCGGATGTCGGCCCTTCGACTCCGCTCGGGGCAGGATGTCCCCCATGGGGCAGGCGGATGTCCCCCTCGGGGCAGGCGAATGTCGTTTTGCAGTTTACGCAGTGGTCCAATATCGGGCCGAGGCCAACATCCTTTAGCAGGGCTAATTGGAATAGTATCAACAGTGCGAGCATTTCGCACTTGTTCCCGGCGTTCTCGGCGTTGTGCAGGAATTCGAGGAAACTGTCGAAGAGGTTGGAGTGGGGGTCGTGCTCGTCGGTCAGGAGGTTCACAAGTTCGGCGGCGAAGAGGCAGCAATTGAGGCTAAAGAGGTTGTTGCGCAGCAGGGTCGGCCCGGCAGTACCGGCGGCGGATTCGAATTCGGTGAGCGTGGCGAGCTTGTCCTTATTCGAGGCGGCAAAGACGATTCGCCCGTGCGAGAGCATCTCGATTGGGCCGTCGAACGGCGACTTGGGGCGCTTGGCGCCCTTGGCGATTGCGCCGATCTTGCCGGAGGCCTTGGCGAAGAAGGTCACGATCTGGGAGGTCTCGGAGTAATCGACGGTGCGTATGCAAATGGCCTGGTCTTTGGTCAGCATTCTAATTATTGTAGGACACGGATTAACACTGTTTTTAGAGATGGATTCCTGCCCCTGCTTTCGCAGGGGTGACAATCTTGCGCAGGAATGACGGTGTTGTTTATTGCTTGCTGATCTTTTGGATTTTTATTCGTTTTATTCTTCTTGTTTCGGCGGCGGTTATGGTGAACTTCAGATTCTCGTGGTCGAAAACTTCCCCGGTTTTGGGGATATAACCTAACCGTGAGAAGACAAATCCGCCTATTGTGTCGTAGTCTTCCTCTTCGGGCAGGTTCAGTTCAAACTCGTCGTTGACGTCGTCGATATATGTCCTGGCATCGACCTCTACAGTATCGGCATCTATCCGCCTTATCGGCTCTGGCGGGATTTCTTCGTATTCATCGGTTATCTCTCCGACGAGCTCTTCGAGGATATCCTCCAGCGTGACGATGCCCGCCGTTCCGCCGTACTCATCGAGCACGACCGCTATATGCAGCTTCTGATTCTGAAACTCGTGAAGGAGGACCCTTAACAGCTTCGTCTCAGGCACGAAATACGCCTCTCTTATCGTATCGCGGAGCTTGAATTGAGCGGGATCCTTGCCGATTTCAGCGAGCAGGTCTTTGGCGTACACCAGGCCGATGATATTGTCGATATTGCCTTCGTAAACGGGAACTCGGGTGTGCCCGGCGGTGGTGATCGTTTCGAGGACTTTTCGAAGGTCCGCGCCGGCTTCGAGAGCGACTATATCGGTTCGGGGCGTCATAATCTCATCCGCCGTCGTCTCGCTCAGTTCGAGGACATTCTCTATCATTTCCTGTTCCTCCTTATCGACTGCGCCTTCCATACGATGCTCTTCGAGGTCGCTGAGGAATTCCTCCTGCTGGTCTTGTGGTGTGGTTTCGGTGACGCCTGCGAGTCTGCGGACGAACCGGTCATGCAATCTGAAGATGCAGAGCAGCGGCGAGGCCGCCGCCGCGAAGAGCATCAGCAGCGTATGGGTTCTGCTGAGTATGTCTTCTCCTGCGTACTTGGCCCAGGCGTGGGGAATTGCGAGAGTGAATATTAAAGAGAGGACGGCCGCGACGACTAAGGCCAGAACACACTTACCGACTGTCAGGACTATGAGGGCTTGTGTTTCGGCGGTGTCTCGGACGGCGAACATGTAGAGCAGCAGCAACAAGATGCAGACGTTGAAGATGATTCTGTACAGAGAACAGATCAGGACCAGCTTCTCGGCGTTGGCGATCAGCTTGTCTGTGAGATGGCGGGCTCTTTCTTTTTTGCCGGTGCGTTTGAACGCTTCGTGCAACTGGAGTCGCGAAAAAGTCCTCAGAGCTATGGCGTTGACCGAGAAGAACGTTGTGCCGCCGGCGAGCAGACAAATCCCCAACACCAGCAAACCCGTATTGTCCACTTTTCAAAAACCTTTCAAAAAACGATCTGTTCTGCAAGCTGCGGGCTTCGGAGTCATTTGTCCATCCCGTTATTACTCTGTTCTGTCCTAATCTGCGTATTATACACCAGGCCGTAGCCGAGTTGTTGAAGAATTTCGTCTTCGGTATCGTGCATTTCTTTTGCCTGCGTTTCTGCAGCGTCGTCGAAACCGAGGTTGTGGAGCAGTCCGTGGGTTATGTAGAGAGCCAACTCCGCTTCGGTCGAGTGGCCGCGCAGGTTTGCCTGCTTAACGGCCATCTCGCCGTTGACGACCAGTTCGAAGTGAGCTTCGCCGCCCTCTGAGAGGTCGAAGCTCAGGCAATCGGAAGTGGATTTGCTGCTGCGGAAACGGGAGTTCACTTCGCAAAAGCGTTCGTCGTCGATGATTGCAATGCTAACCGTTGCGCCGGTAAGCCCGAATTTTTTGCAGACGGCCTTGACGAGTTCTTCGAGTTTAGCCGATTGGACATCGAGCCCGTCGGACTCCTGTGCGATTTGGACGACTATATCTTGATTTCCAGGCGCCATAATTTCTCAGTTTTTTTCCCGGGCGGGCTTATCGGATCCTGATTGCTCACTTGGGGGGATGTCCGGCCGTTGCGGATACGCGATTCGGCTGTGATAGTGGGCGGACAGAGTCTTCGATATGCTCATTTCTACCCGGCTGAGTTCTCGCAGTGAGATTTCGCACTCATCGAATTGCCCGTCCTGCAGCCGCTTCATCGCCAGATTGTGCACGACCGCTTCGATTTTTGTCGGCGTTATTTCCGAAAGGCTTCTAACGGCGCCTTCGATCGTGTCGGCGAGCATTACGATAGCGGCTTCCTTTGTTCGAGGCTTCGGTCCGGGATACCTGAATTCACTTTCAGCGGGCGGCTCAGAGACCTTGGACTTAGCTTTCTTTGCCGTTTGTTTTTTTGCCTGGTCGTAAAAGTGCTCTATAAGAGTGGTTCCGTGGTGCGTCTCGATAAACTGGCGAAGTACGGTCGGCAGCGTGTATTCCTTGGCCAGTTCTATTCCGTCTTTTACGTGCCCGACGATAACCAACTGGCTCATTGCCGGAGAGAGTTCTTTGTGTCGGCTGGCCGATCCCATCTCGTTTTCCACGAAGTATCCCGGCTTGTTCAGTTTGCCGATGTCATGGTAGTAGGCGCCGACCCTGCAAAGCAAGCCGTTACGATTGATCGCTTCGGCGGCCGCCTCGGCGATCGAGCCTATCATAAGGCTGTGGCTGAAAGTGCCGGGCGCTTCCATCGCAAGCCTTTTCAGCAGCGGCTGATTCGCGTCGCTGTAGTCGAGCAACGTCATACTTGTTGCGACTCTGAACGCCTTCTCAATCAGCGGAAGAAGGCTTTGAATGAGCAGCCCCACGAGAAAAGCCGCCCCGGCATGATAGCCGGCGCTGCTCAAGACCCCAGTTGGCTTGGCGTCTTCAGCCATCAGATTGACTGTTGTCGCCGTTAAGAAGACCATTGCCGCGGCGACGGCGCTGACCTTGAGCAGCTTCATTCTTGTGCGGATTTCCTTGAGAGAGAAGCAGCAGGTTACCACACCGGCCGACATTGTCAGCAGAAGGTTGATATTCGAGAGTTGCCCGGCCACAGGCGAGCCCGCGGCGAAAACGGCAAGAATAGCGAACAGCATGCAAACGCCCATCGTGAACCGCTGGTCGTATGCCAGCGACAGTATGACCGCTGCGGCCACGGCGCTGCCCGTTGCCCCGCATGTGTGGCCGAACAATAGAGCCACAAGTTTGGTGGCGACCAGCAGCAGTATGAACAAACCCGCCAGCGAGCCAGCCCTGGTGTGGTTCTTTATCAGTCGCTTCTGGTAGTGGCCGATGTACAAAAGTGCGACAACGCAGACGAGCACTACCAGAGTTGTCGTCAGTATCAGCGTGCGGTAAAGAGGCTGGCCGTTGAAGTCGAAGGAAAGCACCGCAGCGCTGAGAACGACAAAAACTACCCAAATCAGAGCTGACAGCAGATTGTCGCGATTCGCGAAGCGGCTTATCTGCTGGAATCGATCAACGGGGATATTCTTTCGCACTTGATTGCGTCGAGGACTGGTTTTCTTGAATAAACCCATCAATTCGTCCTGTATTAACAGCCGGCCCTCTGTATAGCGCGCCGACAAAATTCACCAACCATTGCTAATCGGCCTTCGTCTTCTTCTTGTAGGCGAGCACGATCTTTTGCACCAATCGATGTCGAACAATATCTCGTTGCGTCAATTTGACAAACCCAATACCTTTTATTCGCCGTAGAGTCTCGACGGCCTCGATCATGCCGCTTTTTTGGTCTTTTTCGAGGTCTATCTGTGTTATATCGCCGGTTATTATCATTTTCGAGCCGTGGCCCAGTCTTGTCAATACCATAAGCATTTGCAGAGGCATGGTATTTTGGGCCTCATCGCAGATGATTACCGATTCGTTCAAAGTTCGCCCTCGCATAAACGCCAGGGGAATTACCTCGATAATATCGAGTTCCATGAACTTCCTCATCTGGGCGAAGTCCATCATATCCTGGAGCGCGTCGAAGAGAGGCCGCAGATACGGGTTGACCTTCGCCTGGAGGTCGCCTGGCAGAAATCCGAGTTTTTCACCGGCCTCGACGGCCGGTCGCGCGAGGATTATTCTTCTGATTTGCTTCTTTCTCAGCATCGATACTGCTATCGCCACGGCAAGATAGGTCTTGCCCGTTCCTGCCGGCCCTATGCAGAAGCTTAGATCGTTGCCCAACATTGTCTCGACGTACTTGAGTTGTCCTGCGGTGTTCGGCTCGATAATCTTCTTGGAGAAGACGGTGATAGCCAAGCCCGCATCAAGGCTCTTGGCCTGCTCGTCTTGACCGACGAAGGTCGAGACATCGGCGGCGGTGAGGGATCGGTGCTTTAGCAGGTGTTTCTGCATTTTGTCGATGACGCCGGCGGCCTTTGCTACGTCTGAATCTTTCCCTGTTACGACCAGATAGTCCTGACGTGCGGTTATGCGGACGCCGAGCGATTTGCGCAAAAAGCGAAGGTGGCTGTCGGCCGGGCCGAAAAACTCGAGTCGATTGTGAGCCGAATCTAATTGTATGGTGATTTCCAAAATCTTGCTCTACTTAGCACAAAGCGCAAAGAACAAATAAGCAAACGGCGCCGCCATCAGCGGCGAATCAATTATGTCCAATATGCCGCCGAACCCCGGAACCTTGTTGGCGGAATCCTTTTGCTCGGAATCTCGCTTGATCATGGACTCAGCCAGATCGCCCAACTGCCCGATAAAGGCGGAACAGACGCCGAAGACCAATGCGGCCGGCCAGACCATTATATCACAGAATACCGCAAAGAGAACCGCAACCAATACACTTGCCCCCACAGCGCCTCCCATGCCTTCCCATGTCTTTCCGGGGCTGATTCGGGGCGAAAATTTGTGTTTGCCGAGCTTTCTTCCGATTGCCCAAGCCCCTATGTCAGAGCACTTTATCACGCAGACGAACATGAACAGGGTCCACAGGCCGAAGTCGATCCGAATCGCGAGTACGAAGCCGCTCAAAATGCCCAGGTAGCAAATGGCGAAGTAGGTTGCCCCGCAATTGGCCAGGACACCGGATGTGCCGCAGGAGAAGTACTGGTTGAGCAGCAGCGCCGGCAAAACAAGAGCCGAAACAACGGGCAGATATAGCCCCGGCGAGATACCGATGAACTGAGGCCAATACCAAGCCGTGGCCAGGAGGATTGAGGCGACGGCGGCGACAGGGGTAAATATTCTGATGTTCTTTGCGGCGGCGAGCTTCGATAGTTCGAGTTGGGCCGGCATCGCCAGTGAGGCGATCAAAAGGCAAAGAAGCGTTCCCTGCACGGCCTTATCCGGGGCCGAGGCCGTAAGCGAGCCGTCGAGCAGGCCGTCGAGGATAACGACCGAGCCGAAGGCGGCGATCATCAATGCGCCGAATAGCAGTCTGTGTTTGAGCATAATCTCAGTGGTCTGTTGCTGTTGAAAACGCCCGGTCCCATTTAGCACTTCGGTACTGCGCGACCGATATTCCCGAAACGCCGGTCGCGTTTTGTGTATTCGCATATTGCCTCGTCGAGTGAGGCGCGTGTGAAATTGGGCCAGAGCGTCTTGGTAACGTAGAATTCGCTGTAGGAGATTTGCCAGAGCAGGAAATTGCTGATTCTCATTTCGTTTGCGGTTCGTATCAGCAGATCCGGCTCGGGCAGTCCGGCCGTGTAGAGGTGCCGGCTGAAGCAGTCTTGATCGACATCTTCGATCTGCAGCTCGCCGTCGGCGCATTTTCGGGCAATTGCCTTAACTGCATCGACGATTTCAGTCCGGCCCCCATAATTCAGCGCCAAAGCGAGTATCATGCCGGTGTTCTCGGCGGTCATTGACATAGTCCTCTTAAGCGAGTCGAGCACGCCGCTCGGCAGAGTTGCTTGTTGCCCGAGGTGGACAAGCTTTATGTTGTTGCTCATCAGCAGATCGCGCATGCTCACGAGGTACTGGGTGTAAAGATGCATCAAACCCTGGATTTCCTCTATTGGCCTTGTCCAGTTTTCCACACTAAAGGAATACAACGCCAAAGTCTCGATACCGAGATCGGCACTGTGGAGGACTATTTCTTTGACTTTGATGCCGCCCTGCCGGTGCCCTTCGACTCTGGGCAGCGACCTCTGCTCGGCCCATCGGCCGTTTCCGTCCATAATCACGGCGATGTGTCGCGGAATTCGTTCGGTCGCCACACCGAGGCGCTCGGCGGTCTTTTCGATTTTTTCGTCGAAGGTTTCCATAACATTCCAAAGCCCGCCGCCCAAATGCAGTTCCGGCAGCGATCACCTCGATATTATCTGATCTCGTTTAGGGCCGATGCCGATCATTGTGATTGGTGTTTTCGTTAGTTCCTCCAATCGGCAGACGTAGTCCCGGGCGTTTGCGGGCAGATCGTTGAAGTCGCGCACGGCGGTTATATCCTCGTCCCAGCCGCCGAGCGTTTCATAGATCGGTTCGGCCTTGGCCAGCCGGGTCGTATTGGCCGGGAAGAATGTTCTCTCTTCGCCCTCGATCTTGTAGGCCCGGCAGACGTTCAATTCCTTCAGCCCGGCCAGGGTATCGAGGTGCATAAGTGCGATTGAGTCAATTGCCCCGATAGTAACCGAGTATGAAACGGCGACGGCGTCAAACCAGCCGCAGCGGCGAGGCCGACCGGTCGTCGTGCCGTATTCGTGGCCCTTGTCGCGGATGTATTGACCGATATCGTTGTCCTGCTCGCTTGGAAACGGGCCCGCTCCCACCCTTGTCGAGTAGGCCTTGGCGACTCCGACGAATTTCTCGACCATCTTGGCCGGCACCCCGGAGCCCGACGGCATACCGAGAGGGCTGGAGTTCGAGCTGGTTACAAACGGAAACGTCCCGTGGTCGATGTCGAGCAGTGAGCCTTGCGCGCCCTCGAAGAGGATGCTCTTGCCCTGGGCAATCGAATCGTGGAGGAATTCGGTTGTATCGGTAATGAAGGGTGTGATCGCCCCGGCGTAGGCGGTGCACTTCTCGAAGATATCATCGACGATTATCGGCTCGGCGCCATACAGGGCGTCGAAAAGTTTGTTTTTGTATTCTACGATATTCCGAAGCTTGGCTTTGAGGCTATCGAGGTCCCTGAAGTCGCCCACGCGAACGGCATAGCTTCTGCCGACCTTGTCGGCGTAGCAGGGCCCGATGCCTCGTGCGGTAGTGCCGATCTTGTTCTTGCCGAGCGCTTCTTCGCGGAGCCGATCCTCCTGTTTGTGATAATCGAGCACTACATGTGCATTCTCACTTATCAGCAGCCTTCCGGTAAGGGGAATATTTTTTTCGCCGAGTGTCTCGATCCCTTTTATGAGCACTTCCGGGTCAACAACCACGGCGCTGGTGATTACACAGGTTTTGTCCGGCCGAACCGAGCCGCTTGGCAGGATGTGGAGAGCGAACCTTTCATCTCCGACGATGACCGTGTGCCCGGCGTTTGCCCCGCCGCCGTAGCGAACAATAATGTCGCTATTCTCGGCGAGAATATCGACTACTTTGCCCTTGCCTTCGTCGCCCCACTGCAATCCTATTACGCACGAATTCATTTGCGTCTTCTTCCCCAAAAAGAGATTTTGACTACCCCAAAAACCAGCCGCTTTCGACCGACGCTAACCTGCCCTTTTCGATTTGTCCGGTAAGCCCTCGCTTCAAACCAATTGCAGTTGACTGCTAAACCAAGGAATCCGTCAGGCCTGTTTTTAACTGATTTTCTCCACCAGATAGTCGAGAACGGCCGCTAAGTTATCGTATTTTCTGCTGCTTATCTTACGTTCAATTTCCTTGCCGCCTTCGTCTTTGTACATCAGGACAAAGAAGCCCTTCGAGTCGAAGTGAGTCTTGTCTATTTTTCGTATGTCGTCATAAGCAATTCTCTCCGCATTGCTAACGATGAGCGCATTCTCCTCGGCGACGAGCTTCTTGGTTCTTATCACGAGCAGATAGGCGCCCAAGAGCACAGCAATGCCCACACCGAAGGGCGGCGCCTTTTGATTGAAGACAAAGGTGCTATCCGGTGTGCCGTCTTCGCTGGTATGGTTCTTCTTAAACTCCTCATTTAGATAGCCGTCATACGCGAACCATGCCGAGGCGGCCAGGCAGGCAACGATGTAGATTATTAGCCCGTTCTTCCTGAATTTGCTTATTGGCGCTTCGATTGCCATCTCGCCGTCCTTCCCGAAAATTTAACTCGTATCTATTGCGGAAACAGCATTTGTCATTCCTGCGAAAGCAGGAATCCAGTTTTTTCGTCATAGACCCCTGCTTTCGCAGGGGTGACATTGGCAATTTCGCGTTTCCGCAACAGGAACTAACTCAATCTTTTCTGTGCAATTGTCTCGGTTAAAGGCTGGACAAAATTCGGCACGATTTTTTCCGCCATCATTTCTTCGGCCAGTTGGCATTGATACTCGAAGGATTTAAGGGGGTCAAATCCGCCCGTCGTCGGCGGGTACCGGCGAATCGTGAACGAGAGGCTTATGGCCTCGTCGGCTTGCTGGTCTCTCCTGCAAGGCTCATAAACGCTCGTTTTCGACTCTATGCTGATCCTGGCCTGCGTGTGGCAATCGTCGGACAGAGCGACAACGACCGCCGGCGAAAACCCGATAGGCTTGGCGCCGGGCACATCCAGCAGAGTCCCGAAAGCCGTCATTCCGAATAGGGCGTCGGCGATAACCTCATCGTGGTTGCCCTTGTGATCGAAGTCCATAGCGAACGTAACATCGAGCGAGTCGATATCGAGATGGCTTATGCTCAGCATATAAGGAACCAGATCGAGCACGAGTCTGTCCTGCTGGTAGGCCATCTCGAAGCCGGACGGATTCACCACCCCCGAGCCCACACGGTCCAATTCAAGCGTGACCCAGCGGTATTGACCCAGCCCCCGACTTTCCTCGAGGCAGTACTCGTTGTTGTCCCGGCGGTAGAAGCGACCCATCGACGGATACTGCTTTTGAATCCGCTCGAAAAAGGCCAGCACGGTGTCTCGCTGCGTCGGGAGATCCAACTCCGTATTAATACACATATCGACGTAGAATTCGTCACAAAGCGAGCTATAACTGTTCGGCGTCATCCTAACGACCCTCCCGTAAGCCCTGGGAACGTTTCCCTGAAATCCTGTTCAAGGCAACTTAAACTAAACAACTAATGTTATTGAACGGCCCGCTATTATACGTTCGAATAGTGATGTGTCCAGCCTTTTTTCAGCCAAACGGCGCATATTTTCGTCATCTTTCCGCGAAATCCGCGATTTTCAGGCAATTGCGCCGACATGCTCGCCTGCAAGACGCCGCCGGCGCGCTACTCGGTTCGAGGCTCGCCAAGTCTCAACTCAGTGATTATTACGCCGATGGCCGAGACGACGGCGAAAATAAATGCTCGCCATCCGCAGGCGGTTGCGAAGTCTTTTGCCGGGATTTGGGCCGTATCCGGGCATAACGCTGCTACGACAACCGTGCAGGCGGCAATTGCCGCTATTCCACCGAAGGTCGCCGCCAGCATGCGCTTCCATACGGGCGCGCCGCCGCAGCCTATAGTAACCGCCGCTCCAAAAAGCAGCGGCAGCGTCGCCAGAAGCCACCAGATATCTCGCAGGCTTGCAAGCGCGTTTGTATCTCTAATATAGACCAGATCGACCAATACTATGCACCCGGCTACAGCCGTGGCATACAAAACCGCATGCCAATAGCGGGGCTTCATTTTCGCCCGAATCTCGGCACGCTTTGCCATCCGCCGGCGGATCGTCAGGGGCCAGTTGTAGAACAGACAGAACACCCAGTGCTCCATAAGGGCGCCTTGCTCGCCGAAGACAGGAACGATGTGGACCGCGTCGGTCGCCCAGTGGGCGGCCATGAATCTCGCCAAAACCGGGTAGTGATACGTCATCTGGATGGGAAACGCCAGATAACCGATGTACTTGAAGAAGCTCAGGAACACCGCGATGTTATAGTTCTTGAAACTGCGATCATAAACGGCTATCCCCACGGCGTAAAGCCCTCGCGCAATTGAGCCGGGCGAAATCGGTATCACCTGGAACAAAATCAAGATGCCCCCGGCGCCTACTTCGTCTCCGGTCCTCCTGTAGTAGATCGCAGCGACAATAAGCGAGACAATCTGCGTCAGAGGCAACGTGAACAGGTGCACAACCAGACTGATAAGGTATCGCTGGACATAAGGCTCCTTCAGATGGGAGATGATCGTCTCGGCGTCCTCATCCGTGATAATATGCTTTTTCTTGCCTTCCTGCACCATATCCCGAAGCCACTGCTCCCGAAGCGGGGAACTGAAATACAGCTTGAAAGGCCGAATGAATATATATCCGAGTTTCTCTTTTGCGAATTTGCCGTCGGTTACGAGCCTGTGCAGGCCTGGAAGCAGCAGAAGCAGAAACGGCAGGTGGCAGAAGTATCGCCATGGCTGCCCTGCGAACCTTCGGGCGCGTTCGGCGCTGATTCTGCCCTTTCGATGCCAGGCGATGGTTTTTTCAATGATGTGCGCTTTTACGGCTCGTTTGAAATAGTCCGGGCTCGTCAGCATAGAGCCGTAGTGTCTTCGCCAATCGGGCCTTGCCCAGAGTCGCCGGAGCACTTTGCCGAGAAACGGTATCAGGCCGACGACAAAGAACAACAGCGTGCCGGCCTTGCTCCGCCTCAGACCTGTCTCGTGTTCGGCGTCGGTGAGATTTCGCACTTTCCAGCCTGTTACAGCGCTGTCGAGCATGGTTGACCAGAGTTTCGGACTGTATAGCAGGCGAATGTGATTGTGCGTAATGTCGGGGGTCGAATTGCGGTATATCTCTTCGGCCTCCTTCAATTCGTCGAGCATTCGGTCCGTTTGGGCGAATGCTTCGCGGTGTTCGGCGATGAATGCTTCGAGCTTTTCGATGTTGCCTCGGTCGAACTGCACCAGCGAGCCTCGCACAAGACCCTTTATTATTAGCTTGAAGTCACCGGGGCTCATGGGCAGGAACGGCAGCAGCGCCAGTCCGGCCCTGAAATCGACGGCCGTAAGCCCCGCGGCCGGGTCGTCGCCGGCGTCTTTGCGTTTGAGGCAGTTCGGCTGGCTCTTGCACGTGGACCACTCGTATTGACGGGCGAATTCGTGGGCGCCTACATCGTGCAGCAACTCTACAAATTCACGCATAAACCTGCGCTTAGCCCGATATTCCGGCGAGCCGAGTTCCGCATCGTCGGCTTTGCCTCGCCCTGCCCGGTTGAGCAGATCCATTCTGTCGTCCACTTCCAGCCGCCACGTTCGCCCGTCCACCCATTCGCTCAACTCGCCGCAGCTTCCCAGATTCCGGTCCACGAAGGTTGCATGGATATCGACAACGCTGTTTTCATCGCCGAAGCGTGTTTTTGCGGCGCATCTGATGAATTTCTGCCAAATGGCCCCCGCCCGTGCCGCGGCCGGGTTGACCTGAAGCTGAAACGGTCCCTGGAACCCGATCCAGTACAGCACATTTCGGAACAGACACGAAAAACGAGACGGCGGGATGAGGATCTTCATCGCGTAGAGACCGCCGACCTCGAGGCCCTCTATTTGGCCGTTGGCGGACCCCTCGGCTTGAATATCCCGTATCCTCACCTGATAGACCTGTCCGGCGAAGCCCCCTCCGACGAACCTCTCGATTTTGAGCGTAACCGCAGCCTTAACACCCCCTGCGACCGAGGTAACATCGTAGGCAAGCTCGGCGCCGGGCTCATAGCGGGCGATTCGCATCGGCCGGTGCAGACCGACAACGACAAATTTGCTCTCAAGCTCTCTGCAAACCTCAACGGAGTATTCTGCCATCAATGCTTCCTAACCCGGCGTAGCCGGAACCAAAAAAGTTACAAATTATCATTTACGCTGCTCGGCATTTCTCCGACAATTGCTCAAACTCAAAACTTTGCTGAGGAGAATCTGAACTATGCAAAACTTTATCGAGCGGCACAATA
>JAUVXL010000244.1 GCA_030603595.1 Sedimentisphaerales bacterium | reverse complement strand
GTTCATTCTGTTTACCGTCCTGTAGCGAATCCTTAATTCGAGGAGCCGGATGTGGTAATCCCACAAGTCCGGATCTGTGGGGGCCCTGGGCGGGCAACCGCCCAGGTCTACCCGACCCAGCCTCGAAAGAGACTGTTTCTTGAGTACAAGCAACCAGCTTTTTAGTATCGTCCCAAAGTTTGGGGGGAAAATACTATCGGGCAAAAAAACGTTTATCGCATTAGGGCTGACAGTAGGTAAGAAAGAGATATTGTCAAATGTTGAAGCGTGCGTCAAAAGTGGAAAACACACTGTTGCGTTTGCCCAAATCGATAGCTAAAATAGTCTTCATGGTCAGATGCTCCTTAAACAAGTTTAGGTTATTGAATTTGTGCCGCCACTGCGGCGAGCACGTGGAGACGACTATAACATACCGCCTCCGAGCATCTGGCTTTCATAGTTTCTTAATTCTCCCTGCGGGTTGTTGGGTTTGGTTTTCTGTGGATTTTCCCGTGCGGTGGTCAAAACCTGCGGTGAAACCGCAGGCTAAATAGAGATTTCGGGCGTGGTTCAAATGAGTCAAACTCCAGGTAACCTTATTTGTGGTTTCATAGAGTGTGGCAGCCTTCCCTAAGGGAGGGATGGCACCCAGAATTGAACCATGCCGTAAATTCTTGTCTGGCACAGTCCCGGCGCGCCGGGGTCCAGAAAATCGATATGACGGCGGTCGCCTATCCGATAGGTTGTGGAGAGCATCTCGGCGGCGAATGTGTGCCGCGGGGAGCCGGATAGCAGAGCCAGGCAGAGAACCATCGCAAGCGACAGGCGACAATGCGCAATGTGTCCGATCAAGGAACGCGTGCTATGCCCATTACGGATCAGACAGCTTCGGAACTGGCAAACTCCATACCCGGCTTGCTGAATTCCACATGGTTATGGTAGGTGGCGTATTCGCTTACAATGGCGCCGGAATCGCCGGCCCGTTGGGCGTGCCAGGATTCGGGATCTTCGAGCGTATAAAGCCGTCCGGCCTTGGCGGTGCGCTTGGCCACATACTTGGACTTGAACCAACTCTCGCCGTAGCCCCATGGTCGATCCTTTTGGGGCATTTCGCTGATCGGCTTCTCGTCGCCGGCGCCCTTATACTCGCCGAAGAAATCGACTTCCCCATACCGGACATGCCACGATTCCATCTTAGGCCCATACCCTTCGGGGCCGCCGATGTGCCGATGTTCAGGAAGCAGCTGGCCGGGGAGAAGGTAAATGTCATGGCCCAGATAGCCGTATTTGTCGGCCTTGAATTTACCGGTATATGCCTTCTCGCCGCTTTGGCCGTATATTCCCTTGGCGTTGACCCAGAATATCCCCGCCATGCCGAGCTTCTCGAAATCGCGCTGAAGGAAGTCGCATACCCAAAATTCGTCGGTCTTGAGCACACCCGATATCGGATAGCCGAAGGCTTCCATCATTGCGTAGTACGCATCCTTGGCCGATTTCGCTGAAAAAGCGCGGTCGGAGCCGTAGAAGGCCGCATTGCCGGGGTTTAGCGCTGCACGTCCGCCTATATTCGCACAGCCGGTCGACGCTACTGCCGCAGCAGCACCGGCAACAGAGTACTTTAGAACATCTCGACGAGTTGATTTTTGATTGTTTTTGCTCATTATTTGTCTCCAAGGCTTATTTGTTTTCATTCTTCAAAGTTTGGTACAGATCATACGCCTTATCCGGTTTCTCACCCTCATGGACAACCGCCCGCACAGCCTGAATCATAGCGACGGGATTTTCGGCAAGGAAGATATTTCGCCCCATATCGACGCCCGAAGCCCCCTGATCGATTGCTTTGTAGGCCATTGCCAGGGCATCCGGCTCGGGGATTTTCTTGCCCCCTGCAATGACTATCGGGACCGGGCAGCCGGCCACGACCTCATCGAACCCCGGCTCGCAATAGTAAGTCTTGACGAAATGAACGCCCAACTCAGCGATTACGCGGGAAGCGAGCCCAAGATAGCGGGCGTCTCGCACGAGTTCGCGCCCCACGGCGGTTACGCCCAGGGTCGGAACACCGTAGCGGTTGCCTTCGTTAATCAGACGAGCCAGGTTGCTAAGCGTCTCCTTTTCGTACTCGCTGCCGATATACGCCTGCGCAGTTACCGCAGCGGCATTCATACTAACTGCGTCTTGAACGGTAACGCCGATGACCTCGTTGCTCAATTCCTTGAGGATCGTCGCTCCGGTGCTGCACCGCATCACGAGCGGGTTATCGACTTCCGGGGAGATGCATGCTCGCAGGGCGCCGCGGGCGCACATCATGCAATCGGTGTAGGGCAGTAGCGGCGGAATGCTCAGGTCGATGCGCTCCAGGCCCGACGTAGGCCCCATGATATAGCCGTGGTCGAAGGCCAACATAACCGTATTTCCGCTTTTCGGATTGAATATCCGCGAAAGCCGGTTCTTCATACCCCAATTCAAGTGGGCGGAACCCTTCAAGAAGAAACCCGGCGTCTCGGCCGGCACCCCCACACGGAAGTCCTTGCTCGTTGAGCTGCTCTTATCTCTATCCACCATCGTTTAATGCTCCTTTCATAAAGCCTTTGAATATCAGAGAGACGGAAACAGCTCCCGGGTCTTCATGGCCCAGGCTCTGCTCTGCTGCGTTCTTTGCCCGCCCGAGCCGAGGCTGCAAATCCTTCGTCGAATCAGCACCTTTTCGAGCGGCCTCAGCCGCCTTTTCGAGTATCGCGGCAATGCCCAGGCCCTCATCAGCGGCCAGGCGAACCTCTTTAACGGCGGGAATCATCGCATCCATGATCGTCTTGTCACCTACCTGGGCCTTCGTCCGCTTGCAAACACACTCTAAGCCCGCCTCGAACATCGATGCCAAAGCGGCGCAATCCAGAGTCTCGCCCCGGCCGGCGCCATTCGACATTCCCATAAAAAACGAGCCGAATAGAGGCCCGGTGGCCCCGCCGTCCGTTCCCATCACAGCCCAGGCCACTTCGCCAAGCAGCTTTTTGACCTGCCCGCTTTCGGATGAAGCCACCGAATTCTTAAGGTTCTCCATGGCGCGAAGCATCGTCGTGCCGTGATCCCCGTCGCCGCCGAAAGAATCCAGTTCGGAGAGTCTTGCGTGGTTCTCGCGAATCTGCTCGACCGCCCCGAGCAGCATCTTTACCAATCCTTCATAGTTCAGAGTGTCTGTCATTATAAATAAACCTTTGGGGCTCAGCAAAATCCCAACAGCCTCTAAGTGGCCATGCAGGGACACTTGCACGGCGCATCCCACAACTTAACCAACTCGGAGTCCATCCGAGCCATGAACATTTGGAAGCCTCCCATTTCCTGCACCGTCAGGAATTCCCCGGCCGTACAACGAACCATATTGATCTTCTTGCTATCGAGAATCTTTTTGCAACTGTTCAAAACTACATACTGCTCCATCAACGTAGTCGAGCCGACGCCGTTAATCATCAGTAGCACGTCTTCGCCCTTTTTCACGGAAAGATCGTCGATGAGCATGTCCAGCATAATCTCGGCCGTTTCGTGGGCTGTTTTAAGCTCCGTCTGGGCGCTGCCTCTCTCGCCGTGCTGGCCCATACCGATGACCATATCGGCTTGGGGGATTTCGGAAATGGCGTCTCCCGTGCAGGGATGCGTAGCCGAGGTTACAGCGACGGCCAGAGTCGCCATATTTCGCTCCATTCTGTTGGCGATCCGGCAACACTCATCGAGGCTCGCCCCCTGTTCGGCCGCGGCGCCGGCGGCCTTGATAACAGCAAGGCATCCGACCAAACCGCGGCGTTCTTGGGGTTTATCCCGCGGCCCCGTCGAGATATCCTCATGCGTAAGAATTTGCCTGACGTTGAGACCTTCCTGCTCGGCCATTTCCATCGCCATCTTCGCCGACATCACATCGCCATCGTGATTGAGCACAATCAGCAGAACTCCTGCCGGCCTGTTGGCCATACGCAGCGCTTCGACAAGCTTCGGAGGCCCAGGCGCTGCAAAAATCTCGCCCGGCACACTGATATCAAGCATCCCTTCGCCGACATAACCGCTCAGGGCCGGCTCATGGCCGCTGCCGCCCAGAGTCACCAAAGCCACCTTGTCCTCATGCTTAGGCCGGGCGCGAACCACAAGGTTGTTCTCCGTCAACTTCACCTTATCCGCATGCGCAAGAGCAAAGCCGCTGAGCAACTCACCGACCAGATCGCTCGGATCGTTAAGGAATTTTTTCATCGTCATCGTTTCGGTCCTTTCCGTAAAAAGCCACTTGCATTCCGTCAATTCCCAGGATAATAGCAAAATCTTGCTTTACAGGCTACTAAGAAACCCCCGTTGTGCGTGGTTTTTTGTCCTTATACGCGTTCTAATAAATTCTCGCGTTCTCCCTGTCATCCCAAGTGCAACGAGGGATCTGGGTTGTGAGGCGACAGAACGCTGCATAGTCGGTTGGTTTGCCTGCTGCTCACCCAGATTCTTCGCCTGTGGCTCAGAATGACAGCTTAGGAGCACCCGAGACCTTTTTAGAATCCGTATTACACAAGCTCTCCCCCCCCCCATACGCTCGATGGCGCCGGACGCAAAACACGCCATAAGCTCTTTTCTCGGCGGTCTCTGCGATCTCGGCGGTTAAACAGAAAGCAGGCTAAGGGCCTTTTTCCTGCGTAAGGAGCCAATCCCACTGCTCGTCGATTCGTGATTGAAACTCGTCGATCAGATGCGCCCACTTAGGATCTTTGAGGTGCCTGAATCTGCCTTGGGTGAACAGCCAGTTGGTGACCGGCTTCTTTTGCTTGGGCTTGTAGTTGATCGTGTAAGAACTGCCTTCGACCTCGTACAAGGGCCAGAAGCAAGTCTCAACCGCCAGCGACGCCGATTCGACGGCCATATCGGGCAAAATTCGCCAGCCGGGAATGCACGGAGAGAGGATGTTCAAAAACGCCGGGCCGTTAAGCTCGATGCCCTTCTTGATCTTGTTGGATAGATCGATAGGGTTGTGTATGCTCGCCTGAGCCACATACTCGACGTGATGGGCCACCATGATTCGACTAAGGTCCTTCCGATGCTGCTGCTTGCCCGAAGTAACCTTCCCAACCGGGGTCGTAGTCGTAGCTGCGCCCAAGGGCGTGGCCCCGCTTCTCTGGATTCCGGTATTCATGTATGCGCCGTTGTCGTAGCAGATGTAGAGGAGGTCATGGCCTCTTTCCATCGCTCCGCTCAGGGCCTGGATTCCAATATCGTAAGTTCCGCCGTCTCCGCCGATAGCTACGCACTTGATTCTTTTGGGGGTCTTGTCCTTCTTGCTCTGCACCTTCGCCATCGCCTCGACGCCGCTCATAGTGGCAGCGGCATTCTCGAAGGCGGTATGAATCCAGGGCACATTCCACGCGGAGTACGGAAAAATAGACGATCCCACTTCAAGGCAGCCGGTCGCCGATCCGACAACTACGTCATAATCGGTAACGCGCGTGAGCATCTTCGTGAAAATCGGCACCGGACAGCCGGCACAAAGCCTGTGTCCGCTGGAAAAAGCCGACTTCTTTTTCGCCATTTCTTGTAACTTAGGAGGCGTAAAACAATAACTTGCCGAATTTATTGCAGTTAACAGTTTGATTTGGCCGATATAGAGTTTATGTCAAATACAACTATTACTGAATGGATTCGTGCGAAATACATCGCAATTATTACAGACTTAGATGAGC
>JAUVXL010000264.1 GCA_030603595.1 Sedimentisphaerales bacterium | reverse complement strand
GCCGCGAAGAACTGATTTGGCTGCTTTGACGAGAATTCGAATAGTCAAGGAAAGTGGATGAGTGCCAGGCGCAGAAAAAGGGCGGGTTCGAAGGCGAGGGGGAATGTTCGGCGGGATAAGGGCAAGAAACGTTCGCAGGCGGAGAAAAAGCGGGTTTCCAAGGGCGAGAAGGCAGGGCGAAAGGCTGCTGGGAAGGCAAAGGCCAAGTCGGTGGCGGGTTGGCGGTTGTGGGTGTTTCGCGGTGCGGCTGTTTTTGTTGTTCCGGCTCTGTTTTTGTTGCTTGTCGAGGTTGGGCTTCGGGTTGCGGGTTACGGGTATCCTTCGGACGCTATCATCAAGGCAAAGGTGGAGGGCAAGTCGTATTGCTGCGACAATGTTAAATTCAACTGGCGATTCTTTCCTCGGAACATTTCGAGGGGATTCACGCCGTTTATTTTTCCTGCGAAGAAGGGCGATGCGACCTATCGGATTTTTGTATTGGGGGCATCTGCGGCTCGCGGGACGCCGGATGATGCGTTCAGCTTCGGACGTATCCTGGAGGTGATGCTGGCGGAGGCCTATCCGGGCGTTAAATTCGAGGTTATAACGGTTGCGGCGGCGGCGATAAATTCGCATGTTGTTCTGCAAATGGCGAAGGACTGCGCGCGGTGCAACCCGGATTTGTTTGTCGTTTATCTTGGCAATAATGAGGTTACGGGGCCTTACGGGGCGGGGACGGTGTTTGCTCCGCTTTCGGGTAATCTGTCGCTGATTCGCGCCGGCATTGCGCTTAAGGGGACGAGATTGGGGCAGTTGTTGGGCAGTGCGTTGGGTTCTCGCATGGGCGGCCAGGGCGTTTGGCGCGGATTGGGGATGTTTCTGGACAAGCAGATTCGAGCCGAGGACGCGGGCCTGCGGACTGTCTATAGTCATTTTCAGGACAATCTCAAAGACATTGTCGGTGCGGGGCTTAGAGGCGGGGCGGAAGTGATTCTCTGCACGGTCGCGAGCAACCTCAAGGACAATCCGCCTTTTGGGTCGCTGCATCGCAGGGACTTGAGCGAGGGGGAGAAGGGAAAGTGGGATGAGCTTTATGAGCAGGGGGTCGCTCGCGAGGCGGCTGAGGAATATGGCGAGGCGGCGGAGCTTTATCTGGCGGTCGGGCGGATCGACGATAGCTATGCCGATCTGGCGTTTCGAATAGGGCGGTGTTATTGGGCGGTAGGAGAATACGATAGGTCGCGGGCGAGCTATGTTAAGGCGCGTGAGTTGGATACTCTTAGGTTCCGTGCGGACGATCGGATCAACGGTATTATTCGCGAGGTGGCGAGCGGAGGCGATGGCGTCGGGTTGGTGGATACGGTCGAGGCCTTTGCGCAGAACAGCCTGGAGGGAACAGCGGGTGAGGAGTTGTTTTACGAGCATGTGCATTTTAATTTCAAGGGCGGCTATCTCTTGGCTAAGTCGGTTTTTAGCGAAGTTGAGAGGGCGCTTCCAGAGCGAATAAGGGCTGTGCGGAAAGGAGAAAGGGCGCTTCCTCCGGAGGCGGAGTGCGTGGAGCGGCTGGCGTTTACCGATTGGGACCGATACAGGGCCGCCGAGGAGGTCCTCACCGGTTTCATTAAGAAGCCGCCTTTTACTAATCAACTCTACCACAAGAGCCGGGTCGAGCGGCTGGAGCGGAATATCGGAGTACTCAAGGCGGGGCTGACTGCGGAATCACTGGAGAAGACGGCCGGGCAATACCGGCAGGCAATTGAAAGGCGGAAAGACGATTGGGTGCTGCGTTACAAGTACGGCAAACTGCTGGCCGAGGATTTGAAGAATTATTCGGCTGCGGGTGAAGAATATCGCATTGTGCAGAGGTCTCTGCCGCATTCGTGGGTCGGGTACAATGCTCTTGGGTCCGTGCTGCACGTGCAAGGCGATCTTGACGGCGCCATCATGCAATATAAGAAGGCGATTGCGATCAAGCCTACGTGCAATCCTGCTCATTACCGCTTGGCGTGGGCGTATCGCACGAAGGGGGATATCGATAAAGCGATAGAGCATTTCACCGAGCTGGCCCGGCTGCAGCCGGATAGTCTGCCGGCATACGAGAACGTGGCGGCGATATATAGAGAAGAGGGTAAACTCGACGAGGCGATAGAAATCCTGCGCAAGGGATTGGTGTTCAATCCGGAGAGCATCGCCCTCCACGCCAACCTGGGCAGCCTTCTGAAGCGGCAGGGCAAGAGGGACGGGGCGATCAAGGAGTTCAGGACGGCCTTGGAGCTGGACCCCAATTCGGCCCCGATACGCGGGGCGTTGGAGTCTCTGCTCAAAGGAGGGCAGTGAGAGATTCGGTGTTTTTTCGGGGGGAATGCGGGTGATTGGGCTTTTTTTGCATAATAATCGGGTTTGTCCTTGCAATGTTCGGGCGAAACCGTAGAATAGCGTGTTTTACAGCAATAAAAAGAGAAGCTTCAGCGAATCAGGAGCATTTTAGATGTCCAGAGTGTGTTACTTTACGGGTAAGCGAACGACGGCGGGCCAGAGTATTTCCCGGCGCGGTAAGGCGAAACATCTTGGTGGCGTCGGTCGTAAAGTTACCGGTGTTACCAAGCGTAAGTTCAAGCCCAATATCCAGAAGGTTCGGGCGGTGATCGATGGTAAGGTCTGCAGGATCAGGGTCTCTGCGAAGGCCATACGTATGGGACTTGTTGAGAAGCCGGCCAAACGCAACTACAAGCCCGCTTCGGATTGATAATTGATGATTGTTCCTGCTTGTGCGGGAATAACAATTCACGGCGAGGCGGGTAAACGCCTCGCTTTTTGTTTGAGCCGAGAGTGGGTTATTTCACTGGGACGGGGCGGCGCACAAGTCGATTCGTGGTATCTTTGAAGCTGTGATAGACAAAGACGTGAAAAAGAAGATCGACCAGGTTCAAGTGCGGAAGGTTGCCAAGCTCGCTCGTCTGGAGTTGGACGAGCGGGAGGTTGCGGAGTTTGCCGGGCAGTTAAGTGCGATTCTCGGGTACGTCGAGAAGATGGACGAATTGGATACCGAGGGCGTCGAGCCGCTTGCGCATTGTCTGCCTATCAGTAACGTTTTGCGTGAAGATCGCGCCGGAGAATCGCTGGGAACGGAGGCGGCTCTGGCGAATGCCCCGCAGCGAGACGGCGATTTCTTCAAAGTCCCCAAAATACTGGACGGGGGAGGCGGTGCATAGGAATTGAATGAGTTCTGCAAAATTGCAGGTTAGGCCTATATTCTTGAAGAAAATCTTCTTTGCGATTTTCTTTAAGAATCACCTAACCCTTTATGAAACAATATGTTGCTGTTAAAAAGAAAAGATCAAGAAACGATTTTTTCTTTTGTTAAGTAGGCCTAACCTGCAATTTTGCAGAAGCCTTAGTTAATTAGAATCAAGGAGGTATCGAAGCAATGAGAACGAATTATCTGTTGTGTCTTGTGATCGTAGGTTTGTTTTTGACTGGTTATGTACAGATGGGGAAGAGTGAAATGGCATCTGAAAAGGTCGTGCCGGGTGTGCAGCAGGAGCAGGCTTTTGCGAAGACGATAACGAAGGACTTGAGCATCAAGTACCTGTTGTATCTGCCGAAGGGCTATGGGGAGAAAGAGAGGAAGTGGCCTTTGATGATGTTTCTGCACGGCGCGGGCGAGCGTGGCAGCAATTTGAACAAGGTTAAGGTACACGGGCCGCCCAAGATTGTCGAGGCGGGGAAGGATTTGCCTTTTATTATCGTTTCTCCGCAGTGCCCGAAGGACGACTGGTGGACTGAGAGGGATGATGAACTGATACATCTGCTGGACGATATACAGAAGCGATATGACGTGGATGCAGAGAGGGTGTATCTGACAGGGCTTAGCATGGGTGGCTACGGTACTTGGACGCTGGGCTCGACGTATCCCGAGCGTTTTGCGGCTATCGTTCCGATTTGCGGCGGAGGTAAGCGATTTTTTGGCTGGCGGCTTAAGGATGTGCCTGTTTGGGCTTTTCACGGGGGCAAAGACAGCGTTGTGCCGCTGAGGGAATCGGCGGAGATGGTCCAGGCGGTTAATCGCGGCGGGGGCGATGCGAAGCTGACGGTTTATCCCGATGCGAACCACGATTCCTGGACGAAAACTTATGATAATCCGGAACTTTACAAATGGCTGCTTAAGCACCGCAAGAATAAGAAATAGCAAATCATGGTTGATTCGAGCCGATGGAAGACTTAAGTGCCATAGAACTGCGTGACAGGATCGTTGCCGGGCGGACGAGCAGCGTCGAGGCTACGGAGGCGGTCATTGAGCGGATAAGGAAGAGCGATTCGGTAATCGGGGCGTATATCAGCACGGATCGCGAGAGGGCGATGGCGCAGGCTGCGGAGATTGATCGGAGGATTGCTGCGGGTGAGCCGGTTGGGGTGCTGGGCGGCGTGCCGGTTGCGGTGAAGGACAACATGTGCACTGCGTGGGGGGCGACGACTTGCGCTTCCAAGATATTGGAGGGTTTTCACTCGCCGTATAATGCTACTGTGGTCGAGAAGCTGGTTGCGGCCGATGCGGTGATAGTCGGCAAGACGAATATGGATGAGTTTGCGATGGGCTCGAGTACGGAGAATTCGGGGCTGAAACAGACGGTGAATCCCTGGGATACGAGTCGGGTGCCGGGAGGCAGCAGCGGGGGCTCTGCGGCGGCTGTGGTGGGGGGGCTGTGCTATGCGGCGCTTGGCTCGGATACGGGCGGGTCGATAAGACAGCCGGCGAGCTTTTGCGGGGTGGTGGGGCTCAAGCCGACATACGGGCGAGTGTCGCGGTACGGGCTTGTGGCCTTCGGTTCGAGCCTGGACCAGATAGGGCCTTTGACGCGGAC
>JAUVXL010000275.1 GCA_030603595.1 Sedimentisphaerales bacterium | reverse complement strand
CGCAATCAGGCTATACACTCCGAGGTGCTTTGCCGCACGTCACTCAGAGGAGTTCGCAAAAGTCGATTTCGCTCCTCTGGGCGCCCCCGACTGCGTTGTCAACTACAAAGAACTCGACGTGATGGCCGACGACTGGCTGCTCTACGATTACAATGCATTAGGCGATGCTGTGTTGATGAACTTCCCGAATGATAATTCACAGTGGGCAGGAGGCACGCTGGGTAATGCACTGGACTTCGACGGCGACGACGATTACGTCATCGCTGAAAATGTTTACATACCCACAAGCGCATTTACCATATCGCTGTGGATAAATCCTGATTCTGATATGGATTCGAACAGTCCCCGGGATGATCTCCTATACTGGCAAAGTCGCTCTCGTCCCCACCTGACCTTTAACAAGGCCGGGAATGGAGAGATCGGCCTGTGGCCCAGCATCGACGGAGATTTTGACGGCCCTCTGACCAACACTGTCTCGTGGACTGCGGGCACGTGGTATCACATTGCCGCTACCTTCGACGGGACCGATTTCGCGATATATGTTGACGGACTGCTGGACGGGCCGATCATCACCTCGCCCCGTGCCGGGACGCACGAAGACGCCTCCGGGCCGCGTATTGGCACCGACAATGGAAATAACAACAACTTCGACGGCCAAATCGACGATTTCCGTATCTATGATTACGCACTGTCGGCCGGCGATGTTGCGATACTTGCCAATAAGACAGGAGAACCCGCAACCGGCCCGTTGTTCTGGTATAAGTTCGACGAGACCGCAGGCGATATTGCAAAGGAGTCCGTGGAGACTGAAATTTACGTACCGCTGCCCCGACCATTGGTTGATACCTCTGGGGACGGGACGATCAACTTCAAGGATTACGCCGAGTTGATGGATAGCTGGCTTCTCGAAATCAAGTATCCGCGATAAGAGACGATGCAAGGCTGATTGAGTTTGATTTTGCATGAAAGTAAGCTAAAGATTTGAAGGAATCCGGGGCCTGCGCCAATTGGCGCAGACCCCGGTTATTAGCACGAAACGCCGATAAGTCCGCCATTTTTGCTTATTAGCGCCGGTCGGCCTTGGAATATTAAGAAGAATTGCCGTGATTTGGCTGTTCAATCTGTTATAATACATAAGTCTGAGGCTGTTCCTGGGCGGGGCTCAGCGATTGTAGTGAGGTCTATATGTGTACCTGTGGATCACGTTATGGTGTTACGGCAAATGGCATAGAGCTTCTATTTCTATACACTTCTTGAAGGAGGACTTTTTATGTGCGATAGACTGACAATCCTGATTTGTGGCGTTCTGGTTCTTGTCCAGGCCGGTTTGGGCTCGGCGGCGTTGCCGCCCGAATGGGCCAGCCAGGATATTGGCGACGAGGGCCTCGCCGGTAGTGCCGACGAGTTCGCCGGCACCTGGACGGTTGTAGGATCGGGGCACGATATCTGGGACGCCGCTGATGATTTCCACTACGCCCATCTGCCGCTCCGAGGCAACGGTGAAATCGTCGCGCGTGTCGTAAGCATAGTCGATGGGACCAACGCCTGGCGCAAGGCCGGCGTGATGATCCGAGAGACACTTGCCGACGATTCCAACCATGGCCTAGTAGCTATGACCAACCCCGGCGCGACCGCCCACGCAGCATCATACCAGTGGCGATCCGTTCTCGATGGGAACAACAATAGCACGCATTTGGTTCCGTCCGGCTATACGGCAATGCCGTGGTGGGTCAAGCTTGTGCGCGACGGAGATACAATGACGGGATTTGTCTCGCCGGACGGCATCGACTGGACTGAGGTGGATTCTGCGGTCAATGAGATGGCTGCCGACGTGTATATAGGCTTGGCAGTGACCTCGCACAACAACGGCGAGACCACCACGGCAACATTTGACAACGTAACTGTGTTGAGGCCGCAAATGGGCATCGCGATAGATCCTGTCCCGGCTGACGGCAGTTATCCGTCACCGAGCGTCTATGGGTCGAACGTGTACCTTATGCTCGACTATACGCCCGGAACCGGAGCAATAACACACACGGCGTACTTCAGCGATAGCTTCGATGACGTTAATGGTCGCGACCCGGCGCATTCTCTGGGCAGTGTTCCGCCCTGGCCGCTGGCCGATGCCGAGGCGTTTGTCGTCGGCTATGACGACGAGGCCATTGCAGAATATGCGAGGGCGCCTTTGGTCAGGGGCAGGACTTACTACTGGTGCATTGATGAAGACGACGGTGCGACAGTCTGGCCGGGCCAGGTCTGGAGCTTTACGGTTATGCCCCAGAAGGCCTGGGCCCCCAGTCCGGCCGACGGCGCTACATTTGTATTCGCGGACCCGAATCTAATCGTAAGCTGGACTATGGGAGATATCGATACGGACGGCAACGCCGTCAGTTACGATGTTTACTACGGGACCGATGCTGCCGCTGTAGGGGCGGCGACCGTTCCGAATAAGACTGTCGCCGCTACGAGTTGCGAGATTGGACCGCTTGCCTACGAAACGGGCCATGCCTGGCGGGTAGATACCGTCCTCACTCGAACAGCTCCACCTTTCACTGTTACGAGGATCGAAGGCGACGTCTGGCAGTTTGAGACGATGCCGGAAATAACCATCACCGATCCGAATCTTCAAGGCTGGTGGAAGTTCGACATAGGTTATGGAACAACTGCGGTTGACTGGTCGGGTCATGACCGCCACGGCACGCTGATCGGTCCCAGCCCAACATGGGCGCCCGGCGTCCTGGGTAACGCGCTCGACTTCGACGGTTCGGATAACAGCTACGTCAACATTGACGGCTACAAGGGCGTTCTTGGCGCCAGCGCATTCAGTGTAACGGCCTGGGTCAAGAGCACCGCCACAGGCAACCGGACAATCATGAGCTGGGGCACCGGTACGAGCACCGAACGTGTTGACTTCCGTCTGTATCAAGGCAGGCTGCGTGTTGAGCACGGCGCCGGCAACAGGCAGGGCGATACCGTTCTGGCCGACGGTGAGTGGCATCATGCTGCTCTGACCGTCGCCGAGAATGCTACAATCTCATATCCGGAAGTGAAACTATGGCTGGACGGCCGGGATGACACCAGGAGCGGCACGGACCCGGATGCGTTTGATCTCGTTGCGCAGAACGACCTGGGCATTGGAATCCGCGTCCACAATGACCAAAGGGAATTCATTGGGACTCTCGACGACGTTCGTCTTTACGACAAGGAACTTACAGCCGGCCAGATCGCTCAGATTATAGACCCGGCAAGGGCCTGGGAGCCGAGTCCTGCCGATGGCGAGACCGACGTTGCTTTGGGTTCAAAGCTCACGTGGAAGCCGGGCAACAATCCGGATACCGGATTCGACTTTACTACGCATCACTTGTACTTCAGCACGAGCTTCGAGGATGTTAATTCCGAGTCGATACCGCCGATCATTCTGAACGGCGTTACTGAGCATACGCCTACTCTGGCTTACTACGAGCGTATCTATTGGAAGGTCAACGAGGTTGGCAGCAGCATTGTAAAGGGCAATATTTGGACGTTCAAGGTAACATACGACCCGGCTCAGGTTGTCGATCCGAATCTTAAGGCGTGGTACAGAATGGACGGCGACGGCAGCGACTCTTCCGGCTACGGGAATCACGCCGAACCGCTCAACCCTGCTTCTTACGTCCCAAGCGATGACGGCCAGGCTCTCCAACTCTACGGGAATAACTACCTCGAAGCAATCGATTACACCGGCGTTACCGGCACGCATTCGCGAACCTTGGCGGCTTGGATAAAGACATCGACGACCGGCGAAATCATGGCCTGGGGCCAGAACACAGCCACCTTGAAATGGATATTCCGCGTTCAGACCGGCAACGGCACTCCGGGGGCAATCCGCATCGAGGTCAACGGCGGGTATGTCGTCGGCAGTATCGATGTCCGCGACAATGAGTGGCATCACGTCGCCGCGGCGTTGCAGGACGATGGCTCGCCGATGGTCGGAGAAATCAAGCTTTATGTGGACGGTGTAGCCGATTCGCAAAGCGATTTGAACGACAACTCGATAAATACCGCCGATGCTGCGTATGTGAGGATTGGTAAGGCTCCCTGGGATACCAGGTGGTTCACGGGCCTGATTGATGATGCTCGGATTTACGACCGGGCGCTCAGTAAAGCTGAAATCCAGGCGCTTTACCGAGTGAACTTTGCGTGGGCCTGGAATCCCAGCCCGATGAACGGAACGACAGGCGTCGGTCCAGAAACTATGCTGAGTTGGACTCCCGGCGACTATGCGCCGACGACCAACGGGCATTACGTCTATTTCGGCGCCGATGACCCGGCCAATATGACCCTGGCGACCCCGCCTCAGAGCCCCAATAGCTATGACCCGGGGACGCTTGATCTTGGCACTACCTACTACTGGCAAATCGGCGAGGCAAATGGTGCGAGTATGGATATCGGGCGAATCTGGCAGTTCACCACGACGGATAACATTGTTGTCGATGATATGGAGTCCTACACCCCGTGGACCGTCTCGGGCAACAATATATTCGAAGCCTACCGCGACGGTATGGGCAACTGCACCACGGGCAACGGTAACGACACCGGCTCGAACCTGACCGAGAATGCCGACCCCGT
>JAUVXL010000199.1 GCA_030603595.1 Sedimentisphaerales bacterium | reverse complement strand
GCAGCTCCCTAAACCGAACATACCCCCAACTCTACGCAAACGACCCAAACAACTGGATCCCAGCCCCACCCACACCAGGCTATTGAGCCTTCAAGAAAGAAAAGGTAGGCTGCGCCGCACCCAAAACAAGAGCTACTGTGCGATTACCAGATGTAGAAAAGGCCGCAACTTTTACCAGTTGCGGCCTTTTTGTTTTAATCGCAGGGCAGCCAGTTCATCATCAGCTCGGCCAAGTCGCTGAAATCGACCTTGCCATCCATATTCACGTCGGTTCCGCCGCACCAGTCATTATCCGGGTCGCAATCTTTGGATTGCCAGTATAATGCGAGGATTGAGTAATCGCCGAAATCGGTGTCGCAGTCGTTGTCGAGGTCGTCGGATAATGCGTACTCTGTCATGTTGCTTTCGACGTAGTAGAGAGGCAGGCCGTTGCCTTCTGAAAGGCCAACGAGTCCGTCGCCGGCGGCGATGTTCAGCCAGGTTATCCTTATCTTGCCGTTGTTAAACATCTCGATCTGGAAGCTGTTGTCGTCGGCCGAGCCGTGCTCGGGGACATTCTCAAATGTCACCGCAACCTTCTCGCCTAATTGCCTCCACGAAATCGCACCGCCTGACGACGGGTCCAAATCGTCGAACAAAGCCGATATCCGAGGCAGGTCAAAGTGATCTTCGAGGCTCTCGACGTAGTGCGTATCTCCGGACAAGAAGGTGATATATCCGTTGCTGCCGATATATAACGTATCGTAGCCTGTGCCGTAGAAGTCAACGTACTCGCCGCCGAGGTCTATTTGTGCGTAATCATCGTCTCTAAGCGAGATGCTTGTCCCGCCGGCAGGATCAACGGGAAAACCGGCCGCTTCACTATAGCACGCTCGATAATAGCTGCCCGAGCCGTTTGGTATCAGCGTTAGCATTTGGTTGGCCGTATCATTGCAATTGGGGTCGTTCGGGTCAAACGGGTACTTAAAGTCGAACACTTCCGTAAAGTAATCGACCTGCTCGACGGTCATCGTCACGGGGACGATTACTTGCGGCGTGTATTCGTCGCTGCTATAGACTACAATCTGCCCTTCATAAGTCCCGACGGGCTGGTTGGCGTCAAATATCACATCCACTTCATTTACCTCGCCGGCCGAGACAGTGCCCCGGTCCCGTGCGAAATCAATCCAGGCCACCTCTGTCTCGAGAATGGCGCTATGCAGATTCAGCCACCCGCCGGAGACACAGCGCCCCGCTAAGCTCGTCAGAGGATCGGCGGTCCGCAGGATAATGTCCTTAACCTCCGTATGCGGCAGGGAAGGAGAAACGGACCAGATAAGGGCGCAGGCGCCGGTGACATGTGGAGCGGCCATCGATGTGCCGTAGCCGTAGTAGTATCCTCCGTTTCTATAACAACTGTAGATTTCACAGTCGGGATCGCCGCCCGGAGCGCCGATGTCCACGAAAGTCGGCCCGTAGTTGGAGTGATTCGATAGCTGGTCGTCATTGTCGGTGGATAATACCGCGATGACATTGGGCAGATCGTAGCCGGATGGGTATTGCGGCTCGTCGTCGTTGTTGGAGCCGTTGTCATTTCCGCAGGATGCGACAAAGAGCATTCCCGCATCTCCGGCGGCTCTAATCGTATCTTCCAGCGCCATATCGTATGCGCCGCCGCCCCACGAATTGTTCATAACCTTTGCGCCCATAAGAATGGCGTATTGCACCGAGGCAATGGCGTCGGAAGTCCAGCCGCTGCCTGATTCGTCGAGAAACTTCACGCCCATTATCTTAACGTTCCAGCAAACGCCGACCACGCCTACGCTGTTGTTGCCCACGGCGCCTATTATGCCTGAAACGTGCGAGCCGTGACCATGATCGTCGATCGGATCGCCGTCATAGTTGCAGAAGTCGTAACCGTAAATATCATCCACATAACCATTTCTATCATCATCGACGCCCGGACTTCCGTTAAACTCCGCTTCGTTGACCCACATATTCGCCGCAAGGTCCGGATGCCGATAGTCAACCCCGGTATCGATAACCGCTACAACGACATCTCCGCTCCCGGTTGCTATCTGCCATGTTTCAGGCGCATCTATATCCGCATCGACCGTCCCGCCGGTCTCACCTGTATTGTGCAGGTTCCAGAGCACGTTGAACATCGGGTCGTTGGGAATTACTGAATGTGCCTCGACTTTGTAGTTCGGCACGGCGTATAAGACGTCATTGCTGTCGCCAAATGCTCTCAGGGCATCCTCCACCGTCATTCCTTCAGGCAAACTCACGAGGCACAGCCCCGGCACAATTGAATATTCTTGCTCGATGGTAGCATCAACACCGCTCAGCAGCATTTCTTTCCGGCTTGCCTGCATGATACCCGGTTCATCTGCAAATACCTGTATTTCAGGCGCGAAGCGGACAAGTGCCTCGCCCTCGGCATAAGGCACATCCAGCCGCACAGCCGTCTTACGCTCGATTTCAGCGCCTGTTGCGTTAACATCGTTCGTCTCTTCGCTTGTGTTGGCGCCGCGCTTGTTCTTCGCAGGCGCCGCGAAGCTGACCTCAAGACTTCTGAGATTGAACTCCAAGACTGCATCGCCGGTATTTCCAATAGACAAAGTCTCGATTTGCAACTCTCCGCATAGGATAGTCAGGTCAAAGGATTCAGGCGTTACATAAGCCTTCGGCTCGGTTTGAACGTTCAAAATGACCGTGCGTCTGTGCACCGCGGCGGTTGTTTCGTCGGTGAAAATCAATCGCCCGATGTGCTTGCCCGCCGGCATAGTATCGGCCTCAGAAGTGGGGGAGACTACGACCGTGGTTGATTCGCCCGGTTTGATGCTGCCGCTTGTAGGCTCGGCATCCAGCCAGGGAACATCTATCAACTCAACACTCCAGCTAATACTGCTCGGACCGGTGTTAGTCAAGCTGCACGGCTTATTTGAAGGCAAGAAAGGCCCGCCGGGATGGCCGGAGAACTCAAAATCTCCATCAGGGACGATTACCAGCCAGTCAGGCATGCCGCTGCATTGCAGCGAGATCTCGATCTGGGGCTCATCTTCGTCGTCGCTTCTTATGATTACCTCGCATTCTTAATCATAATTCCTTCTGCGGATGACTGTCCTACCATAACATCTCCAAACGGCATATCCAGATCATCTATGGGAGCAATAGTATCATATACCTCAATCTCCTGTGGAATTGCTATTGCTTGCAGTCTCACAACCCTGATCTCGTTGTATCCGCTGGTTGTATTTGTAAACGTAATTACATCATTGTAATCACCCCTCGGCAGGATCTCGGTATCTGCGGGGATCCAGACTACAACCACCTGAGAATCGCCGCCGCTGCCGTAAGGATCCAGAGTGCCGCTATTGGGCTCCACACTAAGCCAGGGTTCTGCTTTAGCCGCGGTCCATTCAATAGGACTGTCCCCGACGTTTGTAACAGTGTAACTCTCGCTTGTGGGAGTGAATGCTCCGCGATTGCCCTGGAAGTCGAGACCTCGTAGTGGCGATATCCACAAATCATCTTTTAGAAACGGCAGGTTCAATACCGCATTGCCAACGATCTTATCCTGTTCGGAATTGGACTGGTAATAATCATGGCCGATAAGCACTACATGCCCACGGCCTATCATCTTATGGATCACTACGGGGCCGTAGCCCGGTCTTTCCACTACTCCCGGGCCCTCATTCGTGTAATAGTAAGAACTGTAACGCGAGGCGGTATAAGGGCTGTCAACTTTCTCCGTGATAGGGTCGTCCGGCGCTACTACGTTTACGTCCTGGCTGCTGAAATCAGAACTCGTAGTAATATTCATCAACCCGGATCCGGTGAGGATGCCGTATCTCTGGCCGTAATCACATTGAATAATAGCTCCGCCGCCATTGACAAAATCCTGTAGAATAGGGGCCCACTCTGTGCCGATACCGAACAACTGGCCCAGACTTGCGTTCTCCTGCTCCGGAATAAGCAATGCCTGGTGCATCGGCAGCATTGAAGAAAGCTGGTTGCTGTCGGTCATAAGGGTAGCTGAGAAGTATATGCCGGCAGAATCAACAGCTTTCATTGTGTTGTCGTATTCGCCGCCCGCCGACATATCAGCATACTGAGTATAGACCAGCACCCTTCGTATCCCAATCATGAGTCTTACATATCGTTTCTGGATGGCGCCACTGGTCAGATTTGTGAAACTCACGGGGCCCATATACTCGCCTTGAGGCAAAACATTAGCATTGGCATTAATTGAAATAGTAACTTGCGCATCAGCGTCGGGCGCGAGGCTGCCGCTGTTGGGACTGGCGTCCAGCCAGGGGACATTTGGCTCGGCTACCCAGTCAAGCGTGGCGGAACCGGCGTTATGGAGAGTCCATACAGTGCTGGTCGGGTCAAAGGGGCCACCTTCATTGCCCACTGAAACAGAATCCTCCAATGGCTCAATTTGCAGGTCGTCAGGCAGAACCGGACTTAGATTGACCAAACTCGAATATTCTTCGACGGATAGCTCCTGCAAAGCCACACTACTCAAATTGCCTGATGCTAATGAATTGATAATGCCATTGGCCTCATCAAAAGAACTCGCACGGTTGCTCTCTTGAACGGCAAAGGTAAGAAATGCGATGGTTTGACCCGGATTGACAACTACATTGTCATACCGCCAGACAAGGCGGTCGGTTCCATAGCCTGCTCCTGAGAGCTCAACAAAATCGATGGGTTCAGCAGCCCCTTGAACGTGCATAATATGGGCCAGTGAAGGGTCTTCTGTGCCGTCCCAACTGTCGTCGGTGGCAACCCATTGGTCTGATGCCTCAATGATAGTGTCGCCGTCATCGGTGCCGGTGATCACTGTTGAGCTGTCGGACCCCAGGTTACTATAGTATTCGACGCTTACGGTGATCGCTGAGCCTGTAGGATTGTAGAGTGAATCATACCATCGGCCGAAGTTCCCCAATGATCCATCCTTTGACGCAGGCACGTAGATCTTGCGGCTGACCAGTAATCCACTGAGTATCTCAGTGCCGCCAATGATATTTCGGCCTGACAGCATAAGATCAGTCGTGTTATAAGTTACGCCGTCAATCCTCAACAAATACGCGCCGTCATAGGCATCGTCCGTCCCCTCGCCAATACAAGTCCCGCTACCGGTCTGTATATCATATCGGTAGCCATCCGGGTCATAAAGAGTCTCAAGCCCGGTGCCATTACACGGCAAGGCATGCAATGTGAGAATCGCTTAGAGTACGGTTACGAAGAAATAAGTGTGGTTTTTGGACGCCATGACTCGCCTCCTAATTTGCAGTTCGTTTAAGGTTTGAGAAATCATATTTCTCCCGAGTTTCAAACTCTACTCCATCTCAGGAATACTCCAGTGGGAAGCCCCAAAAGCTTCTGGACGATATTGCCTTCTATTAGTTCACCCTGGTGCTCTGCAAGAGTTCATCTGTACGATGCGCGATGTTGCTCAAAAGTAACGTTTTTTTCTCGGACCTTTACTGCAATTTTGGCTTGGTTAGGGGGCCTCTCACGAGGTCTTAGCCGGATTTTCTATCAAATTGGCCGTATTCAGGCTTGAATGCCCCGTGTGGCGGGGCGGGCAGCCGATAGTTCCTGAATGGTCGGTGATAGTGGCGACAGCTTTCTTATCGTGGCGCCCATAGCTTGCATCTTAGTCGGGCATTTCGAAGAATTCTGCGGTTTGCATCAGCTTTTCCTGCTTTTCCTCGTCAAGGCCTATTTCTTCATTTGTCAGGTAGCAGGCCGGGTCGGGGGCCCAGGGGTCGTTGAAGTGCAAATCGGCCCGGACTCGCAGGCTTCCGCCGCAGGCGTCGAAGAATTTGCACAGCCTGCATCGGCCCTTAACGCAGGTTTTTCGGTCCCTCAAGCCCTTGAGCAGGGGCTCATCCGGGTCGGTCCATATCTCGCTGAAAGACCTTTCATCGACGCTTCCGAGGTCGTAATGGCTCCAGAACTGGTCGGCATGGACGTTGCCGTTGTAGTCGATGCAGCCGATCCCAACGCCGCTGCTGTACGATCCTCCGCCGTTCCAGGTCAGTAGTTTCCAGACGTCCGCAGCGCGTTTGGGGTCCTTTTCGAGTAGTTTGAGGTATAGATATACTCCGTCAACGTGGTTATCGACGGTTAGAATGTCGGTTTTTCGCCCGGCCTGCTTGTACTGCTCGGTCTTGGCCATAATCATCTCGATTGCTTCGCGGCTCTGGGCGCCAGTTAGGTCCTCGCTGCTGATGGCGCCGCCCCGGCCGCTGGGGACGAGATGGTAGAAGCAGGCCCGCTCGATATTTTCGCCCTCGAAGAAGTCGAAAAGGGCCTCCAAATCCTGCACGTTTCTCTGGGTCAGCGTTAATCTAAGTCCGATCCGCACTCCCGCGGCCTGGCAGTTCCTTATTCCGGTAACGGCCTTATCGAAAGCGCCCTCGACAGCCCTGAATTTGTCGTTAATCTCGCCAATCCCGTCCAGGCTGATGCCGACGTACGAAACGCCTCTTTCCTTGATCATAGCCGCTTTTTCCTCTGTAATCAGCGTTCCGTTGGTGGAAATGACCGTTCGCAGGCCCTTGCCGCCGGCGTATTCGATCAACTCAAACAGGTCCGGCCGCATCAACGGCTCGCCCCCGCTGAACAGCACCGAAGGCACGCCGAATTGCGCCAAATCGTCCAAAACCTCCTTCGCCTTCTCCGTGGGGATGTCCTTGAAAGGCTTGCCTACTCCGCTGTCGTTATAGCAGTGGACGCATTTGAGGTTGCACGCCCGGGTAATGTTCCAGACGACGATAGGCCGCCTCTCCGACGCCTTCTTCGGCACAATCTCGCCGGCCCGCTCTCCGGAGCCTTTCTTGCCGTATCGAAGCCAGTCGCCCGGCGTTACCTGATCACAGTACAACTTGCTGATATTGATCATTCTAAATCTTTACTCATTAACAACTTACAGTGGGGCTGTTGAAAACCCCTTGCTTTCTGATAAGACATTATACACCAAACGGCCGCGGGATGCCACGTCTGTCGTATCGCGTTCCGGGGCGGGAGAATTGGCTTTGTTTGGGTTTGTTTTTTCGAGTTGGGCGGGGTGGAATATTGGGGTAAAGCTTTGTGGCATAAGAAGTTGTGTTGTTTCCTTCGTTTTGAGGATTGGGTTTGTTTTGCGAAAAACAGTCATGCCTTTTGGCTCTGGGGAACAGTTTTTAGATACGGATTGACGCGGATTAACACGGATTTGATTGCCACAGAGGGCAGAAGACGGAGGACAGAAGAAGGAATACGGATTCCCGATGAATCGGGATCTCGGCTTTGCCTCGACTTTGGGGGGTAGGGCGGTCCCGGTGAGATAGGCAAGGGCCATCTCACGGGATGAATTTTGGAGTTTGGTCGTTATGATGACCTCCGGGTATTGTTCGCCATGGGCGAATCTAAGACTACGATATCCAAGTTCTATTAGTTTAGTATGTATTATACCATATCCGGGGTTGGATGTCAAGTGAATTGTGTGGAGTGCAGGGGCAGAGGAGCAGGGGGGCAAAGGCACTGAGGGGGAATGGGCAAATAATATCGAATAATGAACAAGGAATTTCGAATTCGCCGCGGCGAGCTCCGCCACGGGCGGACCTTCGGCTGCGGCATCGAAGTTGTTGGGAATCGGAAGAAAGGGTTCTTGAGGAAAAGGGCCGGGTAGTTAATCAGAAGAATCACGACGAATTGTGGGGTTTTTCCATTTTAATAGGTGGCTGTCCCTAGTTTTCTAGTTTTTTAGGTGGCTGTCCCTAGTTTTTTTAACTATAATAACCATCCCACACCAATTTACAACCCTCTTTTTAACCCCCCAAACCACCCACAACAATCCCCACCCCCGCCTGTCATTGCGAGGAGGCCCTCCAGGCCGACGCGGC
>JAUVXL010000012.1 GCA_030603595.1 Sedimentisphaerales bacterium | reverse complement strand
CGTTATATGCTGACAGCCAAAGGCCAAAAGTTCGCCTGCGCGTTAATGACTGCTTCAGCCGTTGATATAAAAGGACTTACGAACATCGCAGCATGAAAAACACGCATAAAAAACAAGGAGTTGAAAGATTGTATTACAGATATTAGACTAAGGTGGGCGGAGAGGGGATGGGGCGGGCTCTGGACAGGTTTGGACGGATTAAGGGGAAAAAGCTGAAAAAACCTGTGTCAATTCTCAGGTTTCACCTCCGACTCTGCAAGGTCGCGGGCGACGCAACAAAGGCTCCTGACCCCGTTTCCTGTCTAAACAACATCTAAATTCGAATGTTCGAATGACCAAAACGAGGGGAGGGGCACAGAGGGGGGGAGAGATAAAGTGGTAAAATGGGCAAGTAAAATAGGTGGCTGTGGGGCCGTTGAAAAACCCCATAGCCATGACCAGCCAATGGCGCAAAAGGCGATTCTCGGTGTCTGGCCACGGCCAAACAAGTTTGACCGTGCCACCCTCGGGGTGAATTTGAACTTTTTCAACAGCCGCGCTGTTCCTATTTTTCGTCCAGCTTTCACACGCCAATTCGCATCCTATTTCTTCCAGTGCGTTTGAAAGTGCTGTTCTATCAAGGGAAGATCGCCATTAACAAACTCATCAAGCTTTCTGTCCAATTTGGCCTTCATGTCTTCAATATCATCATTTTCAAAATCTTTCTTACGCAGGAAATCGCTCTGATATACCGCATGCCATTTTGTTCCAAATTTCCTATCAGCCTTCTTGAACAGCTTTTTGTTTTTCAGGAACACATTTATCAGGTTTTTCCTATATTCGTCATCACCCGGCCCAATATGCAACGTCAAAGATACGCGATCCTCAGATAGGCCTAATCTAAAGAGCAGTATCCTTTGGGATTTTACCCACCCTTCTCCAACGCGTTTCATCTCTGGATCGATGTTCTTGGTAGTGAAACGAATAATAGTTTTTCCTGCCGAATCAATTATTATCCCCTTTTCCCTGCGCAGTCTAGTTTGTAAATGTTCGCTCAATTCGAAATAGACATCAGGTTTGTGTTGAAAAATAATGTCCAGAGCGTCTTTGTGCTTTTTGTATATTTCAACCGCAATTCTTTCCACTTCTGAATTGCCCACGATGTACCTCCTTAAAATAGTCTGGTACTGAGAGATGAATGAGTACACGTTAGCACTAAGGCTGCTTTTTCTATTTTTGAGCAACTCGTCAAGCAGGTCAGCGACAACATTGTAGTTGAAAGATACCCATTCATCGTCAGATGGGATTAAATTATCCGGAGTGAGGTAGATGTAAAAACGAGTGAAGTCTCCAAATTCTCTTTCGACAATGGACCTGTATCTGCGTAACTGATCGCTGTGCTCAGACGATTTGATTTTGTTTTCAAGTGCTACTACGATCTTCTTGTCATGTTCAGTTACAACAATAAGAATGTCGATATTTTTCCACTCGCGACGTACTGCCACATTGCGATAGCTAAAGAGTTCGAAATCAACCAAAGAAAACTCTGCCGATGAGAAGTGGATTCTGTTGGTTGAAACAACAAACTTGAAGAATTGCCTTATGAAATAAGATGCCAGGCCATGATTTTCCTGCGGATCGAGCAGCCACGCGATAACATTTGAATGCTTCACTTCTGTATACTCTGATTTCAGTGTCTCGAATATATTAAAGTCAGAAAGCAAACTCTCCAACTTGTCCAATTCTGGATTACTGAGGACGAAGTTTTCCAGATGCTCAATTTGCGTAGATGATTCCATGCTTTACCTCTCAAGTGAGCGAGTAAGCTTGCTGGGGAAATCCGGGGCCACCATACTTATTTCTCCGTTTGATTGAGTTCGTTTCGTATTTCGCATAGTGTTCTCCAAACAGATGCGTCAGGATCGGGTCGTTCGGCCCTTCGACCCTTCGACAATGCTTAGGACAGGCAATGCTCAGGACAGCATCTGTACGGTTTAGGTTATCAGATTTTGGTCTATTTGTCAGGTATTTTTTGGGAAAAGGTGGGAATTTCAGATTGCATATTTCAGATTTCAGATTTGGTGGTTGTGGCGTGGGGTGCCCCATGAGATAGACTGGTTTCATCCCGGAGAGTGGGGACAGGTCCCCACAGGGTAAAGGCGGGGCGTTATTCGTATTTGGATGTTGTTGGCGGGCAGTGCTGCCCCCGCGAGGGGCCTGACGGCTTATAGGCAGGTAAGCTCACTGCCTTATAGGCAGATAAGATTTGGCCCCGCGTCGGCGGACTTGCAGCATGGGCGGATGTGTGGAAGAGTAAACTCGAGAATAGAAATCCGAACCACCCCAGCGGATGCAAGCAAATCGTAAACAGATTCGAATTACCAAAGCCCGAAACTCCAAACGAGATTGCCACGTCGCTGCGCTCCTCGCAATGACGATTGTTAAGATTCATTTTCTTCTGCATACTTCCTGAGAATCAGGTGAGGTGCTCGCAATGACCGGGGAGTGGGTTTTAGTTGATGAAGAGACTTTTTGAGGAGAAATCCGGGTCTGATGTTAGGTTTAGGCCGAGCTTTCTTAGGCCGGCCTGGTCGCCGGTTGTGGGGATATGGGTGATATGAACTTCGCAGCCGCGGAGCTGCTTTAGATGCTCGACGGCCATCTGGGCTGCGGGATTGGATATTGCGCTGATGCTCAGGGCGATTAGTGTTTCTTCAAGGTCGAGACTGATCATCTTTCCGTTCATGACTTCCTTTTTGAGGAATTGGATAGAGTCCATAATATTTTTGGGCAAGAGGTGCATTTTTTTCGGCAGGCCGGTAAGATGCTTCGCGGCGTTGATAACAAGGCTCGATGCGGCGTGCATGAAGGGGGAATTCTGGCCGGTGATAACGGTTCCATCGCGAAGCTCGATAGCTGCGCCGCAAAAGATGCCTTCATTGCCCTTGCCGGTTTCCTTCGCTTTTAGCGCAGCTTGTCGTGCCGGCAAGACGACGGTTCTGTCTTCGGCCGTCGCATCAATATTCTTCATAATGAGTTCCGACCTCTGGAGTATTTCTCTTTCCACGAGGCCCATTGCGTATTCGCAGGCACACCTGAAATACCGCCTGATGATCTCCTGGTGCGCGGCCTCCCGGATCACGTCGTCATCGACGATTCCGAAGCCGGCACGGTTGACCCCCATGTCAGTCGGAGATTTGTAAAAGGATTCCTTGCCTGTGATTTTCTCTATGATTCTTTTCAGCAGTGGAAAAGCTTCGATGTCGCGATTGTAGTTGACCGCTTTTTCGTTGTATGCTTCCAAGTGGTGATAGTCGATGCAGTTTACATCCTTGAGGTCAACGGTGGCGGCCTCGTAGGCGACGTTTACCTTGTGTTTCAAGGGCAGGTTCCAGATTGGGAATGTTTCGAACTTCGCATAGCCTGCCTGGTTGCCGTTTTTGTATTCGTGATACAAATTGCAAAGGCATGTGGCGAGCTTGCCGCTTCCGGGGCCGGGCCCGGTGACAACTACGATCGGATGCCTGGTCGGTATCGGCTCGTTCGCACCGTAACCTTCGTCGCTGACGATAGTATCGACATCGGTAGGATAACCCTTGGTGAATCCGTGCGTATAAACGCTTACGCCCCGGTGCTGAAGCTTGTTCTTGAATGCCCTGGCGGAGGGCTGGTTTGCGTAGCGTGTAATGACCACGGCGGTAACGTCGATGCCCCATTCCTTGAAGTCATCGATTGTTTTCATCGCGTCTGAATCGTATGTAATGCCGAAGTCGGCCCGGACCTTCTTTCTCTCAATGTCCCCGGCATAAATACATAGAATAACGTCTATCTTGTCGTGTATTTTCCAGAGCAAGCGCATTTTAACGTTGGGATCAAAGCCGGGAAGCACGCGCGCCGCATGATAATCAAAGAGGAGTTTGCCGCCGAATTCCAGGTACAGCTTGTTGTTGAAGCGATTAACCCGCTCCAGGATAGCTTCGGTTTGCTGCTGTAGATACTTTTCATTGTCAAAACCTGTCTTTGGCGTCATCTGGTCAACGTCCCCTTTTCACTGTAATCATAATTCTGTGCGTTCTCCTCGGAATAGTCAGTAGGCCAAGTGGGGCTGTTGAAAAACCCCATAGCAATGGCCGGCCAATGGCACAAAACCCGATTCTCGGTGTCTGGACACGGCCAAACAAGTTTGACCGTGCCACCCTTCGTGGTGAATTTGAGGTTTTTCAACAGGACCCAAGTCCCTTGTCTTTGCCTTTGCGAGGCGTTTTTCGCGCGTTAGCTTGACCAGTTCGATTCCCTCACCGGTTCCCAGATTGCGGGAATACTGCATGTCGGTGGAGTTGTTCCAGTTTTCATAAACGCCTAAGCTTGTCAGACGGGTGACGTTTGACTCGTGGTGCGGGTCGTAGAAGGTTCCGGATGGTGGATTATCCGCCTTGGCGGCTTCGATCAGGTAGTCGTTTGTGCCGGATTTGCGCGGCGCATCGTCCCATTCGGTCCGCAGGAAATCGAATCCGACCGAATCGATAGCGACCGGGTCCTGTGAAGCGAAAAGGCTGGAGGTCCAGTTGCCATTGAAAGGCGGCATGTTCCATTTTCTCGGGGCGCTCTCTTTTGCGTGCTTGCCAGCGTAGAGGCCGTCTATCAGATAGAGCAGCGTCTTTCCGCCGATATGCTTGTGGCCCATAAGGTCCACGAGCGGTCTGTAATGCCCCATCCCGGGCGTTTGGAATGACAGGTCCTTGTGCATATCGTAGTAAGATGAATCGCGTGGCGATCTGAGCAGGGAGCCGTAGTGGTTCTTTGCGCAGAGTGTTATGCCGGCCATGTCGTTGTGGCTCTTCAGATTGGCGAGGTTTATGAGGTAATCCGCCTCGACGTAGGAGAGAGGGGCGTAATCGGTTTTCTTTCCTGCGGCGGTTGGCGTGCTCCAGTAGAATGGAACGGTTGACAATTTTGCAGCCGTCCTGCCGAACTTGCCGAGATACTCCAGGTACCGGACGTCCGGGAATTTGTCGTGGCAGATTTCATAGTATTCGTTGGGGAAGTAGCATAATGGGTCGCCCACGGTGATGTCGGCCTGCTCGACGCCAACTTCATCGACGAGTTGGCGCAGCAGGGCGTTTATCACTTGGGGGGCTGTGTTCATATAGTTGAGGCTTCTGAGATTGTAGTCTTGCGGGTTTGTGACGGGGCGCCTGTTGTATATCCTGATGCAGCCGACGAAATTAATCTTGATGACGATTTTTTCGCCGGCCTTGTACCCGATACTTCCTTTGCCGTTTATCTTGTTGAAATGCTTGAAGAGCTTCTCCCACGCCACGGAGGGTTTCGACTCGCCGGCGAGGGCCTGCACGGCCCGGCCCATCATCGTATCCACCACCGCCTGATCGGTATGATTGCTTTGCCACCAGTGTCCCTCTCCGGGTCCGGCCCAATCGGTCGCATCCGGCCCGTGCACCCAAACCACTCGGCCCGGATGAATTCCCTTGGCGGTTCCTATCGGCGCATTAGGCGTTACCTCCTGGGCGGCGAGCGGCGTCTCGGCCGTAAGGCATTGCGCCAACCACATAACCCCGATACTCACGGCGACAAGCATCGCGCACAGGACATAACGGCGTCGCACCAAGCTGCATCTCGCCTTGCGAATAGCCGTAATCGAAGCGATTGCCCCCGCAACCCAGATCACAAAGCCCGAAGCCAGCGGAAAGGCCAGCCGCTGGCATGGATACGCCGCCCGCGAAGGCTTCGGAATAACGCGAATCAAGAACCAAACCAACGCCGCCAAACCACTTAGTGGAACCATCCACATAAACCAGTGACGACGTCTCTTGCAGTTAAGCGGCTCAGCCGTCTCAGGGCGGACCGAGCGAGCATCCTCTTGTTTTGGCGATAGCATTTCTGTGCCCTCATAACTTCCGAATCTATTTACAACAGAACCATATAACAAGGCTGAATGCTAACATATCCCCGGCGCGGCCGCAATGCCTCATCCAAGGCCCCCACACTCTCGGTTTCCTCTGCGGTCTCGGCGACGCCGGCGGTTAATTAAGAGATGTAGGCTAACAAGTAAGGTGTAGAGCGAGAAGATTTAGGCTGTCCTGTCCAAGCCGTGCGCCCGCCCAACGCTCGCCTCGTCTCTCTCACAGCTTCGGTCTCAACGTCTTTGCAGTATAAGCTTTGTTGCCCTACGGTAACACATTATGCCGGGCTGTTAGTGGGGAATAAGCGGATTTCGCTGGTTGTGGACGCAGCAGCGTGGTTTGCGTGTTGAAACGGCCGTGGAGGCCGTTTCATCAAAAAAAAGTGGGCTGGAGTGCGGAGGAGGGAGGGAAGCCGAGAACTTCCCCAGCCCACCATTCTCGGCATAATAGTACTACGATTGTCAACTGCCCGTAGTTCAAGATAAGACAAGAATACTCCGAAAAATGCGTTTTTCTCGTGCATCGGCACGGACAATCGCCATTTTAAGCCCGTAGAGCCCGCATCGAAATTTCTGCAATATTTATCGGGCCAAAGGCGTCTAATCTGATAGCCGACATCAAGACCGGCGATGTGGCCCGGGAAGCCCCATATCGCCCTTTTGGTTGTACCCTGGAGGGGGTATTTGGAATCATCCCTGTAAAGGGATGGAGGCTTGAAAAGGATATTTTTATGATAGAATTGACCGCCGAATTAAGCAAACACACAAGCAAACTCGATACTTTCGAGCGTGACGCACTGCCGGGATACAGTTACCAGAACGGTTTCTTGTTTTCCGCTACTGATTTGGGCAACAATGGGATCAAAATCGAGTTTTCTCACGAAAATGACGTTGCCGCGGCGATTATTCTTCCTCCGTACGCCGTTGCACAGTGCGGCAGGTGGATGCTCGAAACGCTGGGCCAGGACAAGCACGGCCTGCCTAACGGCTTGTCCGACATACTCCGAAGGCTCAGCAAGCACAGGGGCATAGAGCGCTCGCTCGAAAGAGGCGATAAGACGAGAATTAAAGATGCCATAAGGGTCCTGCGAAGGTAACCGCCCCGAGCCGGCAACCGGCTAAATTCGGCAAATAAAATTCGCCGATTTGATCCATCCATAACCTGCTGCGCAAATTTTTCGCCATGTCCTTGCCCATAAAGCCGACGAAAGCTTCCCTGCCGCCAAAGCATCAACGGCAAGACTAGCGCGAAGCGGTTTCGTCCAAACAGTTTTTAGGAACCAATAGTCCGCGTAATATGTAGGGAGAAGCAAGTGCTTTTACATTAAGAAGTTATGAGAATGGAGCCAATGGGATTCGAACCCACGACCTCTTGCATGCCATGCAAGCGCTCTCCCAACTGAGCTATGGCCCCTTGGTAAACGCATAATAACACACATTTGTGATTCCTGCAAATGTTTTTTTCTGCACTCGCGGCAAAAAAAGCGGGCGACGTAAAGAGGCCGGCGGATTGTCCTTCCGTTCCGGGTGGGCTATAATAGGCTTGAAGAACCGCTGATTTGATCTCTTACGTGCCAAGCTGTTGAAAGGGCCTATATTGGGAGCGTCGCCGAAAAGGCAGAGAATACTCGTGACGGGTCGTGTACAGGGCGTTGGCTTTCGGCCGGCTGTATATAGGATTGCGCGGGCGCTGGGGCTGACGGGGTTGGTCTATAACGACACAAAAGGCGTCACAATCGAACTCCAGGGCCAAGAAGGGCAGATAGGCCAATTCCTGGCCCGTTTGCAGTCGGGCCCCGACAAGCCCCCCCTTTCGGAAGTGAAATCCTGCGATACTGTTGAAATACCGATCGTCGAAGGAGAAACCGAGTTTGTGATATGGTCCAGCGACGCGGCAGGGCCGGCTTTATCGGAAGTAACCGCCGACGCGGCCACGTGCGGCGACTGCCTCGCAGAAATGGCCGACAAAGAGGATTTTCGCTATGGCTATCCGTTCATAAACTGCACCAACTGCGGCCCGCGGTACTCAATAGTGCAGACCATCCCCTACGACAGGCCCAACACCACGATGTCGGCTTTCGATATGTGCGCGAAATGCGCCGGCCAATACGGCGACGTAGGCGAGAGGCGTTTTCACGCCCAGCCCGTCGCCTGCGGGGCCTGTGGGCCAAAGATCTGGCTGACCGACAGCGCGGGCGAAACAATCGAATCACAAACGGATGAAGTGATTGCCAAAGCGGCAAAACTGCTTTTAGATGCCAAGATCGTAGCGATAAAGGGTATCGGCGGATTCCATCTTGCCGTCGATGCACTTAACGACCGGGCCGTGCAGCGCCTGCGGCGGCGCAAGAGGCGAGACCACAAGCCCTTCGCGATGATGGCCGATTCAGTCGAGACGATAAAGGAATATGCAATCGTCAGCGATGCCGCCGAGCAGGCCCTGAGAAGCCCTCAGGCCCCAATCGTCCTGCTGCCGAGAAAAGGCAGGGCCGGGATAGCACCGGGGGTTGCCGAGGGCGTCAGCACACTCGGCTTTATGCTCTGTTATGCCCCGCTGCATTATCTTCTGTTCGCGCATGGGATAAGCGTCCTGGTAATGACCAGCGGCAATATCTCCGATGAGCCTTTGATTTGCAGGAATGAAACGGCCTTGGAGAAGCTCGGCTGTGTTGCAGATGCCTTCCTGATGCACGATAGGGAGATTTACCGACAGGTGGACGATTCCATTGTCCATTTTATCGAGCAGCAGCCGGCGCTGCTCAGGCGGGCGAGAGGCTACGTGCCGACGCCGATAATAACCGACCAGCACAGCCAAGAAGGCATATTCGCAGCCGGGGCGGACTTGAAGAACACGTTCTGCTTCGCAAAGCACAACCAGCTTATCTGCAGCGAGCACATAGGCGACCTGGCCGATGCGGAGGTCTATCATCACTACATCAGTTCAATCGAACATTTGCGACGACTCTTCGAGGTCGAGCCGGAAATCGCAGTCTGCGACCTTCACCCCGGCTACCTGTCCACCCAATACGCCCTCTCGCTGAGCGGCCTGAAGGTAATCGAGGTTCAGCATCATTGGGCCCATGTTGCGTCGGTGCTGGCCGAGCACGGCGTTCCTGGCCCGGTTATCGGACTGGTATGCGATGGCACGGGCTATGGGACCGACGGTGCGATCTGGGGCTGCGAGTGCATGATCGCATCTCTGGAGGGATTCGAGCGGTTCGGGCATCTGGCCTATTACGACCTGGCCGGTGCGGATAAGGCGAGCAAGGAGGCCATAAGGCCGGTCCTGTCGCTATTGAAGCGAACCTACGGAGACGACTTCGAGCCGGGCAAATTCGAATGGCTGCTCGGACAGATTGAGCCGGACCGAGCCAAACAGCAGATGATATTGCAGCAGCTCGAAAAAGGCGTCAATACCGTCCAGACTTCCAGCCTGGGCCGCGTATTCGACGCCGTCGCCGCCATATCAGGCCTTGGCAACTACAACCACTTCGACGCACAACTGCCGATGGCGCTTGAAGCAATCATAGAGGCTGACGTCGAGGATAGCTACGGTTTTGAACTAATCGGCGAAACCGATGGGCCTCTCAGGCTCGATTTGAGCAAAATGATAAGAGAACTGATTGCCGATGTGCAAAATGAGGCGTCAAGCGGGGTTATTTCGGCGAAATTCCACAATTGCCTCGCCGCCGCCCTGGTTGATATGGCAAGAGCGGCAAGACAAAGCTGCAAATTGAACACGGTCGCCCTGAGCGGCGGCGTGTTCTGCAACGGGTATTTGGCGAGCCGCTTGATTAAGTTCTTGAAAAAGGCTGATTTTCGCGTATTATTCAATCGAAATGTTCCGTCGAACGACGGCGGAATATCCCTGGGCCAGGCGGCGATCGCCGTCAATCTCGCAAGAGAGGACTTGTAAATCGAGGTATAGACTATGTGTTTGGCGATACCTGCGAGGATAATTGAATTGGATAAGGACGTTGCGGTGGTGGATGCGATGGGCAACCGCTTCAAGGCCAAGACGACGCTGCTGCCGGAAGCTGAGGTAGGCAGTCTGGTACTCATACACGCGGGCTTCGCCATCTCGCTGGTGGATGAAGAAGATGCTAAGAAGACTTGGGACCTGTTTCGCGAGATAAGCGAGTTTGACGATACGCCCAACAAGATTTCGGGATGAATTCATATCGTGCAGATTGACAGAATCAAAGAATCTCAGGTAATGATCGAGGCGGCGTGTGCGAAGCTGGGGCGGCAGATCAACGTTATGGAGGTCTGCGGGACGCATACGGTGGCCATTTTTCGCAGCGGGATAAAGTCCATCCTGCCGGAGGGACTCAAGCTTCTGTCAGGTCCCGGCTGTCCGGTCTGCGTGACGGACCAAAGCTACATCGATACGGTCCTGCAATTGGCGGGCCGCGATGACTGCATAATCGCAACTTACGGCGATATGATTCGCGTGCCCGGCAAAGGCGGGTCACTGGAGACCAAACAATCCAAAGCCGGCGTCAAGGTGGTCCTTAGCAGTGAAGATGCGCTGCAGTTAGCAAGAGACAACCCGGAGAAAAAGATCGTCTTCGTAGCCGTAGGTTTTGAAACGACGACTCCGGCGACCGCCGTGGCGGTAATGGAGGCCGCCGAGCAAGGAATCGATAATTTCTACATCCTGAGCAGCCACAAACTGGTCGTCCCTGCAATGCGAGCACTATTGTCGGCGAAGAACAACAACATCGACGCCTTTCTTTGCCCCGGCCACGTCAGCGTTATAACCGGGTACGGAGTATTCCGCGAAATAGTGGACGACTTCAAGCGTCCGTGTGTTGTGGCCGGGTTTGAAGCGATGCAGATAATCGAAGGCCTTGCCGAGATATGCAGGCAACTGGTTGCCGGTCGGCCGGAGCTAAAATCCATGTACTCAGCCGTGGTGACCGAACAGGGCAACACAGCTGCACAAGGAATCGTCGCCAAGTGCTTCGAGCCTGCAGACGGTTACTGGCGCGGGCTGGGAAAAATAGAAAAAAGCACGCTCAGGCTAAGAGAGAAATACAGCAAATTCGATGCTTTCAAGCAATTCAACATCACCGAGACACCGGGCAAGGAGGCAACGGGCTGTCGATGCGGTGAAGTATTGTGCGGCCTGATAGACCCGCCTCAATGCGGGCTGTTTGCGACGAGCTGCACGCCTGATGACCCGGTCGGCGCGTGCATGGTGAGCACCGAGGGGGCGTGTTCGGCGTGGTTCAAATATGGCCGCAAGGAGAAACGCGAGCAATGAGCCCCAAGAAACACGATAGAATCCTGCTCGCACACGGCGGCGGCGGCCGATTGAGCGATGAGTTGATCCGCCGCCATATCCTTCCGAAGCTTAAGAACGATACGCTCGCCGAACTTGCAGACTCGGCAAAGCTCAATCTAACCTCCAATGAGATATGTTTCACCACCGATAGTTACGTCGTAAAGCCGTTGTTTTTCAATGGCGGCGATATCGGGAAACTCGCCGTCTGCGGGACCGTGAACGACCTGGCTGTGGCCGGGGCGAGACCTGTGGCCCTGACGTTGTCGCTGATAATCGAAGAGGGCCTCGAATTTGAATTGTTGGAGAAGATTCTTACCAGTATCGCCCAGACAGCGAAGGAGAGCAACGTCGAGATCGTAACCGGCGACACCAAGACTGTCGAGGCCGGGGCGGCCGACAAGATATTCATAAATACGGCGGGAATCGGCGTCAGGTTAGCCGGTGTGGATCTGGGCTGTGAAAAAATAGTCGCCGGCGACAAGATAATCGTTAACGGCACATTAGGCGACCACGGTCTGGCCATTATCTCACAGCGAAAAGGGATTGAATTCGAGTCGCAATTGCAGAGCGACTGTGCATCTCTGGCAGGGTTGACCTGTGAACTGCTCGAAAAGACAAGCGGCATAAAATTCATGCGCGACCCCACCCGCGGCGGATTGGCAGCAACACTCAACGAGATATCAAGAAGCGCCGAACTGAGCATCGAAATCAATGAGACAGAGATACCGGTCAATCCCACCGCCCGGGCCGCAGCGGACATGCTCGGCTTCGACGTCCTGGCAATCGCAAATGAGGGCAAGGTCGTCGTGGTTGCCTCGGCGGAATCTGCTGATGATTGCCTGAGCATTTGCAGAAATCACCCGCTGGGCGCCGATGCATGCATAATAGGACAAGTCGTCCAAACGCGCGATATACCTACTGTGGAGTTGATTACGCGGATCGGCGGCAGAAGGATTGTGCAAATGCCGTACGGGCGAGAACTGCCGAGGATATGCTGATGCACGAGATGATGGTGGCGCAAAGCCTGCTCGCGGCAATATCAGACGAAGCCGCAAAGCACAATGCAAAGCCTATCGCCGCGAAAATAAGCTGCGGCGGGCTCTCGGCCGTCAATGACGAAATCCTATGTTTCGCCTTCGAGGCCATCGCCAAGGATACGCCGTGCGAAGGTATGAAACTTTTAATAGAGCATAAGCCCCTGAGAGCAAAGTGCAGAGACTGCAGCCGAGACTTTGACGTGGATCTGTCGATGCCGAAGTGCGCGGAATGCGACAGCGAGAACTTCGAATTGCTGGCCGATGCGCCGTTGCTGTTGGAAGAAATAGAATTACAGACGGATTAGCGCTATGAAGAAAATTGACATTGTCAAAAAGATTCTGGATGCGAATGAAAAGTACGCATTCGAGAACGTCCTGTTCCTCGCCGAGCACAAGAAACTTTGCCTCAATATGATTTCATCTCCCGGCTCGGGAAAGACCACAATCCTGACGAGAACGATAAACGACCTGAAGGGCGAACTCAAGATCGGCGTGATTGAGGGCGACATCCAGACCGATATAGACGCCGAGCGAATCCGCCGGACCAAAGCCCCCGTTGTCCAGATCAACACGGACGGCGCCTGCCACCTCTCTGCGGCCCAGGTAAGCGCCGCGCTAAGAGAATTGCCCGTTAAAGACCTGGATTTGATCTTCGTCGAGAACGTGGGCAACCTTGTCTGCCCGTCGGATTTCGATCTCGGCGAAAACGGCAAGATCGTTGTGCTCTCGGTAGCCGAGGGCGACGACAAGCCGATCAAATACCCCGGTATCTTTGCAAAGTCAAAAGTGCTGCTGATTAACAAGATTGATCTGCTCGAAGGGGGCCTGGTGGATTTTGATATCGAACGCGCAAAGACCGACGCCCGCAGACTTAACAAAGATATAGAAATCTTCCCCGTCTCAGCCAGAACGGGTGAAGGAATGACCGATTGGTGCGACTGGCTGAGACAGTCCGTCAAAACCGTCTGACCACTGCGAGCCATTCGGTGGGTTTTCTGCTCGGTTCAGTCAAAGTCGATCTTTTGAGCGGTACAGGCCGTGCCGACGAATGTATTGAGCAACAGCAGGATGCAGCAAATCCGAAATGTCGTCTCCAACGGCCAATCTCCTGCGTATTTCCGTGCTGCTGGCGTCGATCAAAGGGGTCTGGATGATGTTTCTCTGAAGTTTTTCCACCCTGCGGCGTCCCCAGATGCCTTCAAACTTGCCGTAGTCGGGCGGTTCACACCCGGCCCTGCACATAGTGCACAGATTGCAGGTGTCGATCAGCTCCTCAATAGCGTGCCAATGCTGCAAATCATCGACGCCGTCTGCTCCCACCAGCCAATAGACCGCAATGTCGCTTGCATAATCGCGCTGAAACTTCCTTACCGTCTCAAGCGTATAGCTCGGCGCCGGCTGGTTCAATTCGAAATCACTCACCTCAAACTTCTCATTCTCCGCAATTGCAAGGGCTATCATGGCAAGGCGATGCTCGTCTCCACCTTTCGGTAAAAAACCTTTAAGCGGTGAGCGCTTGGCCGGAATAAAGACAACTTTTTCGGCGCCGATTTGTTCGGCTGCATCCGCGGCGACCGAAATATGCCCGATATGGACGGGATCAAACGTGCCGCCGAACAATGCTATTTTTTGTCCAAGCATAAGAATCTAACAGGTAAATTGTGTGTTTTTGTAAAATTTTTTCACAACGTAAATCACTGTATTTGCGGCGGTAAGAATCTCAACGAATGCAAAGAACCCTCAAATTGCAGTCACAAACATATTACACTTGCATTTTGTCACGACAGTTACGCAACCTACACAGTGACATAGGAGAAAACGTTCTTTTGAATCCGAAAACAGCGATTAAAAGCATAAGTTGGATTAGATTGCATTTTACGGGCACTACAGATATAAAGTAATTTCTTCACTGCATTCGACAGTCGGCCCATAACACAAGCAAGTCACGCCAATTTTTCAAGCAATACGATATACAATATGAACACCTCTGCAAGGCAACTGCAACAGAAAATTCTGTCAAGTATTCCGAAACTTCTGGACGATAAAAATTATGCGTAAATTTATTATTTTTTTTGTCTAAGTTCTTTGACAAAGATTATAAGTGGTAATTAGTGTTGCGAGTGTCAACAAGAATAACATAAGGGATTCGTTTAGCCAATAAGGAGGTGAAAACCTATGGCGAAAAAGAAAGCTAAGAAGAAGACAAAGAAGAAAGTAGCTAAGAAGAAGACAAAGAAAAAGACAAAGAAGAAAGCTAAGAAGAAGACAAAGAAGAAAGCTAAGAAGAAGAAACCGGCTAAGAAGAAAGCTAAGAAGAAAGCCAAGAAGAAAGCCAAGAAGAAAAAGAAGAAATAGCGTAACGGTAGATTCCGCCGCATTTGGAGAAAATCGAGATTGCGGCAGGTTATGCGAAAAACGAAAGGCTTTGTCATCGAGACAAGGCCTTTCGCTTTATTTATGCCCCGAATACGGTGCCCGGCCCACCGCCTATCGCGAGCAAGGCAAAACCCTGAGAAGCCCATCCCCTGCAAAACCGCTGCCGAACTGTTTACGTCTCGCCGGCCACAGCAGAACATTCGCGTTTCCATGGCTAATTGGTCTATTGCAATTTGCAATTGATTCCTTATACTACTTGCCGGCTCCGGCACAGATTGGCAAGACTACTATGCAAAGAGAATGACAATATGGACCATTTTAACTACAGGAACGGCAGACTATTTGCGGAGGATGTTGACGTTGAGAAGATCGCCGGGCAGGTCTCAACGCCAGCCTACATCTACAGCAAAGCAACCTTCATAGAACATCTGCAGAAGATTCAAAGGGCCTACGCCGAGCTTGAGACCACAATCTGCTACTCCGTCAAGGCATGCGGCAATATAAATATCCTCAATTTCCTGGCCGAAAAGGGCATCGGATTCGATATTGTCAGCGGCGGCGAGTTGCATCGTGTGCTTCAGGCCGGCGGATATCCGGCCAAAGTCGTGTATGCGGGAGTCGGCAAAACGGACAACGAAATCATCGAGGCCCTGAATGCCGGCATTGGCTATTTTAACATCGAATCCGAGGCCGAACTCGATAATCTGATTCGATTGGCGAAACAGAGCGACACAACTAAGGGCCATAAGCCCAGAGCCGCACTTCGTGTCAATCCGGACATTGACTACAAGACCCACGTCTTTATAACCACCGGCAAGAAGGAAACAAAATTCGGCGTCGATATCGAACGGGCACAGAAAGTCTTCGCCGATTACGGAGATAACGGAGCGGTGGATCTATGTGCGATCCACGTCCACCTCGGATCAGGCGGCAAGACAATCGATCCCTACGTCGAAGCTGTGAGAAGAACAATGCCGCTCATTGACAGTCTTCGTGGCAAGGGCCACACCATCGAGGCCCTTGATCTCGGCGGCGGTTACGGCGCCGATTACGAATCCGACACCGTGCCATCGGCGGCCGACTATGCCGCGGGAATCCTGCCTCTGCTCAAAGGCAAGGACCTTAAGCTCATTCTCGAACCCGGCAAAAGCATCTGCGCCAATGCGGGGATACTGCTCACCCGCGTACTCTATACGAAGCGGGGAGGCGCCAAGGAATTCATCATAGTCGATGCCGGGATGAACGACCTTATCCGCCCGTCCCTCTACGATGCATTCCATTTCATCTGGCCTGCAACAGTGCAGGAGGACTTCGTTCCCCTCCAACGGAGCAAGGATTTACAGCCAGAGGGAACCAGGGCTTTCGACGTGGTCGGCCCGATTTGCGAAGGCGCGGATTTCCTTGCAAAGGAGCGGTTTCTGCCGCCCGTGCAGCGGGGAGACCTGCTCAGCGTCTTTACCGCAGGGGCTTACGGCTTTACCATGAGCAGCAATTACAACGCTCGATGCAGGGCGCCGGAAGTGCTCGTGGACGGCGACAGCTTCTCGGTTATAAGAAGGCGTGAAACCTACGAAGACCTGACGGCACTGGAGAAATAAAGTCGTGGCTCGTGGTTAGCCACCTGTAAAGGGCATACAGGATGTATTCTCAGAACAGATTATGCAAGAAGGCATCTAAAACATTGACCGATTTAGGCGAACATTAATCGGCCTTTAGGTTTGGGAATCGGCCTTCCTAATTCTTTAGCGGCCTCAATCCACTCTTGAATCACAACCTCGATATTGGCAAGCGCTTCTTGATATGTCTTTCCATCGGCTGCACAACCGGCTAATTCCGGCACTTCGACAATAAAAGCCTGGTTCTCCTCGCTCCAATATATAACTAATTCATACTTGCTCATTCTGCTTTTTCTTCCAATTTGTACTTCAACATAACATTTCTAACCTGCTTGACTTGGTAAGGTTTAGATTTATTCCCTTTAGGCTGCAGGTTAAGTATTTCTTCAACCCCGTCCTTTGTGAAAATATGATGACTGCCTCGTATATGCTCATTGAACCCTACACGCTTTAATAAATATCGCAGATTTTCGAAACGTATGTTTGAGTCTGAAGCACCTCTCAACAGTAACGACAGAATTTTCTCGAATTTCGACATATTTGATCGTCTTCACAATGCTATTATTGTCAAAACCACAAATATTATAACCACTCAAAGGAAACTATGCCAGGATTTTTTAGAAGTTTCTCTCGACAAAGCCCGTATCTATCTTACTCTTGACAAAAAGATTGTGCGAGAGAATATCCAGACAGGCGGGTATAGTTGTTTTGATCGGCTCGATGACAAACTCCTGCAAGGCCCTTCTCATCGTCGTTATCGCTTCAGTGCGCGTGCGCTGGTGAACTATCAGCTTGGCAATCATCGAATCATAATTCGGCGAAACCGTCCAGCCCTGATGAACGTGCGTATCAACCCTAACACCCGGTCCCCCCGGAGGAATGTACCTTGTAATCGTGCCCGGGCAAGGCGCAAAATTGTTCTCCGGGTCCTCAGCGTTGATCCTGCATTCAATCGCAGTGCCGTTTAGCTTGATGTTCCGCTGGCTGGTTTTGATGGTATGACCGCTGGCTATCTTCAACTGCCACTTAATCAGGTCGTGCCCCGTCACCATCTCGGTAACAGGGTGTTCGACCTGGATTCTGGTATTGGCTTCGATGAAGTAGTAATTCCTATCGTCGTCCAGAAGAAACTCCACCGTCACAGCGTTGGAGTAGTCGGCCTCCTTAATGATGCGCAGCGCGGATTCGCAAAGCTCCTCCCTCGTATGCTTATCGAGCACCGGGCAGGGCGATTCCTCGATCATTTTCTGATGCCTTCGCTGAATGGAGCAGTCTCTTTCGTAGAAGTGCAATGCGTTGCCTTCGTTGTCGGCCATGATCTGGACCTCGACGTGCCTCGGCTCGACTATGAACTTCTCCAAATACACGCTGGAGTTGCCGAAAGCCACGTCAGCCTCGGCGCGCGCCGCGTTAAAGGCCGAACGAAAGCTGATGTCGTTATGCACGACTCTCATGCCGCGTCCACCGCCGCCGGCGGCGGCCTTTATTATCACCGGATAGCCCATCTTGTTGGCCAGCTTCAGCGCTTCAGACTCGTCTTCAATCACCCCGTCCGAACCGGGCACTACCGGAACCGACGCCTTCGACGCCAACTTACGCGCGGCGACCTTGTCGCCGAGCAACTCCATTGCCTCCACGGAAGGCCCTATAAACCCTATTCCACAGTCCCGACACACCCGGGCGAAGTGTGAGTTCTCCGCCAGAAAACCATAACCGGGATGAATCGCCTCCACATCCGCGACCTCCGCCGCACTTATAATGCGAGGGACGTTCAGATAGCTTTGGGCGCAGTCGGGCGGACCGATGCAGATCGCTTCGTCGGCGAGCTGCAGGTACGGAGCGTCCTTGTCCGCCTCGGAATAAACGGCCACCGTTTCGATGCCAAGCTCGCGACAGGCACGGATTATCCGAAGCGCTATCTCACCACGATTGGCTATAAGAATCCTTGAAAGCATTTTTCAATTTACCGTTTTCTTTTCGACTGCCGCCGGCGAGGTCGCTATTGCCTCAGCCTCTTGGAGATGGTCAGTTCTCAGTCCGCCTTGACTCTAAAGAGCACCTGGCCGTACTCCACGGCCTGGCCGTTGCTCACTAAAATCTCACTTATCGTTCCGCTGATCTCGGCCTTGATCTCGTTCATCACCTTCATCGCCTCGATTATGCAGACAACCGTCTGAGGATCGACACGCGAGCCAACCTCAACATAATCCTCCGAATCCGGGCTTGGCGTCGCATAGAACGTCCCCACGATAGGCGACTTTATCTCAGCCAAATCCTCTCCGCCCTCTCCAGACGCCGCCTGGTCCGTGCTTGCCGCCGCATCCGCGGGCGGCGGAAATGGAGAAACTGCTGCGGATTCATAACCAATCACAGGTATGCCGGTAATCGGCTGACCCACGACAGACTGAGGCTGCGCACGCTTGAGGGCAATCTTATCGTCGCCGTGCTTTATCTCAATCTCGACCAGCCCATTTTCCTTCATTATCTTGATAAGTCGCTTTATTTTTTTAAAGTCAGCATCTTTATCCGCCATAGCCGCTTCCTTTCTATACAAAAGGTATCGATCAAGCGTAAATCAGTATAGCCGAGACAAACGTTTTTGCAAACTATTTCTATGGTCTTTAAAAGGGCCTTTTCGGCCCGTTCAAGGGCGAATTCCCACTCTGAAGACGATCTTCACTGCCGAAGCTCAATCCTGAAAATGGGCGATCCGAAAGGAAATGGATGATAAGGAATTGCCAACCGCAAAGCTCTGCGATTAGAGTATCTCAAGCCCGACTGCCGTGATGTCGTCAACCTCGGATACGGCAATCTCCTGATTGTGCGTGAACGCCGTCAGTTTGTCCATAATCTCGGCGATGGACAATTTGCTCAATTCGCGGAATTCCTCGTTGAAATGAAAGCCTGTCTTGTCGTCATAATTCCCTATGAAACGGTCCGCCCCATCCGAGTATAGAAACAGCTTATCGCCCGGTTCGAGTTGGATCGTCCGCTCTACAAACTCAGCCTGGGCAAAGACTCCGAGAAGCGAGCCTCTGACCTCCAATTGTTCCGGTTCCTTGCCGGGTTTCATAAGAATCGGATAAGGGTGGCCCGCACGGCAATAAGTCACTTTTAGCGTCTCTGTGTTGATCAGGCAATAGCAGCATGTGGCGAACTGATAGCCGGAAAGCTTCTGTGCCGCCATTCGCACGTTGAGGTTCTTCACCACATCCGCAGGCGGGTATATGCGGTAGTCGTTCTCGACCGTATGACGCATAACAAGGGCCTGCTTGAGGAAAATGGTCAGCAATGCAGCGGGAAGTCCATGGCCAACCGCATCGGCAATGTAGAAACCGATATGCCTTTCATCGATACGAACAACATCGTAAATGTCCCCAGAAACCCACTCGGCTGGCTGGAATGCCGTCGCCCATTTTATCTTGTCGCTATTCGGCAGTTGAGTCGGTAGAAAATCCTGTTGAACAAGACCTGCCAAGCGAAGTTGCTCGGCCAGATTGTCAACCAGGGCCTCGGTCATGTGAAGCTGCTCGGCGAGATTGTTTTTGTACAACCTGTGCATCTTATTCGGCGGGCCCGCCGGCTTGACCACAATACCATCGCTCTTCTTGCGGTACGCAAGATTCATACTGATTCTCACCCAGAGATCATCCACCGAAACCGATTCCATATTGCTAACCATCGAGAAGCTGCTCTGGGAGGGAGCCAAAGAGAAGCTCTTGATGGGCATTTGCACGCGACCTGTGAGCAGAACCACGCCGATCTTCTCCGACTCAAGCGACTCGATAATCTGTGCCAGTCGCTGCTGTTGGGAAGTGTCCAGCCCCCCGGCATCAATCACGGCCGTTCCAACCAAGTCGAGCCGATCCCGTATCTGAGCGTATTTGTCTATTCCCAACACAACATAGGAAAGCTTCTTGTTCTTTAGCAGCTTCCGCAATTCAGGCGGCATTTGCTCGCGATTCGCCAGAAAAAGAACATCTGTGAAACTCCTGAGCATTTCAACACCACTTAGTGATTCTACCATTCTTGCCATATTACGTGCCACCTGCCTATATTATAGGACATTCAAACAATGCTTCGGCAGAGCCGGTATTAGACAATTTCGGCTCGTTTAGGAGGCGACTTTGCGGTTTTTTGCCCTTTTTTCTGCGATCTGGAGAGTGCAATCCGGCGCATGTGACGACATACTGTGAGCCGCGACGATCCCGAGAAAGCCCTCAGAATGAGTTGCAAGCGCAGCACCGCATAATTGAAGTCCGCCTCCTCTGGCGCTCATATCCAGCCAAGAACCAACCTTAACCGGCAAAAATGGCCGAGCCGATGCGAAGAATCGTGCCGCCCTCGGCGACAGCAATCTCATAATCAGAACTCATGCCCATGCTCAATTCCTTGAACTGAGGGCCCACTATTTTCTCACCACACATCTCATCAAACAGCTCCCGAGCCCGGACAAAACAGACCCGAACAACCTCCTTGTTATGAGTCAGCGGCGCCATCGTCATAAGGCCAACCAACTCCATATTCGGCAGTGTGCCTATCTGCTCGGCCAGATGTGTCGCCGCTCCAACCGGAACGCCGTATTTCTGAGGTTCATTGGAGGTATTAACCTGAAGCAAAACTTTCGGATGCAAGTTCAGCTTGGTCGCCGAAGCACTTATCTCCTCGGCCAAGCGAAGCGTGTCAACAGAGTGTATCAACGAAGCTGCGGGAAGGACCTGGCGGACTTTATTGCGCTGCAGATGCCCGATCATATGCCAATTCACGCTTTTTGGGAGGTCCGATTCCGCAGCGCTCATCTGGAGAAAGCTCGCCACCTGAACGGAGACCTTCTTTAACTGCTGAACACGATTCTCGCCAAGGTCCGTGAAACCCAAACGTATAACCTCTTTGACGGCCTCCAAGCTCGCGGACTTTGTTACAACAATGAGCTTGACCTCGCCCGGATCCCGGCCGGCACGATCACAGACGGAATTGATGGTTTCCTTTACCTGCTCTAATCTCTCGGATATTTTCGACATCACAAACATCCAGCCCCTCAGCCAAGATAACCTATTAGTTGTAAATAACAATGTGCCAACATACCAATCCGAGGATACTCTTACCAGCATAAAAACCACCGAACGTCAGTTTTCGACAAACTTTCTTGCACCCTTTTGGTTGCGGCCGGAAGCTGCGATGGGATAGTTGCGGCGAATCGGTCTCAGCCGGGCGCTATCGCGCATCCTGCGCAGACGCGGCGCCTGCGGGGCGATTCTGAGCCTACTTATCCGGCCCACGCGCCAAAGTCTTTCTGGGGGGCCTTTGTAGGCGGCAAATGCCAAAAAATGCCCGCCATTTGAGAATTCTAACTCACGATTTGCTGCGGAATTGCCGATATTTAACCGTAGAGGCGGCCTATGTGCTGTATTCAAAGCCTTTGCCCCAAGTTGAAAAAAATGCAGAAAACCGATTTTTCACTTGCATTTGGCTGCGAAGGCCTGTATAATTAGGTATTGAAATGAGAAGGGGCCAGGAATAAATCCCTTCCAAAGGAGTGTTTTCTTTCGGTTTTTTGGCTTGATGTCAATACGGGAAAGCCTTTTTTGTCGTCGCTCTTTAAGATAGTGAATATATGCTGCTTTTGGCAGCTTACGAACCTCGGCGAGGCAGTGTGGTCCCCCGGTCTCCCCCCCAGCCGGTCCCACCACCTCGCCTATTTTATGCGCAAAATCCGCCCAAATCGCCTTTCTTGGCTGGTTAAGCGGCAAATATAGCCTTTTGCGGCTTATTCTCCGCGGACTTGCACGAATACCCTTCGGCTGCGAGGACCGTCGAATTCGCAGAAATACACCGCCTGCCATGTGCCTAAGACCAGCGAACCGTCTTTGATCAGCACTTGCTCGCTGCAGCCCACCAAGGAACTCTTGGCGTGGGAATCGGAATTGCCCTCGGAATGCCGGTAGCCCGGATTTGAATGCGGTATCAACTCGGCCAGGGTCAGCAGGACATCCCGCGGGACGGTCGGATCGGCATTTTCGTTTATCGTAATCGCCGCCGTGGTGTGCGGGCAATAGACTATCGCATCGCCCTCGCTGATCCCCGATTCGGCCACAATCGAGCCGACCTGACGCGAAATATCCACCATCTCATTGCGATTCTTAGTATTGACGCGAAAATCCTTCTGCACGATCTTCATAGTCTCACTCTGTCCTCATGACTGATATTGAAGTTTGGCATCCCGCATTACCTCGTCACGAAAATACTGGCTCAGGTCTTCGGGGGTCCGCAGATCGACCTTTCTGCCAAGCGTTTCTCCAAGCTCCATTTCCATTCTGACAATCGAGAACAGGCCCGGCGTATGCCCCTGCTCAAACTCCACCAAAAGGTCGATATCGCTGTGCGGCCCTAATTGGCCTGCCACCGCCGAGCCGAAAACCGACATCTTCCTGATGTGGTTTCTTTTACAGAACTCAACCAATTTGCCTCTCGACATTTTTTGTTCGAGCGAATACGCCATGTACGACCCTTCTTGTTGCCAACTCTAAACCTGTAAACGTCACCATTCAGCCGAACAACAGATTAGCTTATTGGCCGATTATTGCAAGGACAAACGATAGAAACATCGTTGCCGGAGTCTGCGCCAAGACCTCTCACATCTGTTCCACAACGCTTATCCCCAGAAGCTCGCTCAGGCCGTGGCGAATGGTTCTCGCGGTCAAATCGCACAGCAGCAGCCGGCTCGGCCTTTTCGCAGGCTCGGCAATCAGGACCGGGCAACTCGAATAGAACGTGCTGAACTTCTGGGCCAATTCATATAGATAGCTCGTCAAATAATTGGGCCTGTAATCACCCGCAGCCGAGCCAATAGCCTCGCCATAGCGAATTATGTGCTTCGCCAAATCCAGCTCCGCGGGCTCAGTCAGCCTCAACTCCTTTAGCCCGGCCAGCTCGGTCTCGATATCAACGTCCTTACTCTCGGCCTTGCGCTCGATCGATTTGATCCGCGCGTATGCATACTGCATGTAAGGCGCCGTATTGCCCTCCATCGCAAGCATCTTATCGAAGCTGAAAACATAATCGCTCGTCCGGTTGTTGGAATAATCCGCATACTTAACCGCCCCAATCCCCACGGCACTTGCGATTTTCGCTTTTTCGTCGGGAGCCAACTGCGGATTCTTCTCCTCGACGACCGCCTTGGCCCGCTCCACCGCCTCATCGAGCAATTCCTTGAGCTTCACGTTCTCCCCGGACCGCGTCTTCAAAGGCGTCCCGTCATCGCCTAAGATACTGCCGAACATGACATGCGAAAGCTCGACATCCTCACTCGCCCACCCCGCCATTCGCGCAACAGCAAAGAGCATCTCGAAATGCATCTTCTGCCGCGAATCGGTCACATAAACAATCGCATCGGCCTTTAGGTCATCAACCCGATACCGTACCGCCGCCAAATCCGTGGTAGCATACAAATAAGCCCCGTCCGACTTGCGAATAATAAACGGCAAAGGCGCCCCCTCCTTATTCTTAAAACCCTCCGGAAAAACACAAACCGCCCCTTTCGAGTCCACCGCCAGGTTCTTTTTCTGCAAACCGCTTACCACGCCTGGAAGCATATCAGCATAGAAACTCTCGCCCCGAATATGTTCATTATCAAGCGTTACTGATAGCATGCGATATAAACGCAAGCATTCGTTCAAAGTTATTTCGCGTGCTTTCTTCCAAATATCAATTTCGCTTTTTTCCCCTCTTTGCAATCGAACTGTTGACTCCCGTATCGCATAAGCTACTTGTTGATCCTCCTTCTCCCGCTTAGACATGATTTTGTAAGAATGTTCCAAGCTACTTAATTCAAGAGGCCATCCCTCCGGAAATCTGTTTAATCCTCTCCTTCTCTCATAACCATCAACGGCCTCTTTCATTGACTGAGCTTGACGAGTAGAATGTATAACCATCCCCATCTGAAGCCCCCAGTCTCCGATGTGGTTTTGTCGTATTACTTTGTGGCCGAGGAATTCGAGCATTCTGCAGATTGCGTCGCCGATGATTGTGCTTCTCAGGTGGCCTACGTGCATTTGCTTGGCGATATTGGGGCTTGAGAAATCCACTACGATGGTCCTGGGCTTATCGGCCTTCTCGACGGCAAGGCCGGTGGTATCTTCGTTGATTTCGAGCAGGCGGTCGGCGAGGAAATCAGCCTTCAATCGCAGATTGATGAAGCCGGGCCCGGCCACCTCCGGCGGCTCGCATATATCGTTAAGATCCAGATTCTCGACCACTTCTTCGGCGAGCTTACGGGGATTGGTCTTGAGCTTCTTGGCCAGGGCCATCACGCCGTTGGCCTGGTAATCGCCAAACTTCGGGTCCGTCGAAGGCCGAACAATAGCCGCACACCCCTCCACACCCGCAACAGAAGCCATAGCAGCAGATATGCGTTCTTCAAGTTCGTCTATAACAAGCTTCATAGGATAGCCAACAATCGATAACTCAAATTGACCGACCCCATGTCATCCCTGCGGAAGCAGGGATCCAATAACGCAGCAGCTTTAGTGGATTCCCGCATTCGCGGGAATGACAAACCGGGTGATATTTCTGTTATTTCTCTGTGTCCTCTGTGGCTAATCTTTCCGCATCTCCCCATAGCAGTTCGAGGTCGTAGTATTCTCGATACTCGGTGTCGAAGATGTGGATGACTACATCGACGTAGTCGAGCAGGATCCATCTGCCCTGGTCGTAACCGGCCCTGCCGAACCGTTGTAGGCCGAGTTCCCTGGCGGTTGCGGATATCTCGTCGCAGGTGCTGCGCATCTGCCTGTCGCTCGTGCCGGTGAGGATTACGAAATAATCCGTCGCCGGCGACTTGCCCCGCAAATCCAGGACCACGATATCGGTGCAATGCCTCGACGCCGCTAATTTCGCAGCGGCCAGGGCGAATTTTCTCGCGTCGGCATTTTCGTTAGTCGTCAATTCTCAGTACCTCAACCAAAACAAAAAGGGGCAGCCTATTCGGCCGCCCCGATAGATTACACTTATAAACCGTTTACGTCAACCACGCAACGCCTGGGCGTTTTCGCAGCACAAAGGCCCTTACTTGCCGCCCAGGCCGAGAAACTCGCTGATCTGAGGGGCGAACTTCACTATAACGCCCGAGAATACCACGCTGACCATCGCCATCAGCTTTATCAGGATGTTAAGGCTTGGCCCGGAAGTATCCTTGAACGGGTCGCCGACGGTATCGCCGATTACGGCTGCTTTATGGGCATCTGAGCCCTTGCCGCCGTGAGCGCCCTTCTCGATATACTTTTTGGCGTTGTCCCAGGCGCCGCCTGCGTTATTGAGCGTAATCGCAAGGACAAAGCCGCAGCTTAATCCCCCTGCCAGAAGTCCCATCACGCCGGCCACACCCAATAGCAGACCCGTCGCAACCGGAACAATAATCGCCAGCATGGAGGGCAAAATCATTTCTTTCTGCGCTCCCTTAGTCGAAATCGAAACGCAGCGGGCGTAATCCGGCTTTCCAGTGCCTTCCATAATGCCTGCAATCTCCCTGAATTGCCTGCGTACTTCGTTGACCATAGCGCCTGCGGCCCTGCCCACCGCCTTCATCGTCATCGCACAGAAGACGAAGCACATCATAGCGCCGATGAAGAGTCCGCCGATGAGCTTGGGATTCATAATATTGAGTCCGTAGGCGTTGACAAAATCCATAATCGCCGCGGTCTTGACATTAATCGCATCGCCTACGCCGTCCTTAGCGGCAAAAGCGATGCCGCCGACCATATATATCCCGTCTATGCTTTCCTCGGCCAGTCTTCCGATCCAGATTCGCACTTCCTCAATATACGCGGCCAGCAGCGCCATTGCGGTCAAGGCGGCTGAGCCTATTGCAAAGCCCTTCCCGGTCGCCGCAGTCGTATTGCCTAATGAATCGAGTGCATCGGTTCTCTTGCGAACCTCAGGTCCAAGGCCGCTCATCTCGGCGTTACCGCCTGCATTGTCGGCTATCGGGCCGTAAGCATCGGTCGCCAGGGTAATTCCTAATGTCGCCAACATCCCGACGGCTGCAAAGCCGATGCCGTACAGACCCATCGCCATATTCTCGAACCCGCCTGCGAATCCATACGCACAGAGGATGCCGATCACAATCGTTATTACAGGCAGGCCTGCTGAGAACATACCCGTGGCGAACCCGTCGATGATAGTCGTCGCAGCTCCCATATTGGTCTGCTCGGCAATGCCGCGGGTCGGTTTGAATTCGTCTGAGGTGTAGTACTCTGTTAACTGGCCGATGATAACGCCCGCAGCCAAGCCGGATACAACCGCCAGGAAGATGCCCCAACTAATCCAGCTAAATGCCGCAAGTAATGCCACCGCTCCGATAATCAACACTGAACTGCCCAGAGTGCCCACAAGAAGCGCCCGAAGCAGGTTCTTCTGACTGGCATTCTCCCTGCAGCGAACCATGAAAATGCCGACAATCGATAGGAGGATACCAAGTCCGGCGACGAGCATCGGCGCCAGTACGGCCTTGAGCGGGTCCATATCCTTTGCTGCAAGTGCGGCAACGGGCAACGCAGCGCCTAAAGCAGCGGTCGCGAGTATCGAGCCGCAGTAGCTCTCATAAAGGTCGGCGCCCATACCGGCAACATCGCCGACGTTATCGCCTACGTTATCGGCTATGGTAGCCGGGTTTCTCGGGTCGTCTTCGGGTATGCCTGCCTCGACCTTGCCGACCAAATCGGCTCCGACGTCCGCGGCCTTGGTGAAGATTCCACCGCCGACACGTGCAAACAAGGCCTGAGTCGAGGCGCCCATGCCGAATGTAATCATCGTCGTGGTTATTTCGACGAGCTTGTGGTCGCCGTGCATTCCGGCCTTGACCAGTTCAATGCCGAATAGACTGTATCCATCACGCATATGATCCACTGTATAGACCAGCTTGTCCAATACCAGGTACCATATAGTGATATCGAGCAGGCCGAAGCCAACGACTACCAGGCCCATGACCGCACCTGAACGGAACGCCACCTGCAAGCCGCGGTTAAGGCCCTCGCTGGCGCCCTGGGCGGTACGCGCCGAAGCGTTTGTCGCTGTCTTCATCCCTAAGAAGCCGCATAACCCGCTGAAGAACCCGCCCGTTAGAAACGCCACGGGGACAAACGGGTTCTGAACCTTGTAGTAGGCACAGACCGCGAAGATTGCCAGCAGAATCACGAACACGAGCGTTACGACGCTATACTGCCTGAACAGATACGCATACGCCCCTTCTCGCACGTGGCGAGCAATTTCCACCATTTTCTCGGTGCCTTCCGGGGCCTCCATCACTTTCTTGTAGAAGTACCACGCAAAGCCCAAAGCCATGACCGCCGCTATCGGTGCAATCCACCAACTCCACGGCGTGCCGGCTGCCTCAGTCGATTCAGCACCTTCGGCCGCCATTGCCACCGCACTGAAGGCAAAACTCGCCACCGGAAGACCAACAATACTTTTGAGAATTTTCACTTTGTCTGCTCCTTTTATTCAACCCGTTTACAACTTCCATCCGTACCGATGTTGACAAGACTGTCCTGTGTCCGATTAAAAAGAACCGGTAGTAAAACAGATTCTGCGGACTAAGGCAAGTAAAGAATTGCGAATCGCCGACAAAAATGAGAATGAATCAGAAAAGCCTAATAACCTGTGTGAGAAGCCGTTCTATCGTGGCATGGGCATCTTGCCCATGCGTCGCAGGGTCATCCCGACCCTGCAATTGGTCGTTTTCCCACGAGCGGACTACATAGTGAAACGCACGGCCAGGATGGCCGTGCCACTTCTCACACACACTCTAAGTATGGTAGTCGGCGTTAATACTTACATACTCAGCGCTCAAATCGCATCCGTAGCAAAAATCGCTGGCCTTGCCCGCCCCCAAATCCACGGTAATTCTATGTTCTTTCTGTGAAACGACTCGGCTGGCCTTCTTCACATCGAATTTTCTCGGGGCGCCGTTCTTGAAGACCGTAATGTCGTCGAGCTTGCAGGAGAGCTTATCCGGATTGAGCTTCACGCCCGCCGAGCCGACCGCGCAGATTATCCTGCCCCAATTGGGATCGCCGCCGTGCACCGCGCATTTGACAAGCGGATAATCCGCCACAGCCCGGGCAGCCTTGGCGGCGTCGGCCTTCGTAGCCGCCCCTTTTACAACAACCTTAAATATCCGCGTGGCCCCTTCGGCGTCGTGCGCCATCTGCCGGGTCAGATCGTCGCACAATTCCACCAATGCCTTCGCAAGCCTCTTATACCGCGGGCACGGGCTCGTTATCGGACGATTGCCCGCCAGACCGGAGGCAAGAATCATGCACGTATCATTCGTGCTCTGATGGCCGTCAACCGTGAGCTTATTGAGCGAATCGCCCACCGCCCGTTTCAAGGCCTTTCCTAACAGGGGCTTGCTTATCGCTGCGTCCGTCGTGATAAACGAAAGCGTGGTCGCCATATTGGGCCCAATCATCCCCGCCCCCTTGACCGTCCCCGCTATCGTAACCTCGCAGCCGGATACTTTGAGCTTGCGCACGGCTTGCTTGGGCCGCGTGTCCGTCGTCATTATCGCTTCGGCGAAATCCAGCCCCGCCGAGGCAGAGGCAGAGAGCTTCGCCGCCGCCCTTGGAATCCCAGCCGTTATTTTCCTTACAGGCAACTGCTCTCCGATAATCCCCGTCGAGGCAACGAGCACCTTGCCAGGCTCAGCCTCAATCTCTTTAGCCACAGCCGTACACATCTTTATTGCATTATCAAGGCCCTTTTGGCCGGTGCAAGTATTGGCATTTCCCGAATTGACCACAACCGCCTGAATCTCACCGCTCTTAACGTGCTGTTTGCAGACCTGCACCGCCGCCGATACGACCTTATTGGTCGTAAAGACCGCCGCCGCCTTGGCCCCGGTCGGACAGACAATCAATCCCAAATCCAGATTACCCGACTTCTTAATCCCGCAAGCCACCCCCGCCGCCAAGAAACCCCGCGGCGCAGTAATACTCTCATTCGACATCTTTCAAATTCCTATTCTTTCATAAACTCTTCGTATCTTTTGAACGTGGGTCGTCATTGGCTGCGGGGCCGTTGTTGAAGATTCCGCCAATCGCCATGTCCCTGAATTCTTTCATCGGGTCGTAGAATTTTCTTTTCAAATCGACGGTGTTGACGATCATGCCTGGGCGGTTGGACCTCAACTGGCTGACAATCATCCCGTCCGGCTGAATGAAGCACGATGGATAAGGCGAATAATACCCGCTTGCATTCGCCATACTGACCCAGAAATGGTTCGTCGCCGCCCGGCACTGTATCGTCTGCCGCATAATATGGGTATGCACGCTCGGTCCGCTCTGCCTGGCGTTATAGAACGACTGCAGGATGCAATCGACGCCATCTTTGTAGAGTTCGCGATAAAGCTCCGGGAATCGCAAATCGAAGCATATAAGCAGCGAGCATTTCACGTCTTTGATAGTGAAATTTACGAATCTGTTACCGGGCGTCAGCCGGCGCAAATCACCCGGAGTGCAAAACCGCTTGTCGTATCTATCTGCGATCTTGCCCTTATGGTTAATCAAGTACAGGCTGTTGTAAGGCTTGTTTGGCTCGGTCAGCCTGTGCGTACTGCCCAGAACGACCCACAAGCCCAACTCTCCCGCAAGCATCATCACCTTCTCGGTCTCGGCCCTGAGCAAATCCCAGTCATACCCCTTGAAGTTGGGAAAATCCGTCCCGACGTAACCGCTGAGCGTACATTCGGAGAAATGCACAATATCGGCCCCGGCCCGGCTCGCCCTGCGCATAAACTCACATATAGCCCGTGAGTTCCGCACTACCGAGCGTCCTACCGCAAATTGACACGTCGCGATCTTCAACATACCGGCAGATTAACACCTGACGCACGCCGCATCAACCGAAAACACGGCGTCACCGCCGTCCAATCGCAGTTTTCGCTTGAATCCGTCCGGCGGCTTTGGTATGATGTATATGTTGTGTAATTGCAAAAAATTCCGGCGGTCCTTTCGTATTGGGTCTTGCCCGTGATTAAGAAAAGGAGGTTGGGATGCATGGCGATCCGCTCTGGCAGCCCACGGGCGGTAAGCTCGGCGGAACTTTGCAATTCGATGGCGACAACGTCAAGATAGGCGCTTTCAATGACGCAGACAATCGCTACTTTAATGGCATGATTGACGAGGTCGCCGTCTTCGACGTCCCCCTGACAGATCCCCAAATCGCCCGCCTCTGCCACGTCGGAGGCCAGTCCTTCCTCGCCGGATGCGGCAGAATCGGCATCGACGAAGACGCCGTGCTCGAAGGCGACATCGACAGAGATTGCCGCGTCGATGGCGTCGATTTCTCTATTCTGGCCAAGCTCTGGCTCGAAACCGGCCCGGCACTGCTGGGCGATATTGACGAAGACGAAACCGTTGATTATCTCGACGTATCAGCGCTGGCCGGCAACTGGATAGAGAGCATCGCACCTCTAACGCTCGACTTGGGCCTTGCCGCCCACTTCAAGCTCGACGAATCCACCGGCATGACCGCCGCCGAGGACAGCATCGCAGGCAACAACGGCACATTGAACGGCTCCGGGACCTGGCGACCCACCGGCGGAGAGGTGGACGGAGCAATTGAACTGGATGGAAGCAGCGCCTATATCAGCACCAACTTCGGCCTCGACCCGGCCGAGGGACCGTTCTCCGCCGCCGCCTGGATAAAGTCTGGCGAGCCGGCGGAGGTAGTCATATCGCAGACCGATGGCGACGGAACCGGCGTGGACTGGATTGCAGCCGAACCATCCACCGGCAAACTCATGACCAGTCTAAGGCCGCCGGGCCGAGGCAAACTCCCGCTGATCTCGGAATTCGTAATCACCGACGGCGACTGGCATCGGATTGTGGTCGTATGGGACGGTTCGCACAGAAGACTTTACGCCGACGGAGCAGAGGTTGCAGAAGATATCGAAGCTCAGGGCGAGCTGACGAGCGCCACCGGTGGACTGTACTTCGGCGCCGCAAACACCCTTGCCTCAACGAGCTTCTTCCAGGGCCTCATCGACGATATCCGCATCTACAACCGAGCCCTCGCCCCCGAAGAGGCCTCCGCTTTAGCCCATTAGAGCGCGTGTGAGAAGTGGCACGGCTATCCTGGCCGTGCGTTTAACGAGCCAGCCCGCCTCACATACTCCGCCCCTTCCCCGCGAAAGGGAAGAAAAAATTACTATAATTTGGAAAAAAGGCTTGCACCTCGCCAATTCGATGGTAAAATAGTTGTTGCTACTGGGAATTTTCGGTGAAAGGGCTAACAATGAAGCGGGCGATTATTGCGATTGCGGCGATTCTGGCGGGGATTGCGGCCTCTCAAGCCAGGATTATCACCGTCGATGACGATGGGGCGGGGGATTTTTCCACTATTCAGGCGGCTATCAACGATTCTAATAACGGCGATACGGTCCTGGTGGCGGATGGGATCTATACCGGAGACGGTAATCGCGATATTGACTTTCACGGCAAGGCTATCACAGTCAAATCCGAGAACGGGCCGGAAACATGTATTATCGACTGCAACGGGACGGAATCTGACGGTCATCGGGGGTTCTATTTCCACTCCAGGGAGGACGCCAATTCTGCAATAATCGGCTTTACTATCACAAACGGATACGCCGACGATGGCGGGGGGCTGTACTGTTCTAAGAGCAGCCCGATCATTGAGAATTGCCGATTCGTTGCTAACAGGGCTTCCTCCGGGTACGGAGGGGCAGTGCGCTCGCTAACCGGAGGGGGGCGCTGCGAAACTGCGTGATCAGCGACAACACCGCTGCAATATCTGGGGGCGGCATTGGACTCTACAACTGTACGATGAGAATTGAGAATTGTATCATCATCGGCAATACCGCAGAGCGTTACTACGGAGGCGGCATTTATTTAACTGGGCGTTGGAGTAGAGTCAGCAACTGCACCATCGTCGGCAACTCGGCCGGCCGGGAAGGCGGCGGCGTGCGTGTCGAGGGGGATGTAGCAGTGACTAACTGCATTATGCGTGACAACACTTCTCCGACCAATCCGGGAATATCATCAGGGGATTCATCCGGCACTGTAACCGTCTCCTACAGCAATGTCGAAGAGGGATATACGGGAGCGGGTAATATCGACAACGATCCGTGTTTTGCCGATCCATGCAAGGCCGACTACCACCTGAAATCACAGAGCGGCAGATGGGAGCCTGCATCGCAGGCCTGGATCATAGACGATCTGACGAGTCCTTGTATTGATGCGGGTGACCCGATGGCGCCTATCGGCGCAGAGCCTTTCCCAAATGGCGGGCGAATCAATATGGGCGCTTATGGCGGAACGACAGAGGCGAGCAAGTCGTACTTCGGCGAGTTGCTGTGTGAGACCATCGTGGCGGGTGATATAAACGGCGATTGCTCGGTCAATTTCCTGGATATTCGGATCATGGCGTTGCATTGGCTTTGGCTGGGGGGCAATACGCCGGTCAATTCTAATTCAATAGTTAAGGGTTGCATTGAATACTACATGCAAACTGACAAGTCTGTTTACCGGTTGGGAGAGAATGTTGAGATGTTGTATCGAGTGACTAATTTGGGAGATGAAGATGTGACATTTAGATTTGGAAACCTGCAACAGTGCTATTTTGAAGTAAATGAGGGTGAAACATTAGTGTGGGGATGGCCAAAGCAAGTTAATCCGGCAATAAGTTTTGGTACTCTTCCTCCAGGAGAAAGCGTGAGCTATTATAAACTCTGGAGTATGCTTAGCGATAGCGGAGTTCTGATTATCCCTGGAATCTATTGTGTATCTGGTGAATTAATATCTGCCTCAGTAGAGGCAAGCTGTACAGATGGGGTTCTGCGAGACCCTGTCTCGGTGGCTATTGAGGTAATTCCATAGAGGTTTGCTTCAGGACTATAAGGGGATGCTACAAGAACCATCACATTACTTATGTAATTATCAAGGGGCTAATATTATGAAAAGGGAGTTTCTTATAGCTGCATTGCTTTTTCTCATACCTCAAAATGTAGTGGGCGCGTCCAACGACATTATGCTCAAATCAAGACGGTTTACCTCCCAGAGAGGAATACTAGACGATATGCAAATACCCGACGCTGTCACAAGTCAAAGAAGGCCCGCCATGATTATCGAAAGCTTCTCCCACAGTATAAACCGCCGACCATCTCTTACTCTTGCGATCAAGCATCGCAATCTTAACCAGGAACTTACCACCCTCCGAATCCAGCCACGAAACATGCGTCTTCGAGCCGATACTGACAATCTTATTGAACTCAGAATAAGCCGTAGCCCGCCCACAACCATACTCAGACAAAATCTTCAACACCGCTGCGGCCTTCACCTGTCCCACGCCAAGCAATATCATGATCATACCAACAGCAACCATTCTCTCAAAGCTTCTCATTGTCTGCGCCCTTTTTATCAGGATGCTCTACATCTCACATATAAGCAAAAGCCCTCGATGCGCATCTTAGTTGCATCGAGGGCTTGATGTACTTTTCATCGCTAACATCAATGCGTCAGGCAAGAAATCACTATGCCACTACAGCATGGCTATCCGTTGAATCAGAGGTATCACTCTCAACTACCTCTCCGAGCTTAGCCATAAAGGCCCGAAATGCAGCATAGAGTGTAGCTAACTCCCTTGGTGTAGCTTCGACAGGTGTAGCCTCCATGAGTATTATACTCAATGGCTTTCCAAGGACCTTCTCCAATCGCTCTAAATGCTGCAGGGTCAAGCTGCGATGCCCATTACGCACCCGACTAATAAATGATTCACTTACATCCATCAGTCCGGCAATCTCTTTTAGTGTCATGTCCTGATCTCGCAGATAGTTCACGACGTTGGTAGAAACCGTAGGATAAAACGATTTGTCATTTTTTACACTACTCATAATATACAATTCCCTATGTTAAATCTCGAAAACAATCGATAGGACCCCTCGAATCTGGGCCATACCGATTCATTCATATTCTTAAAAATGTCTTTCAATTATTGCTAATGTCCTTTCCAATATGTGTTCCAGAATATCCAAGTAAAACTCACTTCTCGGGCTCACTTTGACTCTCTTTGCTCTTTGATTTGGTTGGATATTCTCTGGTGTGCTTTATCTATCAAGTAGCTGACAATCCGGGAACATTCATGCTCTAACTTCTTCTGCGCCCGCTTAGCCCTCTTCAAACCTTTCAACTTGATGGTATAGGAATTTGTTATTTAGGCAAAATGGGCAATATGGAGAATCTGTCATTCCTGCGAAAGCAGGAATCCAGTCTTTTGTCCTTGGATCCCCGCTT
>JAUVXL010000241.1 GCA_030603595.1 Sedimentisphaerales bacterium | reverse complement strand
CGTTATATGCTGACAGCCAAAGGCCAAAAGTTCGCCTGCGCGTTAATGACTGCTTCAGCCGTTGATATAAAAGGACTTACGAACATCGCAGCATGAAAAACACGCATAAAAAACAAGGAGTTGAAAGATTGTATTACAGATTTACACTGTTTTTAGAGATGGATTCCTGCTTGCGCAGGAATGACAAAATGCGCAGGAATGACAAAATGGGCAGGAATGACCAGGTGCGCAGGAATGACAGGATGTATGGCATTTTGTATCTCACTGTGAATATGCGAGTCTGATTGGTTGTGGCGACTGTGTGACGGGATTGGCTGGTTCTTTTTCGGCCTTTTTTAGATAGTTGCCCCATCCGACGACGCATATCGAGGCTACGAGTACGAGTATGCCGAGTATTATTATGCGATGGGTTCGTTTGCTTGAGCCTTTCCATTCGCGGAAGATCAGTGCCCAGATATTGCTGAATACTATGATGAACGCCATGTGTATTGTCCAGCTTGAGAAGTCGTAGTCGCCCATTCTGGTCTTGCCCATTCCGAAGAACATAAATTGGAGATACCAGGTTATGCCTGCCAGTGCGCTGAAGAAGTAGTTGGAGATTAAGGGTGAGTTGCGGCGGTTGAGGTAATCTTTTGCGGTTCGGTTTTTGATGTTGAGATAGGCGCACCATAAGAAGTTTGTCGTGAATCCTCCTGCGAGGACGAAGATGAAGATTGGGCTGTTCTTCCATAGTGATGTGCTATTTTCACCGAATGCAAGATCGGCGATTGGCTCTCCGGCTTCTATTCCGAATATCATGCATGCGCTCATTATTCCGGCGAATATTGCGACCCATAGTCCTTTTGCGAAGTTGAATTCCTTTATTGCTTCTTTCTTTTTTTCATCGGGCATTTCTTTTTCTTTTGATACTCCCGCCCAGCCGCAGATTGCGATTCCTATAAGGCAGATGAATATTCCGGCTAATGTTACCCGGCCTGATGTGTGGGCGATGAGGTCGCCGAATTCACCTTTGAATATGGGGGGGATGATTGTGCCGAAGGCGGCGCAGAATCCTAATGCTATTGCGTATCCGAGTGACATTCCGAGATATCGCATTGACAGGCCGAAGGTCAGGCCGCCGATGCCCCAAAGTACGCCGAAGAGATAAGTCCAGAAGATGGCAGATGGGGGCGCTTCGGTGAGGACCGAGAAGAGTTGCGGGACGACCAGAAGTGCGACTACCCAGGGCGCAATTATCCAGGAGCAGACGCCTCCCGCGAGCCAGTAGCTCTCCCATGCCCAGTTGCGGACCTTTTTGAAGGGGATGTAGAAGCTGCCTGCGGCAAAGCCTCCGAGGGCGTGCAGGAAGACACCGAGTGCAACCATGGCAAAATTCCTTTCTACCGGCCCATTGCCGGCGGAGGGTTTATGGCGTTCGCAGGCAAGGATAGTAAATTGATGCAGATTGCACAACGACTTTTCGGAGGAGATGAGAACGCCATGCCTGGCATAGGTGAAGAAGAATCAACGTGCAGTATAGGCGTTGGTAGTAATTACATCATGAGGTAGTACCTGATTTTTCGTTTGCCTCAAGCCTCGCCGCCTCGTAGAATAGATTAGTCATGTTGATAAGCGTCGCTCGTTGGGCGTCGACTGAGGGCTTATAAATGATTGGGAACGAAAAGACAAGCTGTAGCCTCGCCGCGGACAAGAAAAGGCCCGGTAATACGGTTAAACTCGCTTTTTCTATGATTATGGCTTCTGTGATGCTGTCGGTCTTCTTTGGAACTCCGGATTCATTCGCCGATACGATTGTCCTGCTGGAAGGCCAGACGATCACGGGCCGGATAGTCGTGGAAAAGGATACTCAGTTATATGTGGATATCGGCATGACGGTGCTGGCTATCGGCAAGGCCGAGATTCTCAAGTATGAATACACCGATAGTTTCGAGACGGACTCCGGCGATTCCAGCGACGTTAATCAGCCCGGCGCAACCCGGGCCGCCGGCCAGGCCTCCGACCGCCTCTACAGGACCGCCGATTTAAAAAAGACGACTATCACAAAATGCGCCGAAGCCGTTTCCGAGGCCGTCGTGAAGGTTTCGAGCCCCGTAGGAACCGGGTCGGGCTTCTTCATCAACGAAGAAGGATACCTCATAACAAACTACCACGTAATAGAGAGAGAAACGAAAATCGAAGTGACCATGTTCGCAAAGGCGAGGAACGGCTTCGAGAAGAAGAGATTTAAGAAGGTCAAGATCGAGGCCATCAATCTGTTTGTCGATCTTGCTCTGCTGAAGGTCGAGGACCTCGGCGCCGCAGAAAGCGCATTTGTTTACCTCGGCGACTTCGACCGGATCAAAGTTGGCGAGCCGGTCTTTGCCGTCGGGAATCCGCTGGGCCTCGAACGAACCGTAACCGACGGCGTTATCAGCACAAGAAACAGGGCCTTCGAGGGGCTGCTCTATATCCAGACGAATGCCGATATCAACCCCGGCAACTCCGGCGGTCCGCTCTTCAACCTCGCCGGCGAAGTGATCGGCGTTACGAATATGGGCTATGTCTTCTACGGCGGCCTTGGCTTTGCGATACCGATCGACTATGTCAGGCATTTCATAGAGAACCGCGAGGCCTTCGCTTACGACAAGGACAACCCGAACACCGGCTACAAGTACATCCAGCCGGACAAAAGACGCAACAAGGCCCGCTTTGAGTTTTGAGTTTTGAGTTCAACTAAGCGCTCAAAACTCAAAACTCAAAACTGATAGACCTTGAAAGAAAGGTGCAAAAAGTGGAAAACGCAGTCAAGACAATCCAAGAACAAGCCAAGCCCGGGCAACTCCGCCAGCCCGCTCTATGTCGTATGTTGACCTTCTGTTTTCTGTCTCCTGTCTTGTGCTCTTGTCTCATCGCTCGGGGCGCGAACTTGCCCCGCCCCGCTCAGCTTCTTCCCGCTGAAACGGTCGTCTTCGCCGAAGTCTCTAATTTCACTCAGCTTACCGAACAGTTCAAGAAGACGAACTACTACAAGCTCTACAAAGACCCTGCAATGGCCCCCTTCATCGACGATCTCAAGAGCAAATTAGACGAGAAGGTCAGGAAATCCGAAGATGAATTGGTCAAAGCCGTTCTCGGTATGGACGCATTGCCCAGCGGCAGGGTGGCCGTTGCGCTCTTGCCGGGTCCGGGGCAAGGCTTCGCCAAACCGCATGTTCTGATGATAATCGAATGGGGCGAGGCAAAGGCCAAGGTCCAGGATGTACTGGACAACGTGCTCGCTAAAGCTGCTAAAGAAGGCGTTCGCAAAAAAACGGAAGAATACCGCGGGGTAAACATAATAGCCGCTGTCCATGAGTCCGAAGCCGACTTCTCGCCGAGCTATTGCTTCATCGACGATTGTCTGATCGGCTCAACCAATAGCGACCTTCTAAAGCCGGTCATCGCTCGTATCAAAGGGGGCGGCGGCGTCGCGCTGGCCGACGATGGCGACTACAACACTGCGATCAAGGCCGTCGGGCCTCACCACGATATTGACCTCTACGTCAACTTGAAGCAATTGAAAAAGCTCATCATCGCCGAAGACCCGGCCGGAAAAGCCGGGCCCATCGTTAGCAATCTCGGCCTCGATAACGTCATCTCGTTCAGCTTCGCGGCCGGTGTGGCGCGCGATGGCGGCAGCGACTCTTCGGGAAAGGCGTTACTCAGAGTTGACGGCGAGAAGGAGGGCGTCTGCAAGATACTCGAGTTCGATTCGGCGGCGCTGCGGGTGCCCAAATTCGCTCCGGCTGACTTCTATTGCGCCACCTACTTCAACTTCAACTTCAAAGAGGCCTTCGACGCCCTCGGTCGAATAATCACCGGTATAAGCCCGCAGATGGCGGCGATATTGTACATGCCGCTCGTTCCGGCAAGCCCCGACGGCCAGCCGGGGCTTACCATAAAGGCCGACGTCATCGACCACCTCGGCTCGGAATTGCTCAGCTTCCGCAGCCTGGACAAATCGTCTTCGGCCTCAGCGGGGCCAAAGATCGAAATAGTCGTGGCCATCGCCACCAACAATCGCGCCGCTATTGAAGGCTCGCTCTCGCGGCTGCACGCTCTTTTTTCCATGGGCAAGCCGGACGCTTCACGTCTGCTCCTGGGTCACACGATATACACAATTGATCTGGCGGCTCTTCTGGGGCCCTTCATGCCCGGAATAGGGCCGTCCGTCCGCAGCCTTGCCCAGTCGCCGGCAATGTCCCACCGCAAGGCGTCCCTCACGGGACTTCCGGGGAACGTGATGCCCAAACTCGCATTCACCGTTACCGATACTCATGTGGTGATGGGCATCGAAGCCGCCGTCGAAGGAGCGGTTCGCAAGTTGAGCACCGGGTCCGGCGATCTGCCGAGATGGTTCCGCAGGGCCCGGGCCGCCATCCCCGACGTCGTCGGATTGGCCGCTCTGCAGGACGATGCCGCCGCTGCAGAGGTCTTGTGGAAGACGCTGAAAGAGGCCGCCGAAGAAGCAAAATTGTCAAGCGACGAATCGGACCGGGGAATCAAGGTCGGATTGGGTTCCGCCGGCCTCTCGTTCTCGCAGACCGGCGTTGATTTCGTGAATCCCGGCCTCTTGCCGGATTTCGATGCAGTCCGCAAATACTTCGGGATCTCAGCAACATACGGAATCGCAAGACAAGACGGCTTCTTCTTCGAGTTCAAATACCTAAACCCGGACTAATACGCGTTCTAATAAATTTTCGCGTTCTCCCTGTCTCCCGAGTGCAACGAGGGATCTGGGTTTTGAGGCGACAGAACGCTGCATAGTCGATTGGTTTGCCTGCTGCTGCACCCAGATTCTTCGCCTGTGGCTCAGAATGACAGCTTAGGGTTACCTGATGACTTTTTAGAATCATTATAACCCGCACTTCTCAAAGCCGAGCACGTTGATCGATCGTCAGTGTATCACTTTGTTCAGGGGGTAGGTGATTATGCCCGATGCTCCGGCTCGCTTCAGGGCGGGGACGAGGGTTCGCTCGGTTTTTTCGTCGATTATGACCTCTATGGCTATGTAGTCCGAGTTGGCCAGGGGGGAGACCGTCGGGCTCTTTTCGGCGGGCAGGATTTTCAGTATCGACTCGATGGCGTCCTTTTTGATGTTGAGCTTGAGGCCCACTTTGCCTCGGGCCTCGATGGCTGCGTTGAGGAGGATCGCGATGTTCTCTATTTTCTCCCGCTTGAAAGCGTCCTCCCATGCGTGTTTGTTGGCGATGAGCCTTGTGGTTGAGGTTATCACCGTATCGATTATCCGCAGATTGTTGGCCCGCAGGGATGTGCCGGTCTCGGTCAGTTCGAAAATCGCATCGATCAGCCTGGCCTTGACCTCGGTTGCCCCCCAGCTAAATTCGACCTTCACCTTTACATCCTTCTCGGCGAAGTATTTCTCGACCACTTTAACCAGTTCGGTGGCGATAATGCCGCCGGCCAGGTCCTTGGCGCTCTTGACTTTCGACTCGTTCGGCACCGCCAGCACCCACCTGGCCGGGTTGCTGGTCTGCTTGCTGTAGGCCAGTTCAGAGACATCGACCACATCCGAGCCGTTCTCCATTATCCAGTCGTACCCGGTGATGCCGGTATCGAGCACGCCGTCGGCCACGTACCTGCTCATCTCCTGGGCCCGCAGGCATATTGGCTCTATTTGCTCGTCGTCTATACGGGGCAGATAGCTTCTATCGGCGCCCAGAATTGCGAACCCGGCCTTACCGAAAAGTTCAATCGTCGCCTTCTGCAAACTCCCAGCAGGGATACCTAATCTCAATACATTATTCGACATAATCTTGGTCTTTCGCACTTACATTAGCCAACGCGCA
>JAUVXL010000127.1 GCA_030603595.1 Sedimentisphaerales bacterium | reverse complement strand
TCGGTAAAATACGTTGGGATTGAGTCCGCAACGGTCGCAGATGTCCGAAACCGGCTCTTTTTCGATCAGATGCAGGCGGAGAAGCCTGACTTTTTCCTCAGCAGAGTAGTTCTTGCGTTTGTTTGCCATGTTCATTTCCTTTCTTTGATCTACATACTAATTCAAATTCAGGAAATGTCCAATTCCGACTGAAGCATTACACAACCATAATAATTACAGTACGCTCGCGGCTTACCCGGTCGCTTACGCTCGCGGCTTGTCTATGCTTCTTCGAGTACTTTGTAGCCCATTTCTTCTGCGAGTGCGTAGATCGGGTCTTTCAGGTCGCCGTAGTATGTTACTCTGTGCCATCCCCACTGGTCCCACTCGCCGAAGAGCTTTTCTATATCGCCGACGGGCTCGACGGCGAGCTTTGTTCTGCAGGCCCGGTCGTTGGGGTCGTTGCCGACGGCCTTGCCCTGGTGGAATAGTATCTGTTTTCTGGACTGCTCGAATTCGAGTGATGTTGTCATGTAACCTGCGGGCAGGATAGATCGCACCGATGCTCCCTGTCGGTCCTCGGAGTGGGTGAGTATCTCGAATGGATTTCTTCTGCCCTTTGGGCCGAAGGGTCGGTTGTGGGCGACACAGTGTGCGTAGATGATCTGGCGTTTTGCGGTGTCTATGACGGGATCGGAGATGTAGCCTGGCCGGCCGCGGGTCAAAGCGGTGACTGTGACCATCGTTGAGGTCGAGCGGAGGTCGCATTCGCAGGCGCCGATGAGTCCTTCGTTGTTCAACTCGTGGAAACCGAGGCAGGGGTATGCGTGGATGTGACCGCCGTAGAAGCCGCCGAGGCAGTTTATTGATATTGCGTTTGCGTTGTGTTTCTTGAGCACGGCTTTCTCGGCGAGGTACATCGCGGCGGATTCTTCGAGCGTTTTACGGGAGACTCCTTCGATTTTTTGTGCGGTCTTCTGCCATTTGTCTGCGATAGCTGCGGCCTCGTCCTTGTCGGCGGCCTTCCAGGCCTCGTTGACTTCGGCGAATGAGACCTTATCGACGGGGATGCCCATAATCGGGGCGGCGGGTCCGGATTCCTGGCTGCGGACGGCGAGTATCCGGGACTCCTTCATTTGGCGAAGACATTCTTTGGGGGATATGGTTTTTAGCTTGTCGGGCTCGCAGGCGAGGTTGCCGGGCTTGGGCGTGCTTGCGGTGCGGACCTTTGCTGTTGCGGCGACGAATTCGGCGGGCGAGCCGCCTTTTTTAACGAGCGTGAAGCACTTGACGGCTTCGACGAGGTCCTCGATTTGTGAGGATGCGACGAAGCCGACATTCGGGGCCTTTTGGCGGATGAAGCCTGCGGTATAGACGAGGAAGCCACCGCTGCCGGCGTATTGGAAGTCTGCGTAGAGGACAGGCTTGCCGGATGTCGCCATTGTCTGGACGACGCGGTTCCAGCAGTTCATCTGATAGACGAGGTATCCGTCGATGTTGGCGGATTTGTCGTTGTCGAGTATCTTCTTTGCCTGTTCGGGGCCGGTTGCGAGGGATGTGACGAAATCGAAACCACGGCAGCGCCTGGCCAGTTCTTTGTTGATTCGGTCCATAACGGGCTGAAAATCAAAGCCGATGTTGGGCCAGTCGGGTTGCGTTTGCTGTGGGCCGTGGAGCGAATAGATGATTCGGATTTTCACTCTGGCGTCCCGGTCGACGGCGTGAAGGCGTTTTGGCGCGGCGAGCAGGCCGGCCGCCGGCACACAGGCGGCGCATTTTGTGAGGAATTGTCGTCGGCTGATTCCACAGCACGCACATCCGGAGGGTAATTCGTTCATCTTCATGGTTCAGTCTCCTGCTATCGAAAAGAATTCAATCCATTGTTCCCAAGTGTTCTCGGTACATGGTGTTCGTATAGTGAAATGTTAGCAGGAAGGGGCGGGATTGCAAGGGAAAATGCAGTCGTGGTCTTTGGTGTGTAATGGCGTGAAAAATGTGTGGACTGCTGTGATATTTGGGGGTATGCTGTTTGCGGGTGATGGCGGCGTTGAATCGGGTTGTCGAGCAAAGAAGGGGCATTTTATGGCAGACGAGTCTAAGATGGGTGGCGGGATTCAAATCAAGAAGGCTCCGATCGGGTTGGCGGCATTGGCTTTGGTAGGGCCTTCTTTTGTCTGGGCGGCGGAGTATATCGGGTCGGGGGAGGTGATTCTGGCTACGAGGACGGGGGCGATTCTGGGGACTGCGGTGCTCTGGGCGATTGTATTAGGCGTTTTCCTGAAGTTCTGGATTGGGATGAGCGGGGCGCGATATACCGTTTGCACGGGCGAGGGAATGATCGATATGTTCGACAGGATGCCGGGCGGGCGGCATTGGGCGGTCTGGACTGTGCTGGTTATTCAGTTTGTAGCTGCGACTTTCTCGATAGGGGCGGTTGTAACGGCGGCGGGGGTGTTTGTCAACAGTCTGCTTCCGATTCGGTTTATTGCGGGTGCGAGTAATTTGATAAGCAGCTTTCTGAGTCTTTCACCTTTAATGGATATCAAACCGGAACAGGTTGACAGCGCGTTTCCGGGATTGTGCGGGTGGGCGGTTACTATCGTTGCTGTGGCGGTGGTATGGTCCGGGCTTTTCAATGTGCTGAAGATTGTTATGAGCTTTCTTGTGCTGATCGTTGTGTTGGGCGTGGTTTATGTTGCGGCTCATGTTTTTCCGGGGTTCGGGGCGTTGATGCATAGTCTTGCTTTCAATGTGCCGGGGGTTCCTGAGTGGGCGAGTTCTTTGGATAAAGTCAGCGACAACCCGTGGAAGGAGATACTGCCTTTGCTCGGTTGGGGAGCTGGGGGATTTGCGAGCCAGGTGTGGTACACGTATTGGGTTTTGGGGGCGGGGTACGGTGCGGCGGCTGGTAGAGGGTATGGCAGGCCTGCGGATGTGGCGAGCCTGCGGAGCATGAGTCGGGATGCGGCTGAGAGGATTAAGGGTTGGTGCCGGGTGCTTTATTTCGATTCGTCGATTGCGATGGTCATAGGGATTGTTGCTACGGGTGCTTTCTTCATCGCCGGTGCGGGGATACTGCGGCCGGCCGAGGTCGCGCCGGAAGGGCCGGGGGTGGCGATTGAGCTATCGGGGCTGTTTTCAAAGGGATGGGGGCCGGTTGGTGGATTTTTGTTCATGTTAGCCGGGGCGGCGGCCTTGATTTCGACACAGATAGGGCAGTTAGCGGGTTGGCCCAGGCTGCTTGCCGATTCGTGCAGGATTTGCATTCCCGGATTTGCCAAGCGGTTCAAGTGGAAGACGCAGTTTCGGATGTTTCTGTTGTTCTTTCTGTGTGCGAATTTAGTGATCATCTTTTGCTTCAAGGAAAAACCGGTAGTGCTGATTCAATTTGCGGCGCTGATGGACGGATTGCTGCTGACGCCTCTGCAGGCGATATTGGTGGCGGTCGGCCTGTTTGTCGTGATGCCGAAGCTCCTCAGCAAAGAGGCTGCGAGCGTGCTGCGGCCGAATCCGGTATTCGCAGTTGGTTTGGTAATTGCATTTTTGGTTTTCGGATATTTCTGCGTGGTTCAGATGCCGAGCGTTTTGTTCGGGAAATAGGGTGTTTAGTTAGTTTCTGTTGCGGAAAGCAGTAAAAACGACAAAACAGTAACCGTCCGATTTAGGACAAGGTCACCGGCGCCACTGAGTCAGCCAATCGCGCCATAACGGCCATAGTGCCGGAGCATCCGGAGCGGGCATGATATTGTCGAAGGTCATTTCATTCGGCAGATCCGGCTCTGCGAGTTTGGCCTCTCGCCACTGAGTCAACTGGTCACGCCACGCGGAAAACTCTTTGTTTAAGATGGATCTTTCGTCTGCCTCCACATTTGCGACTGGGGCCATCAATGCCAGAATCGCCGTGCAACAAAAAAAATAACGCATTCGTCTCACCTCTTCATCTCCTCTCAGATTGAAAACTAAACGAATAGAGCTTGGCGTTGTGAAGAGTAAACCTGAGCTTTACCGTTTTTCCTTTCAGTTGAGATAAATCACCGCCTGACTTCCATTGTGGTTTCAGCCGCAGCTTCGCCAGTCCGATCTTCATATCCCGGCCTATGCTATAGTGGCGCTCGCTGGCTGCGCCGTAGAAAATCCAGTGTTCGTCCTTGTGGGTGACAAACTGGGAAGGCGGGAAAACCCCATCCTTGTCGAAGCTACCGGCCGGACCACGCGGCGCCAGCGGCTTGCGTGCGTATATCCAATTCTTGTCGAAGTTCATACCGTCCCTGCTGGTGCCGATATAGAAGTCGAGGACGTCCTTCTCGTGGCGTGTTTCGTAATCGAACTCTTCGAAGAAGTCCGACAGGTCCATAGTATAGACGTTCATCGGGGCAAAATAGACGCCCTCGTATATCCAGGTCGTCAGCCAGTTGAACTGCAGTCTGGGATTGCCCCATGGATTCTTCTCCTTCTTCATATCTTCAACTGTGATTTCCTCGGCGATGGTTTTCCAGGCCGTCGAGAGTCTCAGAACCATTGCACCTATAAGAAGGCATGCCGTCATTCTCATGTCAAATGCCGCCTTGGGTTTCCAGTTGTTTCAGACGAATATCTTTGAATTCGACCTGCATCCCTTTGTCATGGATTTGCAATCCGATAGCTCCGTGGTCCAGTTGTCCGCTTTTGGCATTGTCGGTGAACTCAGAAGCGAGCTTGCCGTTGATGAAGAACTGGAAGTGGTTTCCGCGAGCAACGATGCGGACGTGGTTCCACTGGTGTGGGCGAATGTCCGCCACAGTGAGCGCTCCGGGGATGGTGCTTGCATGTGCTTTCTCGTTTTCGTCGATGAGCAGGCGCGTCCCGCGATTGCAGGGATGTTCCTTGCGCCTGGCGAAGTGGAAATCCCACGCACCGAGAATGTGAGGACCGATGCCGACGTGTCCGAGGTCGGCGTGATAGCCCTCAAAGGGGCGATTACCGGTCAGGTCGGGTTGACTGCGGACCTCGACGCCGGTGTTGCCGTTGCCCGGCAGACGATACCGCAACTCAAGCTCGAAGTCTGTAAGACGTTCGTTTTTCCAGACGAGATAAGCCAGCCGGTCGGCGCTGCCGTGACCGACAATCGCTCCATCGCGAACAATCCAGTCCGACGCGCACTCTTTCGGGACGGCGTGCCAGCCATTGAGCGTCTTGCCGTCGAAAATGGCGCTGCCGGATTGTTCGGCGCTTTTTGGCGATTTGTCGGCGCTGCCCTCAAAACTGAACGAAAAGATCTTTGATTCTCTCAGTTCGAATTTCAGCTTGATCTCTTTGTCCCTGAAGTTCTTGAGTGAGAATTTGTCTTTCCACTGTATCTTAGCGTCTGAAACGGTCTTTGTCACCAACTCTCCTTCCGCCAATCGCTTATTATCTTTGTCCAGAACCGTGACCTTGACAAAGCCGGAGGGTGCAACATCGGCGCTTACACAGAGCGAGTTGCCGACCACTAAAACGGCGTTCGTAGTGAGAGACCCTGTCTTGTTGCTGCCGCCGGCAATCTGTTCGTACCCAGCGAAACCGTCGGGCCGCATTCGAGCCAGGGCGAGGTAGCCGTTGCGCCAAGCCATGAACCTGCCGTTATTAGCGCCGTAGTAAAGGAGTATCTCGTCCTTCCTGACAATCGGCTTGGACGCAAAGATACAGCCCCAATCGTAGTCACCCATGACCGGCCCGTTGGGAATCAGCGGCTTGCCGGGCTGGATACGGCGCCATTCGATGCTGTCCGGGCTCCATGCCAGTTCGCACCACTGTTTACTTGCTTCAATGTCGAACAAGCCGACCATTCCTATATAGACATCCGCGTGGGGAACCACGAGCATATCGTGAATCTGCATACGCAGGTCAAGCCCTTCGATGACAAGCTCCGGCTTCGACCACTTTAGGAAATCTGAGGATACGCTCCTGACCTTTTGGCGGTGTCCATTGCGGCCGTACCGGCCCGTAGTGTTGGCCCCGCCCCAGCGACGCGTGATAAGCACATACTTGCCGAGATCTTCATCCCACCATATTGCCTGGTTCGTGTCGCCATGGGAGATAGCGCCGGCATCATGCTTTTTCCCCCAGAGAATGCCGTCGGGAGAGAACCATACCGCGCTGTTTGCCCTTTCCGGATGAATGGCCTTATAGCGCTTCTGCGGATCGGTTTCATGCAGATCCTTCATAACCGCCACGCCATGGCTGTATTCTATAACGATATTGTTCTTCTTGCTGCCGTTGAACTCGATCACTCCAAGTTCGGTTTTCTCCCAATGGATACCATCCTTTGACGTGGCATAGCAGACGCCAAACCCTCGGCGTCCTTCCGTCCAGTTGACCCATGCCCGCTTGTCAGATGGCAGACCTTCGCCAGGAAAATCTTTTCTCGCACCGGACCTGATGAATATGCTGTACCAGCACTTGTAAATCTTTTCCTCCTCGTCATAGATGACACTGCAGTAAGGATTGTCGAAACGCGGTTCCCACGGCTTGTCTTCTCTAAAAAGGGGATTGTTTTCATCCTTGTGCGCGACACCGACAGTAAGATGCACATTCTCTCTCGATTCGATGACACGCGAATCAAGGAGCAGATATCTGTCACGCCTCATAGGGCTCTTACCCGGCTGATCGGCCCAGGCATGCGTCGAGAGGCCGGCCAGTGCAAAAACTATTAGTGCCAATGTGCTTGTCATGATCATTGTGCATTTGCTCATATGAATGACCTTCCTGCTAAGATTTCCCCATAGCATTAGATTTCCACAGCTACGCCGCTGCATTTCATTTCTAACATATATAGCAAGAACACTTGAACCTCAGACTTCCTGCCAGCCTAACACCTGTTTTTTCCGTGTAGGGGACCCAATACGCGATTGATACCGAACGACCCGAAAGTCCCTTATCTGCCAATTTGTGGAAAATCCCAACTTCACAAGCGCGATATTAACAAGAAGTTACAAGAAAGGCAACAATTGCACAAATGTCTTAATGAACGGTGCCCGGCTAAAGTAGATCAACTAATTGGCAACACCCCAGAAAGGAATCTTCACTTCCCAAAACGAAGTCGATATTCTATTATGAAAGGTGTCCTGCTCCCTGCCGGCCGAACATTCTACAGCGGAGCAATATATCTCAAAGGCAATATAGACTTTCACGTTGAAAAAGGAGCGATACTTCTTGGAAGCTCAAGCGTTTGATTGTGAGATGTCAGGTGATCGGACTATGCCTTTGGGTCATGCCTTCACTCTTTGCTCTCGATCTGGTAAAGGACGACAGGCCCGCCGGCGAGTTCATTATCTCCAGCGAAGCTCATAAGGCGATCCGGTTTTCAGTTACCGATGTCGCCTATTGGATCAACGAAATGACTGGGTGCAGCGTGCCGGCCCTGACTGAATCATCTACGGCAAAGAATACGAAAGTCTTTATCGGCAAGGAGTTTGCCGGCCAATGGCGCAACGGCTTCAATGGCCTTTGCTTTGAAGCACATGACTACAGTTCCTTTTCTCTATCCCCGCGACTGCCTATTCGTTATCATAGAACTGTTGTGGAACAACAGTAATGGGCCGTAGCGACATGGCATGCTGAATCTCGCGAAAGACTATTTACATTGAGATGAAGTTCAGGTGTCATAGAGCTTGAATTGTATAGAAGTGCTTCAAAGACAGTGCCAAAGTATGCAGGAGCGCCGTTTATGACGTCATAGGGAAATGTCGGTTGATACGTGAAATTCGAAATGAAGGAGTAAAGGCTTATGAATGCTGGATTAAATCGTCGTGAGTTTCTGCGGGGGGCGGCTTGTTTGGGATCGGGGCTGGTTGTTATCTCCAACAGCAGGCTGGTCCGCGGGACCGAGGCCAACAGCAGGCTGAATATAGCAGGGATAGGTGTCGGTGGACGCGGGGCTGCGAACATCAACGGCGTTGCGAGCGAGAATATCGTCGCGCTGTGCGATGTCGATCACGTGCACTCGGCGAAGACGTTCGAGCGATTCAGCCAAGCTAAACGATACAAGGACTTCCGCAGAATGCTCGAAGAAATGCACGAGAAGATCGACGCTGTGGTAGTCGGGACGCCGGACCATACTCATGCGGTGGCGGGCGTGATGGCTATGAAGCTTGGCAAGCACTGCTACTGCGAGAAGCCCCTAACGCACAGCGTTTATGAGGCTCGGGTGATGTCGGATATCGCCCGCGAGAAGAAACTCGTCACGCAGATGGGCACTCAGATTCACGCCAAGGGCAACTACCGCCGGGCCGTCGAACTCGTTCAGAGCGGCGCTATCGGAGCGGTTCGCGAGGTTCACGTATGGATGGGGGCAAATTTCGCCGGTCCTGCGACTCCTACCGACATGACTCAACCCGATGCGCCGACTGACCGCCCGGGCGTGCCTGAGTCACTGGACTGGGACCAATGGCTGGGGCCCGCGCCGTATCGACCTTACAATAAGGCCTATGCGCCGTTTGGTTGGCGATACTGGTGGAATTTCGCCAATGGGCAACTCGGGGACTTCTTCTGTCATTATTGCGACCTGGCGTTTTGGGCGTTGAAACTGAGGCATCCTCTGACGGTCGAGGCCAAGGGCCCGGTGCACCCGGAAAGCGCGGCTCGCTGGACCATCGCCAGGCAGGAATACGGCCGGCGCGGGGACTTGCCTGCTGTGACGCTGACGTGGTACAACGGCGGGGCCTACCCGGACTTCATGAAGGAAAAGGGCATCCCGCAATGGGGCAGCGCGGTCCTTTTTATGGGTTCGGATGGGATGCTGATTGCCGATTACGGGCGCCACCAACTGCTTCCGGAAGACAAGTTCGCCGGTTTCAAGCATCCAGAACCATTCATCGCGGACTCGATAGGGCATCACAGAGAATGGGTCGAGGCGTGCAAGACGGGCGGGCCGACGACGTGCAATTTCGACTATTCCGGGGCTCTAACCGAAGCGGCCCTGCTGTGCAATGTCGCGCTTCGGACGGGCAGCAAGTTAACGTGGGACGCGAAAAAGCTTAAGGCCGTTGGCTGTCCGGAGGCCGATGCATTCATTCGGAGGGGATATAGGGATGGATGGAAGCTTTAGAGGGCGGCCAATATCGACTGGCGGATGAAACTGCTTGACTGTTGAGGGTGGATTTCATAGCGTATCCGAAATATGAAACAGAAACGATGGCTCGCATCCATTGTGCCTGGCTATCCTCATGCTACTGTTCTTGCTTTGTCATGATGTGCGACAAGCAGTTCTATGATCCTGCTACTTGCCGTTTAACTGTGGATACATTTGTCGCTGATGATTTCTTACAAACCCTTTGCTAACAAGGGCTTGGAAAATGGGCGATACAGGACTTGAACCTGTGACTTCCTGCGTGTAAAGCAGGCGCTCTGGCCAACTGAGCTAATCGCCCGGCATCCGGTTTTCAGAATACACCTTTTTGGCCCTTGCGTCAATAGCCTGCATGTTCTATATTGTCGGCAATCGCCGGTAACGCGGCGAGCTTAACTCGTATTTGTGCCGTGGTCGTTGAAAAATCGAGGTTTGCTATGACAGTTCTTGAAGTTATTCGCAAGAGGTATTCCTGCCGGGCCTATCAGGATAGGGCCATCGAGCCGGAGAAATTGGATGAGGTCTTTGAAGCGGCACGGCTGGCGCCGTCGGCGAGGAATCTGCAGGACTGGCGCTTTGTCGTGGTTAAAGATAAGCAAACGAAGGCCAAATTGGTTGAGGCGGCCAACAATCAGCGGTTTCTGGAGGGTGCAGCGGTAATTGTAGTCGGGTGCAGTAACAGCGACCATGTGATGCGGTGCGGTCAGGCGATTGCGCCGATCGATGTGGCGATTGCTCTGGAGCATATTGCCCTGCAGGCGACGGAACTGGGCCTGGCGACCTGCTGGGTCGGGTCGTTCTTTCCGGAGAAGGTTCGGCCGATATTGGGCATCCCGGAGGACGTTGCGATAATCGAACTGATGGCGATAGGTTACCCGGCCAACGAGCAGAAGGGGCAGAAACGCGAATCGATTGAGAAGGTGCTCTGCTACGAGCAGTGGCGCTTCTAAAGTTTTGGCCTGCTGGAACTGAAAAGGGGTTGACTTCCCCGAATCGCTCGATACAATATTGGAAAATAGAATAGTCTTCGGGGATGTGGTGTAACGGGAGCACACCGCGGTCGCATCGCGGGAATGAGGGTTCGATTCCCTCCATCTCCAATTCCCCCGTATCGCGTGAAGCGTATTTCGTATGTCGGATCTCGAGTGAGTTTTGTTTTGTCATTCTGTTTCTCCCTGTTGGCCTCATGGCCTACTGCGTGCAGTATTCCTTTCACTCAACCGGTTTGGCATTTTTGAGTATGTCGGCGTCTTCTGAGATTCCGAGGCCGGGGCCTGTGGGGACCTTGATTGCGCCGTCCTTGAAACGCAGGGGTGGGTCGCACCATTGGCCTGTGCGTTCGATGCCGCCCTTGTATTCGTGAAACGCTCCGATGTTGCCGGTGCAGGAGGCAAAGTGGAGAACCTCTATGTAGCCGGTGCCGCCGCCGGACATGTGCGGGACGACACTCATTCCGGCTTCGGCGGCCATTCGGGCTACGCGGATTGCGCGGATGAAGCCGCCGTTGTAATGGAGATCGGGCTGGACGATATCGAGGCCGTTGTTGTGGATCATCCAGCGAAAACGGCGAAGCGATGTTTCCTGCTCGCCGCCGGCGACGGGGATGACGAGGGCGTCGGCGACACATTTTGTCTCTTCAAGGTGGTCCCAGGGGCAAGGCTCCTCGAACATGTCGATGCCATGGTCCTGTATGAGTTTGCCGATTTCTGTTCCTTTGCGGCAGTCGTAAGAACCGTTTGCGTCGGCGAAGATTGTGACCTTATCTCCGAGGGCCTTTCTGACGATTCTGATCAGGCCCTCGCTTCTGCCGGGCATGGAGTCGGCGTTGTTGCTCATTCGCCCGCCGACCTTGAACTTGACGGCGTGCGCGCCTTGATCGACATGCTTCTTGAGGATTTCGACTTCCTGCCGGGGCGTGGTGTTGCGGTTGCCGCTGGCGGCGTACATCGTGATTTGCTTGTTGACCACGCCGCCGAGCAGGTGTCCTACCGGTTTGCCTTCGATCTTGCCGAGCATATCGAGGATGCTGAACTCGACCCATGCGACGCAGCACCATAACGCGAGGTTGGCGAGCTTGTAGTTGCTCTTATATACGTACACGCCGTCGATGAGTGATTCGAGGTCGCGGGCATCTTTACCGATAAAATACGGGATGACCAGTTTTTGGAGGATTGGGTAGAGATAAGCAGCGCGACTGTTTGTGACGGCTATGCCGACGGCGCCGTCGGTTGAACGGCAGCGGACGAAATGGTTGCGATTGTCCCGCAGCAGCTCGACCGATGCGATTTTGACCGGTGACCTGACCGATGAGAGCTTGAGGATTGGGGCGGCGGCGGCTTTGTCCAACTGGGGAACAGTTGTTTTACGCGGCTCGGCGGCGGACAAGCAACCCTGCGTACCGGCCAGGGCGGCTGCGCCAAGACTCGATTTGATGAAGCGACGACGATTGAAGTGCATTGTCAGACTCCTTTCACAGTATTGGCGAAGCACAACTCCAGCCCCTCTTCGGGCAGTTTCGCTGCGCCTTCCCATCATAGCGTATATCGCAACGGTTGTCTCGCACCTTTACTCGCTCCCAAGGACTCTATCACCGTCAAGGGCGAAACGCGCACAATCAGGCATGCCGACAGAGGCAAGAAAATACGTTCAAGGGATTTCCCCCCGCCAGCGGTTCCCGCTTGCCTTTGCAACGCACTGCATTATCTTTGTCGCCCTTGAAAAATCTTCGGATACGTGACTTCTTAAATGTTGCTCGAGTCCGGAAATCTTTTCATTTCGGACTCGTCAGGGACGAGCCCCAAGAAAACTTACGCCGTTCTCGCAGTTTTCTCTTCTGGACTCTTGACATTGGTGAACGAATATGCTATACTAATTCTAACAATTGGGGTGAACGCAATCAATGGGGGTGTTCGCTAATTCTGTTGAACGTAAGATTAGGATTCTTTGCTAACGCAACTATATACCTGCCGGTGTCAGATCGATTTTAGAAGTGACCGGCCACTCGTTCGCCAGAATGCTACCACGAATGTCAACGGCAGTTTTGCAGATCGGTAAAGCACAGAAGTGCAAGAACAGAATTGTCAACACTTATTTTGGGGGAAGAAAGATGAAAACACTGAACGCAACGACAATTTACTGTGTGGTGGTTGTCTTGGTTGGCCTGGCAACTACGCTCAACGCTACTCCGATTGTTGACGGACGCTTCGATCCGGGTGAGGGTTACACCCTGGGGTACTACGTCAACATCGAAGTCGAGGGGCCGAAGAAAAGCGGCAACATCCCCGCCGACGACGGTGTCCTGTGGATGCACCGCGACCTTGCAACGGGGAACCTTTTCGCCAGCCTCACCCAGCCGCTAACTCTCGTAGATAACAGCTACGGCGACAATTCCATCGGCTGGGGAAGCAGCGCGCCAAGCGGAAAGAACCACAACTTCAAGGACCTTACCGGCTCCGACAAGGCACAGTTCACCATTACCGACGCCGACGACAACATACTGCTTGACT
>JAUVXL010000281.1 GCA_030603595.1 Sedimentisphaerales bacterium | reverse complement strand
CCCGCTGTCCTCCCCCCGACCATCGTTCCCCCCGCGCAACCGGCAATTCACCCCCCCCCCCGACGCACCCCTACCGCTCCACGCAACTTCTCCCCCGCCACGATTCATACCCCCGCCGACACAACATCCCATCCTAAAGACAATCGCAGGCCATGAGCGCTATCTGCTATAAGCAGCTACCCGCCAATGGCATCTACCGTCCCACGCCCCATCGCCCACTCTTTTCTTGCCCAACGCTCCAAACGCGACCAACGCATAATACTTACGTCATTCGAGTTCACGCGCTCGAATTCATCCTCCGATGTTGCAAAGGCCCCGCCGCAATGCGTCCCTTACGGGACTTGCCCCGATGTTGACCCTGTCGAACCATCTAATCCCGCCACGCCGGGATCCTGCCGCACATTCAGCCTTTCCCCCAGTGTCGGAGCAAAGCGCATATCCCGATTTATCGGGGCCCCCTTGACACAACCGCCTCCCCATCCTACAGTGGCTCCAATGGCAAAGACGCTTTACATAATCGACGGCCACGCCCATATTTACGCGGCTTATTACGCGCGGATGACCGGCGATTTGACTGCCCCATCCGGCGAGCCGACTAAGGCGACATATATCTTCACGATGGCAATGCTCGGCCTCATCCAACGCCGTCAGCCGGACATGCTCGTTGTCGCTCTGGACAGCAAGGAGCCGACGTTCCGCGTGGATATCTTCCCCGAATACAAGGCGAATCGCTCCGCAATGCCGGACGATCTGCCCGGCCAGATAGTTCGCATCGAGCAGATACTTGATGCGATGAACATCCCGACACTTCGCCTGCCAGGCTACGAAGCAGACGACATAATCGGGACCTTGGCGAAAAAGGCCTCGGCCGAGAATATGGATGTCTATCTGTGCTCGAAGGATAAGGACCTGCTGCAACTGCTCGATGAGCGCGTGCGGGCGTTCGACATAAAGAAGGACCTCGAATTGGACGTTGCAGGTCTGCACGAGAAGATGGGCGTCACTCCCAGTCAATTCCTCGATGCCCTGGCCCTTCAGGGCGATACATCCGACAATGTCCCGGGCCTGCCCGACGTCGGACCCAAAACCGCCCTTGCCTGGATCCAGCAATACGGCTCGATTGAGAATCTCTACGAACATGCAGACCAGATCAAGGGCAAGCGAGGCGAGTCGCTCCGCAATAATCCGGATGTGGTCAAGCTGAGCAAGGAGCTTGTGACTATAGACTGCAACGTCCCGATCGAAATCGACTACGCCGAGATGGCCGTCAAGGACCCCAACAAACCGAAGCTCGCCCAACTCTTCACCGAATTAGGCTTCACCCGCCTGCTAACACAATTAGGCCTGTCGCCCACGGGCGACGCCCCCCCGGAATCAGCCAAGACTCCCCCCGTCGCTACAAGCCCCGCCGCTACAAGCCCCGACCGTAAGGGAGGGGGTAACAACAAGCCATTCACTGCCAACTTCGCTCCCCCCGCCTCGGCCAAGACAATCGACCACGACTATCAGTTGATCGACACGCCCAGGAAGTTCGAGACATTCTTCGAAAAGTTGAAAGAGCAAAACCTCTTCGCCATAGACACCGAAACCACCGCAATTCTTCCGATGCGAGCCGACCTTGTAGGCCTGAGCTTCTCCTGGCGGGCGCACGAGGCCTTTTACCTGCCGGTGAAGGCGCCTCTCGGCTCTGAGCATTTACCCCTCGACAAGATTCGCCCCAACCTCGCCCCGATACTGGCGGACGAGAACATCAAAAAGATAGGCCAGAACATCAAATACGACCTGCTCGTTCTGCAAAACGCCGGCCTCCCCATCAAGGGAATCTACTTCGACACTATGGTCGCATCCTACTGCCTCGACCCGTCGCGCAGGCATGGGATGGACAATATGGCGATGGACTTTCTCAATTACGAGTGCATCCCGATTAAGGACCTCATCGGCAAGGGTAAGAACCAGCTTACGTTCGATATGGTCGATACCGAGCCGGCCTGCGAGTACGCCGCCGAGGACGCCGATATTACGTGGCAATTATACGAGTACCTAAAGATTCGCCTTGAGAAAAAGCCGGACCTGTACAGACTGTTCGAGCAGGTCGAGATGCCCCTGGTCTCGGTCCTGGCGACAATGGAGCGCAACGGCGTCTCGCTGGATACCAAGGTGCTCAGAAAGATGTCCGGCGAGATTGCCGATACCCTCAAGACCGTCACGGACGAAATCTACGAGCAGGCCGAGACCGTATTCAACATCGATTCGCCAAAACAATTAGCTGAAGTCCTATTCGACAACCTCGGCCTGGAACCCATCCGCATGGGCAAGTCTGGACGAAGCACGGATGCGGCGGTCCTCGGAGAACTCGCCGCCGAGCATCCCATCATCGAGATGATCCTCCAATACCGCACGCTAAGCAAATTGCGAAACACTTACGTCGATAAGCTCGGTGCACTGATACACCCGCGAACGAACCGGGTCCATGCATCGTTTAACCAGACAATCACGGCGACGGGCAGGCTCAGCTCGAGCAGCCCGAACCTGCAGAACATTCCCATCCGCACGGAATTGGGCCGAAAGATTCGCTCGGCGTTTGTGCCGGCTGAGAAAAGCGATTGTATCTTAAGCTGCGATTATAGTCAGATTGAGTTGCGGCTGCTGGCTCATTTCTCGAAGGACAAGGCGCTTATGGAGGCGTTTGAGGCGGATCGGGATATTCATAGCTTCGTAGCCTCGCAGATTTATGGCGTACCGCTTGATGAGGTTACAAAGGAGATGCGGTCGAAGTGCAAGGCTGTGAATTTCGGGATTATCTATGGGCAGGGGGCGTTCGGGCTGTCGCTGTCAATAGGCATGACTATGGCCGAGGCGAAGAGGTTTATCGACGACTACTTCGCCCGATACAACTCGATTCGGAGTTTTATGGATAAGGTTGTCGAAGATGCGAAGCGACACGGCTACGCTGAGACGATCCTGCACCGCAGGCGAAGGATTGATAACCTCAAGAGCAAAAACGCCAATAAGCGTGCGCAGGCGGAACGACTGGCCGCTAATACCGTAATCCAGGGCTCGGCGGCCGATTTGATTAAGATTGCTATGCTGGATATTCAGAGGAAGACCGACAGCGATGAACCGACCGTTAAGCTTATTCTGCAGATTCACGATGAACTGGTGTTCGAGTTGCCGAGCAAAGACGTCGAACGCCATGCGGAGTGGATCGTTCGGAAAATGACCGCCGCTATCGAACTCGATGTGCCGATGAAAGTCGATGTTTCTTGCGGGCCCACGTGGCTTGGGTAGGAATGTAGAATAGTAAATGTAGAATGGTGAATGCAGAATGGGGGGCTTTTCATTGATTATTTACTATTGATGATCGATTCCGCCCAATTACTGGCGGATCTGCGATATTTGACGGGGAAAGGGGATTCTTTTATTGACAATTTATTATTGATTATTGATGATTGAGGGGACGGGATGGCCCCGATGAGATAGCGGAAAAGCATCCCCAAGGGGTAAATCTCACGGGGTGAACGAGGTTTTTGATAGGTATTTGAGTGAGCTACATGGGGCGAAGGGGCGATATACTGGATGGAGGTTTGTTTAAGACTGAATTAATTAGCTATTAAGGTGTTTATTCCTCGTGTCCTATGATAACTGAACGACCGGATAACTCAGCCATTCGCCCAAAGACCAAATATGGTCGGTTAGCCCAACTTCCGCAGTTTGGGGGGAAATGAGAATTTTTCAGATTTTTTTTCATTTCGTGAGCGGTGCTATTGGACATAGAAGGCTGATGCGGTTCATTTCTGCTTACGGTGAACTACCCACAGGCGATGTAGTGAAGACCCTGGTGGTTGTATTACATTTGTGTTGGTCGATAATAAGGGTATGTTTATTCGTCCCTGTTATCGCAAGAAGAATGGCAAACGGCATGCTTACCGGGCGTTAGTGGAGTCTTATCGCGCAGAACGCGAGCCGCGACAGCGTGTTGTGTCATACCTTGGACAGCTTGACGAGCATGGCCGTCTTGGCGTCAAGTATGCTGCCGGCGGTTCCGGTCGTACATATCAAAAGGGTCTTTTCAAAGATATTGAGCCCGAATGGGTAGAGGTTGATCTCAAACGTGTTCGGGTGGTGGTGGCCCAGGTAGGCCGGGGTTTGTGGACGGCGGATTCGATGAGGGGTGGTCTGGTAATCGGAAAAGAGGGTTTTTGGGGAAAAGGGGCGGGTAGGTAATCGGAAGAATCACAATGAATCCATTCGACCCTTCGACGATGCTCAGGACTGGCAAGCTCACTTCGACAAGCTCAGTGCGAACAGGACAGGTACCCAAGGCATAAATTGGCGGGGTTTTTCAAATTTAATAGGTGGCTGTCCCGAATGGCACTGCCGTGCATTTTTAGCCTTCTACGCGCAGACCTTCATACGGAACATGAAGAGAATATTATCGATCTCTATCCTGTATTAAAATATTGCTCCGGGC
>JAUVXL010000049.1 GCA_030603595.1 Sedimentisphaerales bacterium | reverse complement strand
TTCCGCACTTTCGTTTTACCATATCTGGCTTCGGCTGGGGGGTGTTTGAAAAGACTAAAACAGCTTCGCCGAAGTCGCAGACGCGCCTCGGCGGGGCGATTCCTTCTGTTGTTACCCACAAATTATTTCAGAGAGCCATTTTTTTGAAGATGCTCTGCGTTCCAAGAATTTCAAGAGAGCCTATTCAAAGGAAAGACTCGACAGGTGCCGGGAGCAGAACCACTGTCCGGATAACAACCAACTCTGTGAAGAAGCGGTGTGGTTCTTCCATAGTCTCCTGCTCGGCACGAAAAGCGATATGGACGACATCGCCGACGCTATCGAAAAAATCTACAAGAATCGAGGTAAACTGGTATAATGGAAAGAAATTACACTTGGTGTGCATGAATAATGAAAGGGGCTAAAAATGAATGAGAACAACGTAACCAGACGACAATTCATGACCGCCGCCTCGGTAGGCGCCGTCGCTGCGGTTGCTTCGAAGACAATTCCTGTCTATGGAAACCTCACCAAAAAAACCGGCAAGCTGGCCCTGTTAGGCGGTCAGCGCGTACGAACCAAAGGCTGGTCTTCCTGGCCCATTTGGGATAGATCCGCCGAAGAGTCTATTCTCTCTGTCCTGCGCAGTGGAAAGTGGTATCGCGGCGGAGCCACAAAAGTCACAGAATTCGAGAAAAAGTATGCCCGGCTAATGGGAGCGAAACGCTGTCTGGCTACCGCCAGCGGCACTACGGCTCTGCTCGTCGCCATGCACGCACTCGGCGTCGATGCCGGAGATGAGGTGCTTGTTGCCCCTTATACCTTCATTGCCACCTATAACGTGGTTTTTCTCAGCAAAGCCCTCCCGGTCTTCGTCGATACCGACCAGGAAACATTCACAATGAATCCCGACAAAATCGAAGAAAGAATCACCGAAAGAACCAAAGCCATCCTGCCGGTCCATATTCTGGGACTACCGGCTGATATGAATGCTATTAATGCTATTGCAAAGAAACACAATCTTGTGGTGATAGAAGATGCCTGCCAGGCCTGGCTGGCGGAATACGATAATAAGAAGTGCGGCACGTTAAGCGACTTGGGCTGTTTTAGCTTTCAGAACTCCAAAAACCTTCCAGCTGGCGAAGGCGGCGCCATTGTTGGAAACAACGATGAAATTATGGACAGATGCTACTCCTTTCACAACTGTGGCAGACCGTATGGCACCGTAAAAAGAACCAGCAGTTACCCCGTTAGGGGAAGTAACCGCAGAATGCAGGAATTCCAGGCCGTTATACTAATGTCGCAGATGAAGCGAATTCAAAAAGACGCCGATACGCGCCTGGAAAACGCCCTTTATTTAACATCGAGAATCAAAGAAATCCCGGGGATTATCCCCTACAAATTAGCCCGAGGAGCAACCAGATCAGCCTACCATTTATATCCGTTCCGCTACAAGAAAGAACACTTCAACAATGTCCCACGCAACAAATTTCTCTCGGCCCTGAGCGCCGAAGGCATACCGTGTTCAGGCGGCTACGGCCCCCAGAATAAGGATGGACTAATTGAAGATGCACTGAATTCAAAGGGTTATAAGCGACTTTACTCCAAAAAAAGACTGAAAAAATACCGCGAAGAAAATCACTGTCCCGATAACGACCAGCTCTGTCGGGAAGCGGTGTGGTTCTTCCATAGTCTCCTGCTCGGCACGAAAAGCGATATGGACGATATCGCCGACGCTATCGAGAAAATCTACGAAAACCGCGATAAACTGGCTTAGGCAACGGACATCCCTCTCTCAAAGAGAACCGCCCAGAGCGATCCGGCTCTCCGTTGCCCCTGTCCGGCATTGCGACCAACAGCAAGCATACTACTATTCTGTCAAGGTTGATCTTGCGCGTCGTCATTGCGAGGAGCGCAGCGACGCGGCAATCTCAAACCCCTCGAACGCTGGAGATTGCCACGGCCCTAAGGGGCCTCGCAATGACGTCTATAATCTCAATCTTGACAGAGTACTACTCGCCTCGCCTTATCCGCTTGAGTAGTCCCAGCGCCTCTTTCACCATAATCTCCCCGGCCCCTTTGGCAAGGTTGCTCCCGGAACCCGGCTCATATCCCCCTTCATCGTAAGCCGCCCCGTGGCAAACATAGCCAATCGCATCATTACTCAGCGTTATGATAAAAAGCCTCTTCAATCCCGCCCTTCTCTTTATCTCCAAGCCTATCTCAACCAGAATCTCTCCGGGCAGCCCCAAAATATAAATATCCCCAAGCCTAAATACCTGCATCTCGCTGCTTATGTACTCTTCGGCCTCGTCCGCCTTCTTCTCACCGTCGGCAGACGCGGCCCTTTGGGTGGGAAACCTGATTTCCTTCTTGATCGCCTTTAACGTAACGTCACCGGATGTCCCAACAAATTGCAACCTCCGCACAGCCTCGCCGCCGATAGCCCTGCCAACCTGCCGATGAGCCTTCACTCCTCTTTGATAGGGCACAATATCGCCCGCTGTCCCAAGTGCAAAAAGACAAACGCCCCCTTCCGCTCGCTCGACGAACTCCGTGACATCCCCCGGAAAATCAGCCGATATCGAAGTCGGCAGGTGAGGATAAACGCAAACCGGATGACACGCATAATTAACAATTGACCCGACGATATTGTCATTAGCATCTTCCACCCGCAGCACCCAAACCTCCGGATCGACTGCCCCAAACGTCAAATCCGGCTCATTGGAATCGAGCGTAAACGATACAATCGTCGAGCCGTCGCCGCCCGTCTCAATTCTCCTTGTCGCGGCAACCTCCGCAGATACCCGCCAAGTCATCACAGCCGAACCGCCGGGCTTTATAGTCCGACGATTGAAAACCATCTCCCCCAATCGCCCCATCGCCGCCCCAATCTTAACCTCCTGCATATTTTTATGAGCAATAACCACCGAATCTGCAATCTTCCTTATCAGCGTCTGTAGATACCCCTGGTCAATCTCCGAGGCGGCAATCTCCTGGTCCGGCCGCACCTTCGACCTCGTAAAAACCTCCGGCCCAGAGTGAGTATGAGTAGCGCAGATAAGAATATTCTCCTCGCCAATACCAATTTTCTCTTTAACAATCCGCCGCACCGGCCCGGTAATCTCCTCTAAAGGCGTGTAAAGCAAATCCGCAGAAACAATCGCGACGGTAGTGCGCCCGTCATTAAGCACCAGCGCCCTAACATAAAGCTCATCAAGAACATCCTCGCTCGCCTTACCATAAGACCCAATAAGAGCAATCCCAACAGGAGGAGTAATATCAACCTTACCACAACCACCCTTCAGCGCGGCCTGAGAAGCCGGGCAGAAGACATCAAGAATCAGCAAAACCACCAACAGCAACATCTTCCGCAAAAAACCTGCTCGGACTGTCATTGTCTCTGATCCCTTGGGGGCGAGGCCCGCCATAGGCGGGTACTTGTTTAGCCGTGCAAAATACCAACGTGTCGCGGCCATCTTGGCCGCGGTCACGCGGGCTTCCAGCCCGCGTCCTGCCGCAACGTCCGCAGAATCAGTTCCCAGGCCAAATACGTACGAAGGTCCCGGCGCGCCGGGATGCCAATCTCCTAACCGGCGACCACAAAAAGCCATCCTTGCGTCTCCTTTGACAATTTCCATTTTCAACATTAACATCACCTCATTCTACCGCGATGTCGCAGCATGGGCAACTCGTTTGCCCATGCGGATAAACGCGTTTGCGGACGATTACAGGGAAGCCTGCTTGGTTTTGAAGGATAGCCCAAATGGCCGCAAACTGGCTGATCGACTGCCACAAAGCCCCCCAACAACCCAGCCTGCGTCCCCAAATAGACCACTCCCTCAATCCCCTCGGCACCCGCATCATAAATCCCCTCACCCAAATCACCCAATCTTTAGAATAGTCCATAAGTATATACGCATATACTTATGGACTTGTGATTCAACCGGCAAAGAGAATACAAGAAACTCATCGAAATCTTCCAAAACAAACCCTCCGCTCCGCCGCCCTCGTCCATCGTCCATCCTCCGTCGTCCTTCCCTTCCTCCCCCTCCGCTCCTCGTTTAGCGGCCGCCGCCACGGCGGCCCCCTCCCCGCCAAACAAGCCCCTCATGGAAGAATGTCCATATCGAAGATCCGCCTGAGGCGGAATTGAATCAAAATCTCTGTTGCCGGTGTCAATCCGTGTCACAGCGACGAGTATTCACTTGACATCTAATTCAAAATATGGTACAATACACATATAACAAGTTGAAATCATAGACTCAATCGCTATTTATGGAGACCCCAACCATCATCGCCCTGAACCGCCCAAAATCCCCAAATTACCTGCCCCCCCGCTCTCCTGATTCCCACCCGTCGCAGATCCGCCCTTGGCGGAATCCCCTGATACCCAGATATACTTCTTCACTCTCCGACCGCTGCCGCCCTGTTTTCTTCTCCCTCTATTCTCACCAATCGTGTGTTTCTCTGTGTTCTCCCTGTCCGAGCCGAAGGTCCGCCGCAGGCGGATGGCTATTCCCTTCGTCCCTCTACACTTGTCGAACATCCTCTACAACTGTCGAGTACGCTCTACAAATCGCCCCTTTGTGCGCAAAACAAACCCAATCACCAAAACCCAAAAACCACCACAACCTCTTATGCGACAGCGATTTACCTCAATATCCCGCTCCGATCCACTCGAAAAAACAAACCCAATCAAACCCAATCTCCCAACGCGATACGCAATACAAGATGCGCAATACGACACCTGTCCCGATGCCTTTTCCCGGCGAGCCGCGACGAAACCAAACCACCCCAAAGAGAAATTGGAAGAGAAAAGAGGTCAGGAGAGCACGTGAGCGATCATAAACCTTGCGCCCAGGAAGATATCCACAGCGATGCTAAGGCAAAGTATGGCCCAGCGAACGGCCCTAACCCGCAGCTTCCCACGGGCTATGAAAAAGAGGATCATCACCGAAACGCCGCCGAGTATATACATCTCAGCGGTCTGCACGAACAACCGCGCGTACTTGTCGCCCAGCCCCAGGACCACCTGGAAGTACTTCGTGGCCAGGAACAACGCTGCAATCGCAAACCCGGCCTGAACAAAAGCAGCCGCCAAAAGCCACTTCCTATCGGCCGGACCGGCCAAGCTAAGCCCCTGAATCCCCGCTCCGATCACTACCGAGCAGCAAACAACCGGAATACTAAGCCACATAACAGAACTGACCTCGAAGATCCGCCCCCAGCACCCCAATACGACACCCACCGCAAAGAGCGATATGATGCCAAGTCGTTTGGCCGCAAGCAGCATTGCGAAACCCACTACCAACGCCGCTATCGGGATATGATAGAACCCCACCGTAGTAGTATTCAATATATCGTAGTCGGCCATCACCAACGGCGCGAACAAGCCGACAAGGTCGTCCGAACAGAGCCTGGCCCCGGCGTGGACCGGAAAAAAATGGCACCGCTCCGCCGCCTGAAAGAAAGCCACTATCGCAACAAAGGGCAGTATTGCAAGCAGCCCCGCATTGCGCCGCCATTTGGTCTTACCGCCGAACGCCGCCGGGCAAAACAGCCACGGTATCGAAGCCGCCAAAAAACCCGTTGTCGGATGGAACTTGCCCAACCCCAACATGAAAGGCCCGAAGCCGTAAATCGCCCCCGCAAAAAGCGACCCCGGAAACGAAGATACCCACCGCCGGCTCAGAACATAACAGCCCAACGCCGCTGTGCAAACGTTCACCGGCAAAAGCAACTCCCAACGCGACATACCCCCGAACCGACGCCAAAACAGATACGCGGCGAACCCGGCGAATACAACCGCCGCGAGAATAAACTTGCCGTATCCGTATCTTCGCATCTGCATCCGTCTCAAGCAGCAACAAAATGCCAAGCATCAGGCGCCGAACATCGAGTATCGAGTGCCGTTTCAAATAAATTAGTGCGGCTTCTGGGCATTGTCATTCCGGGCTTGACCCGGAATCCAGTGAATATCAGGCCTGGATTCCCGCTCCCCGATCTGGGTCGAGGACAAGCTTCGCGGGAATGACAAAAAGCGACATTTTCTCTTTGGAAACGGCAGTAGCATCGAGTATCCAGCATCGAGTATCGTTCAAGAACCCGACTGCCCGAGACGTCGCCTTACAGCAGCGCCTCTGTTTGCGTGCGTTTCGCAGCCGGCTTCTGCACATCTACTATATCTATCGCCGCTTTTGGGCACTTTGCTTTAGGACATTGCCCCGTCCAGCAGTAGAGGCAGAGGTCCTCTTTCGGCCGGCCGATGGCCTCGACCATATCTTCGACAGTCTGATACCTCAGCGTCGTCACCCCCAGATCCTTGGCAATAAAATCAACCATTGCGCCGTATTTGGCCGAGTTGTGATCGACGTATTCGGAGACATCCTCTATATCATGGCCTTCCAGCGCCCGAATGGCCTTGCGGGCGGCAAGCTCATGAATGGACCGCGTGGATAAATTGAACCTGCACGGAAACATCAACGGCGGACAGGCAGGCCGTATGTGAACATCCTTGGCGCCGCAGTCCCACAGCTTCTTGACCGCGAAGTTCTTGAGCTGGGTTCCCCGCACGATGGAATCCTCGCACAGAACGATACTGTTGCCCTCGATAACGTCCTTGATGGGGATAAGCTTCATCTTTGCAATCAGATCTCGCGTAGCCTGAGACGGCGGCGTATAGCTTCTGCCGTACCCCGGGGAGTATTTAACCAGAGGCCGCCGAAACGGCTTGCCCGATTCCATCGCGTAGCCCAACCCGTGAGCCAGACCGGAATCCGGAACGCCGGAGACCACATCCACACTGATATCCTTATCGCGTCTGGCAAGGGCCCGTCCGCACCTCTCCCGAACGATCTCCGTATTAATGCCCTCGTAGTCGGACGCCGGAAAGCCCGTGTATATCCAGAGGAACGCACATATCTGGTTCGTGCGCCGCCCGGGCCTTCTCTGCACAACGCCATCCTCGTTTATCAGCACAATTTCACCGGGCTCAAGCTCTTTGGCTGTCTCGAAGTCGTTATTTCGGAACGCGCAGGTCTCACTCGTGACCGACCACGCATCGTCTCGCCTGCCTGTAATCAGCGGCGTATATCCGAACCTGTCCCTGGCGGCATATATCCCGGCCCTGTTGAGCAGCAGCAGAGAACACGACCCCTCGATAACATCGAACATCTTCTCTATCCCGTCTATCAAATCGCTGCCTTGATTTATCAGCTTCGCCACCAACTCCGTCGGATTAACTCCCTTCTTGCTTACCTCGCTGAAAGAAATCCCTTTCTTCAAGAGTTCTGAGGCGAGTTCCTCGGCATTCTCTATGATTCCATTTGTGACAATACAGAACGGCCCGAATCTCGAGGTCAGATAGATGGGCTGCTCCTCGAACGCACTTATCACACCGATCCCCTTGTTGCCCTTCATGCGCGCCAGGTCGTCGTAGAATTTCGACTTGAACTGACTCTGGCTGATGCTGTGTATCTGGCGTGTGAAATCCTCGCCAAGCACCGCCAGCCCGCCGTATTCAGTACCCAGGTGCGAATGGTAGTCGGTGCTGTAGAGAAGAGTCTCCGCGCAGTTTCCCTTCGAGACCACTCCAAAAATGCCGCTCATCTTGTGCCTCCTTAAAGCTTGTACGAGATTTTCTGTAAAGACAACTTATCCGGCTCTGAACTACTTGAGAACCACCTTGCCTACTCCTGTTGTTACCCTGCCTATCTTATACACCTTCTCGCCGTATCTTGCAAGCTTTTTCATAATAGAATCGGCAAAGTCCTCGGCCACTACCAGAACATATCCGATGCCCATATTGAACACCCTGAACATTTCGTCCTCTTCGACGGGGCCTTTGGCCTGCAGGAACGTAAATACCTTCGGCACGGGCCAACTCGATTTTTTCATCACCGCGTTGCAGTCGCTCGGCAGAACACGGGGGATATTGCCAACAAGTCCCCCGCCGGTAATATGCGCCATCGCGTGGACAATTCGCTTCACCTTGTACTGCCGCAGCAGCCTTATTACCGCCCGAACGTAAATCCTCGTCGGCTCTAACAGCACGTCCCCAAGCGTCGCCCCCTGGAGTTGGGCCGGCGTATCGGCCATTTTCATTTTATGTTGCTTGAAGCAGATATTGCGAACGAGCGTGTAGCCGTTACTGTGCAGCCCGCTCGAAGCAAGCCCCAGCACCACATCCCCCGGCCGAACCGAACTGCCAGTGATAATCTTCTTCCGCTCGACAACCCCCACCGCGAAACCCGCCATATCGAAATCATCCTTCCTGTACGTATCCGGCATCTCAGCAGTCTCGCCACCGATAAGCGCGCAATCCGCCAGCTTGCACCCCGCCGCGACGCCCTTGACAAGCTCGGTCACTAGTTTCGGCTCCAGCTTGTTGACCGCGATATAATCGAGAAAAAACAACGGCTCGGCGCCCTGAACGAGCATGTCGTTCACGCTCATCGCCACCAGATCGATCCCCACCGTATCGAATCTCTTGACCGCCCCGGCTAACTGAACCTTGCTGCCGACCCCGTCCGTACAGGCAACCAAAACAGGATTCTTATAGTTTCTCTTGAACAGGCGCTCATCGTAATCAAGCCGAAACATCCCCGCAAAAGCGTTCTTACCCGCCATAACCCGCGGACCGAACGTACCGGCCACATAAGACTGGATATCGTCAACCATCAGGTCATTAGCGTCAATACTAACGCCCGAATCTTCGTAACTTACATACTTGGCCATACAAATACAAACTTAAAGCGTAAAACCCAAAACTCAAAACCACAGATTAAAACTGAAAGCTCATCGTTTTCCTTTGAGCGTCAAGATACTGGAGCCGAGTATATTTGCCAATTCTTTAGTCTCATTCAGAAGATACTGTAACCTGCTGTCATTTATTTTCTTAGCGTCTCTCAGCAATCCAAGCCAGTATAAGCTCTCGTTGGCGGATTTCAGAGCATGATTAAAAAAATTTGTAAAATCCCTCTTTGAACTGGCGCCCTTAGCTTCAACAACATTGGCTCCTATAGATGTAGCCGACCTCAATAATTGGTTTGTAATAACGGTAGTTGAAACATCCTTCGGAAGGGAATCCAGGAACTCTATGATTGCGATGGAGTACTTATACGCCCTATATTTCAGTTCAGTTTTGAGTTTTGAGTTTTGGCTTTGCATTTTACACTTTACACTTTACGCTACGCTTCGTCGCCCTCATCAAACATCCTCATCTGGTAGCGTTCCATAGCAAACTTATTGACTGCGATATCTATCGGTATTCTGTATTCGCCGGTCCAGCAGGCCGTGCAGTAGTGATCTTTCGGGAGAGTCGCGCAGCCCAACTGTCCCTCCAGCGAGATATAACCGATGGTATCGACATCGAGGAAGTCTTTAATCTCGTCGAGGTTGCGGTTACTCGCCAGCAGCTCCTTTTTCGTCGGGAAATCGACCCCGTAGAAACAAGGATACCGTATCGGCGGGCAACTCACTCGCATGTGGATTTCCTTTGCCCCAGCCTGACGCAAAGCCTTGATTTTGCCCTTCGTAGTCGTCCCGCGGACTATCGAATCGTCCACCACAACCACCCGCTTGCCGCGAACAACATCCTTCACCACCTGGAGCTTGAGATTAACCGTCATTTCTCTGAGTTTCTGGTCCGGCGAGATAAACGTCCTGCCCACGTAGTGGCTCCTGACCAGACCCATATCGAAAGGTATCTTGCTCTGCTCGGCAAATCCAAGAGCGGCCGATATCCCCGAATCCGGCACGGGGATTACAACGTCCGCATCGGCGGGGTGCTCTATCGCCAGTTGGCGCCCGAGTTTCTTGCGAAACTCGTGTACGTTTTCGCCGAAGATTGTGCTGTTTTGCTTTGCGAAGTAGATATGCTCGAAGATGCAGTGTGCCGGCGTGATAGTGCCCGGCTCGACGAAGAATCGGCTGGTAAGCCCGTTCTTGTCCAACCGGACTATTTCGCCGGGCTCGACCTCACGGACAAGCTCGGCATCGATGGCGTCGAACGCGCACGTCTCGCTGGCAACGCAATAGGCCCCAGCAACGGTCCGCCCGATGCAGAGCGGCCTGATGCCAAAAGGGTCGCGCGCAGCCTCGATGCAATCGGAGAACAAGAATACCAGGCTGTAAGCGCCCTGAAGGTGGATCAGAACGTGCACCAGCGGGTCGGGCTTGCTGACATGGCTGGGCTTGGCCAGCAGATGCGTGATAATCTCCGTATCGCTCGTCGATTTGAAGATACTGCCGTAAGCCTCGTATTCATCGCGTAGCAGCCCTGCATTTATCAGATTGCCGTTGTGTGCAACGGCCACCTGGCCGCGGGAATACTCCGAGAGCAACGGCTGAGAGTTGCTGGATTTGCTCCCGCCGGTCGTCGAATAGCGAACGTGCCCTATCGCTATCGGATTGGCCAGCTTGCTCAATATCGTGCTGCCGGCCCGGAAAACACGCCTGACAGTACCCATCCCCGTATAGAGTTGAATCTCCTCGCCGTCGCTCGATGCAATCCCCGCCGACTCCTGGCCGCGGTGTTGAAGACTGTGTAAGGCAAGATAAGCCTTATCAACCGCATCCTCGTCGCCGTAGATGCCGAAAAGACCGCAGCTCTCTTTCTTCTCTGGAAGTGTTTCAGACATACCTGCCCACTGGACCGTCAAATACCTATCGTCTTGCGATTACGAAAAAGGTAGTTTAACCAATCGCCTCGCCCAAGTCAAACAAACATCCTAATCTTCTGTCAACGTTGATTTTAGAGGTTGTCATTGCGAGGAGGCCGAAGTCGAAGACGCGCCTTGGCGGGGCCGACGCGGCAATCTTCCGCCGGAGGCGGACTCGAACGCTGGAGATTGCCACGGCCCCAGGGGGCCTCGCAATGACGCCTATAGCTTCAATCTTGACAGAGCCTAATCTTTCAGGATAAAGGCCACGGAGAAAACAAAATCGCTCAGTTTGAGCTACTCCGGATGCATAAACTTGGGCACCCTGCGGACCCTGCCCTCACTGTTTACACATGCTAAAATCGTCGTGGCCTCGGCCAGAAGCGTCGAATCTCCGGGCCGTGTAAGCCGATAGCGGTGCTCGATCGAGCCGGCCGTAACCTTCGAGCAGAAAGTCTCCAATTCCAGCTTGTCGTCGTAGTACGCCGGTCGCCGGTGCTTTACATGAATCTCCGCGATAACAAAGAAAACCCCCGCAGCCTCGAGGGCGGTGTATGCCAGCCCGTTGACCCGAAGAAGCTCCGTCCGCCCCATCTCGAACCACACCGGAAAAACGCTGTGATGCACCACCCCCGCCTGGTCCGTCTCGGCGTACCGAGGCACGACCTTGATTCTGTGCCTGTTAACGGTCAAACACTCAGGAAAATCCGTCATACCACCTTCCTAAAAGAAGAAGAATACCAAAATCCCCAAGATTTGCAACGACTTGCCCCAAAAAACTGCAAACCCACAAAATCCTCTGGCCAAAACGCACGTCTTTTAGGACTTTCTCCTTGACTTTTGCAGCATATTTAGTATAGTAGAAGACGCTCATGGACGAGTGGTGAGAAAGTTTACCTTTTTCACCCCAAGACATGCTCGTCATGTCGGAATCGGTCTATAGAAGCCAGAGGATGTTAATGATGAGAAGAAGAATGGAAATTCTGGCAGCGGCGGTAGTCTTGTTTGCCGGCGCTTCACCGGTTATGGCTGTGATTGAGTTCAAAGACGGCCTGACACATGACATCAACTACCAAATCGATGACTATGTATTGGTAGACGATCGCTCGCCGGGGATGGGAACTACAATTAACATTCTTGAAGGAGGAAGTATAACCACTAATCATGGCCTGGCAGGCTACGAGGACAGCATCATAAACATTGTCGGCGGGGCGATATACGGACTTCATGTCTTTGACAGTACTCGGGTCACAGTTTCCGGGGGGGCGATGGACAGCCTCCAGATCTTTGACACCAGCCGGGTTACCGTTTCCGGCGGGTCGATAAGCGCGAACCTTTCTGCCAATGGCAGCAGCCAAGTTGCCGTTTCCGGCGGGTCGATAGGCGGGGGCCTCTACGTTTTTGACAGCACTCGGGTTACCGTTTCCGGCGGGCAGATAGGCCGGGATATATTCGCTGGCTGGGATACGGGTGATAATAACCAGCTAACTTTTTTTGGTTGGCGTTTTGCCGTCAACGGTGTTCCGTTCGGTTACGGCGAGTTGACAAGCATCTACGGTGGAACACCATATGATGAACCGGCACGGCGCCTGACTGGGATTCTTGCAAGCGGGGAGCCGCTCGATAATGATTTTTATATCGGAGGCAATGCAAGTATCGTCCTTGTCCCCGAACCAGCCACCCTCTTGCTCCTCGGCATCGGCGCCGTGGTCTTGCTGGGTAGACGTAGGCAAGTATAGATTTGTCTGCGAATAAATACTTTTCTATGGAGTTGCGGGCAACAGGCTCGCAGCCCTTTTTTCTTGGCCAGCCCTATTGCTCGGCGTGATCCATCCAGTATCTCTCTATCTGTTCGAGGGTCTTGCCTTTTGTTTCGGGTACGAATCGCCGGACGAAGATTAGCAGGATTATGCAGAACCCGCCGTAGAGCCAGAACGGGAAGGCATGGTGGAATCTGGCTATCAGCCAACTGTTCTCGTCCATCATCGGGAACGTCTGCGAGATGATATAATTGGCCACCCACAGGCACACCGTTGCAATTCCCATAGCCCGGCCGCGGATACTGGTCGGGAAAATCTCCGAGAGGATCACCCACGTCACCGGTCCTACCGACATCGCAAAGCAGGCGATATAGCCGAGGATGAAAAGCAGCATCCACAATTCGGTCCTGCCGAAGAACGCCGCCAGGCCCATCGCCAGAAGTGAAATACCCATCCCCGCCGAGCCGATTAGCATCAGCGGTCTTCTGCCCAGCTTATCCACCGTCCAGATAGCGACAATCGTAAAGCTAAGATTAACCGCTCCCACAACGACCGTCTGCAGCAGGGCTGCGTTCGTCCCGGACCCCATCTTCTTGAATATCTCGGTCCCGAAGTAAAGGAACACGTTGATCCCCGTAACCTGCTGGAGGACCGCAAGGACAATGCCTATAACCAGCACAATCCTCATCTTAGGTTCGAGCAACTGCGTCAGAGACCCGCTTTCCAGAGCGATTGCATCCTCGATTTCGGCTAATTCTGTTTTTGCATATTCGTCGCCATCGACGCGCGCCAGTATCCCCAGGGCCTCGTCGCCGCGTTTCTGCTTGGTCAGCCAGCGAGGGCTCTCCGGCACGAAGAAGAGAAACAACAAGAGCAATACCGCCGGCAGTGATTCCGACCCGAACATCCACCGCCAACCCTTTTGCACAGGCCAGGACGCCACGCCGTAACCCGCCACTTCGACATCAAGCTCGCTAACCTTGACACCATGCCCCTGGAGAAAATCAACCACGGCCTCGGCCTCAAGCGCCCCGCCCCGCCGGCCGACAAACGCCGCCGCCTGCACATCATTGATATCCTCGCATCTATCGTCAATAAACTTCGCCACCGCCCCGCTATCCAGAACGGCCCCATATTCGGCGACGTGTGCGGCAACTCGCCCGCGGTCTATCCCCGTCCCGTACCCGGCGATGAAGAAATTCGCCATATAGACAACCAGGAAGCCTGTGACGATGAAAAGCTGATTGATTGAGACCATTCGGCCTCTTATGCGAGCGGGGGATATTTCGGCTATGTACATCGGGCTGGTGATCGAGGCGGCGCCGACGCCGATACCGCCGATTATTCTAAAGATAATGAATTGGGCTATGGTCTTTGGAAAGGCCGTCCCGAGGGCAGAGACGAGAAAAAAGACCGCCGAGAGGATCAGGACCTTCTTGCGTCCGAGCCAGTCGCTCAGCAGCCCGGCGATTGAAACGCCAATCGTGCAGCCGATCAACGCCGAGGCCGCGGCCCAGCCCTTCTCAAGGCCTGCACCAAGGTTGAAGTGTCTCTGCAAGAAGCCGATGCCGCCGGCAATCACCCCGGTATCGTAGCCGAACAAAAGCCCCCCGAGAGCGGCCACCGTACAGACCTTGATGACATAAATCACGCTGCCCTTCTCTTGAGTGGGAATATCATTACTCATAGTCTGATCCTCAAAATCGCACTGTTGCACACGCATCAAGCGGTCTAAATTGCAGCCTTCAACAGAATCAGGGCCCGCCATCTGTCATTCCAGCCCCGCATCGAAGTGCGGGATAAACTCCAGCGGGAATCCCGAAGCACCAACCTTGATAGAACTCTATTCTGTCACGGCCTGGCGCCAAGCGTACCGCATCCGAGGCTGATTTTCACGGATTTTCTCTCGCCACAGCCATGAAATCACCGCTTGAACTCCCCCAAGAGCGAGACGGACAATGCCGGCCTGAGGCGCCGGAACAAACAAGGGTCGTTGACCCGGCAGACCCAAATATGTTAAAATAGCGAAGGCTTGGAAGTGATATAAGAATGAATGCTCAAAGATCAATACAACGGATTATCGTACTGCTCGCGCTCAGCCTAACCTTCGCGCCCGCAGCATCCGCCGAGCTTACGCTGATCTACACCGCCTCATTCGACCTGCGAATCCCCGCGGAGCCGGCGACAGGCGACGCCTGGATGGACGACGCCGTAATCGACATTCCGGACAGCTTCACAATAATCGATCTCGACGTTGAGATCACCCTGACCCACACCAACATCTACGACCTCCAACTCTTCCTCGATAGCCCGGACGGCACGAGATTGACCTTGAACTACTACGACATCACCGGCGAATTCGGCGAAAATTACACCGGCACAATCTTCGACGACGAGGCCGATACTCCAATCGAATCCGGGCTGGTCCCATTCAACGGGCGATACAGGCCAAAGGCGCCAGCCGAACTCAGCATCTTCGACCGCCGCGACCCCCAGGGTGCCTGGACAATACAAATCTACGACGCCCGCCACAACAACATCGGCGCACTCGAAGAAGTAAAGCTAATTTTTGAGGTGCCCGAGCCGGCCACTCTGCCGCTCTTGACTCTCGGCCTGATATTGCGCAACAGAAAGACTTGGCCATATTTCGGTCAAATCGGTTTTTTCCAATAGCTTCGGCGAATCGCCATCGGGCCTGATATGACTACGTAGGCCACCATGGCCAGGAAGATCAACGTCAAAGCGAACCGCGCGAAGGTCAAAATGTTCGGTATGAGTTTGAGCATAAGCAAAATCCCCGCACTCTTCAATCGTCATGCGAACACTATTGTGGATCAACTACGTAAAAGTTGGTGGTCTGACCGCAAACAATACTCGTAACTTCTTTGGATTTAACGCTTTAAGCCAACTCGCCTCTGGAGGAGGAAGTCGGGTCCGGCCTCTGTCCTCTGCCCTCAGGCTCCGCGTTCTACGCCTTCATCTTCCAGTCGCCGCGGAATTTTCTTTGGTTTAGCATGGCGTTGGCTGCTTCGTCTTTGACGAACCGTTCGGCCTTCGGGTCCCATTCGAGCCTTCGGCCTAATTTGACGGAAATCAGGGCGAGCTGGCAAAGCGTGTCGCCGCGCACGGCCGGGCCTATATCGCAGATCGCCCGGCGGCGATTCTTAACCGCGTCGGCGAAATCGCGCGTGTGGTCGGCGCTGACCGGCAGCTTAATCGGCATCGCCCCGCATTTATTCTGCGGGTCGCGCAGCAGTTGGGGATCGCCGACGTTCATCGAGCCGCGCTTGACGTGTACCCAGCCGGATTCGCCGACGAATCGGATTCCATGCGCAAATCCCGCAGTGCCGTCGCTTACGAATGTCACCGGCGTCGCATCGGCGTAGGTGAAACGGACTTTCCATCGCAAAATGGCGTCCAAATCGCCTTGCTTGGGAAACTCCCCCTTCCCTTCGACAAATCGCGGGCCCGTATCGTCGGTCCCGTTGCCCCACTGGGCAATATCGAGGTGGTGAATGCCCCAGCAGGAAATCATGCCCAACGAGAAATTCGTGATATTCTCGTGGTTGTCGCGCTTGAGCTTTTCCTCGTGAAAGGCCGTCATAGGCGCCGGCCCGACCCATTTATCCCAGTCCACATACTCCGGCGCCGGCTGCACCGGCCAGCTTCCTCCCTGCTTTCCCCCGGGCACCGAGACCGCAATCTCCTTCAGCTTGCCCAGGCGACCGTTCAACGCAAGTTCGCAGGACCAGCGAAAATGTAAATCCGACCGCTGCTGCGTCCCAAACTGAAACACAACTCCCTTCTCGCGAACCGCCCGCCTCACCCGGCGTGCCTCCTCGAACGACATGCCCATAGGCTTTTCGTGGTATATATGCTTGCCGTGCAGAATCGCATCCTGCGCGGGAATGCTGTGCCAGTGCACCGGCAAGGCCATGAGCACTGCGTCGATGGAAGGGTCTTCGTTGAGTTTTCTAAAATCCGAGAAGACCTTCACATCATCCCCGCCGTATGCATCGGCAATGGTGCTGCGGGCCTTTTCGATATTACGCTTGTTCACATCGCATATCGCCGTGATTCGGACGTCTTTGTGATTGAGAAACGATCGCATGTCCCATTGGCCCTGGGCGCCGGTTCCAATAACTCCCAGCGTGATCTTCTCGGAGGGCGTCGTACTTTTCCGCGCGCCGAGGACGTATGCCGGAACAAACAAAGGCGCCGCCCCGGCCGCCAGCATCGTTTTCAAGAAGCTCCGGCGCCTCGGCGAAGTAATAGCTTTGGATTGCGGATTTCGGGTCCCGGATTTCTGTTTCATGGTTCGTAACCTTTCCTGTGTACTGATTGCACGATGATTCTCAAACCCAATTGTTGGATTCAGTAAGTGCGCCGGACCGGCAGATTGGGTAAGTCATTGCCCTTTTACGGGGGTATCTCTCAGAATATGATCGCTGCGTAGCCTACGCTGTCCTGGCTGGTCGTGTTCATTTTCTCGCGCATCACTTCGTTGCTGGTGGTATGAGCGAGGAGGGCGCCTTCGGTTTTGCCGAGTTGTTTTGCCGCTGCGACCGTTGCGGCTGCGGCGCCTGCGCCGCAGGCGTTGCAATTCTCGGCGGCTTCTGCGAGCATCGCTTGGGGCTCGGCCTTGACGGCCAGGTCGATGAACTTGCGGTCGTTTACGGTCCGCGCCCACTGCACAGCCGACTTGCCCACGCCCATCGGAGTGAATCCGTACCCCGGCCCGTAATGGGTCAGGTCCGTTGAGCCGATACAGACTATTTTCTTTTGTTCGGCCCTGGCGACGATCCGGCCGACGACCCCCCCGAGCGCGACGGCCTGCTCTCTCGGAGGGACAAGGATCGGCAATATCTTGGCGCCGGGAAAGATATCTTGAATGAACGGTATTTGCACTTCGATGCTGTGCTCGGCGCCGTGGGCGTAGAAGTCGTCCATCGCGTCGCTGCTGCTCAATACCGCCTCGGCCAATTCTTCATCGACAACGACTTCTCCGAGGGGAGTGAGCCATGTTCCGGCGGCACATACGGCCGGGGCGTCGCCGAAATAGCCGTGCGCGGCGCCGAAGATCACGAACGTATTGACCTTCTCGTGGCGCTCCTTTACGGCTGCGAAGACCATCGCGGCCAGAGCGCCGCTGAAGGTCCAGCCGGCGTGAGGAACGATGCCAGCGACAATGGTTTCGGGCAATGACTCGTGGGGGGGGATTCCCTCGATGAATTCGTGAATCTCGGCGATGCACGAATCGTGCTGGGCGGGGTAAAATTGACCGGCCACTACGGGTTTTCTGGTTTGCATTTTGGCCACCTACTTCCTTGCATTTGCGGTGTGATGCCGGTATTATTACGGCTTAACTGCAAACTGTGATTATTATACATTCTTGACGCGAGAAAGCAAATGGCATCTGAAAAAAGCACGCCGGTAGCGGTAGTAATGGGCTCGGACAGCGATATGGCGGTTATGACGAGTTGCGTTCGGCAGTTGGGCGAATTCGGTATTGAGCCGACGGTGCGGATCATATCGGCGCACCGGACGCCTGATATAGCGGCGGAATTCGCCGATAACGCGGCGAAAAAGGGGATAAAGGTGATTATCGCTGCGGCTGGTATGGCGGCGCACCTGGCCGGCTCGCTGGCGGGGCGAACCACGCTGCCGATTATTGGGGTGCCGTTGGCTGCTGAGGGCGGTTTGGATGGTATGGATGCGCTGCTGAGCACGGTGCAGATGCCGCCGGGCGTGCCGGTGGCGACGGTGGCGATCGGCAAGGCGGGGGCGAAAAACGCGGCGATCCTGGCGGTGCAGATACTAGCGCTGAGCGATGAGGGCCTGGCGAAAAAACTGGCGGATTTCAAGGATACGCAGGCCAAGAAGGTGATCGAAAAAGACGCGTCTGTACAGTGAAACCATTGGCAAGATGCCAATGCCACGGAGAAAAGGGGGACGTTAGGACCATCCCCAAGGCCTGCGGCCTTGAGGCTGCCACTCGGCCGCTTCAATAGTGCGGGGCGTATTCTGTGTGTCGGATGTGGGGTGTCGGATTGCGCGCGCGGAGGTGGGGAGGTAATCTGGTGGGGGGATTGGGTTTGATTGGGTTTATCTTTTTCGAATCGGGCGAGGGTATTATGGCTTTAGCCGGAATGGATCGAAGTGGACAGTGGCAAAGTTAGTGGAATCTCCAAAATGCTCTCGCAGCATAAATGCCAGAAAATGATTTCACACCCTGCATTTCCCACTGCCCAATTCCTATTTGACAACACATTTCACATCCTCTTTAATGCTCCTAATCTTGCACCGATAGCAATTACTCTGACTATGATGAGGTCGCCTGTTATGAAGATGTTGCACACTCACTTACTCCTCGCCCCGCTCTTGTGGGCAATTCTGTGTTCGGGTTGTCACGAAGCGTCTCGGACCGCCAAACGTGCCTACCCCCCGGCCAAAATGGATTCTACGGTCGATATCTACCACGACACTGAGGTCCCTGATCCCTATCGCTGGCTCGAAGAGCCCGATTCAGCCGATACCCAGGCCTGGGTCGCAGAGCAGAATAAGCTAACAAATACCTTCCTCGCCAACGTCCCCACCCGCTCGAAAATCAAGGCCCGCCTCATCGAACTTATGAATTACCCCCGATATTCACTTCCGTCCAAACGCGCCGACCGATATTTCTATTGGAAAAACGACGGCCTGCAAAACCAATCCGTCCTCTACGTCCAGGCCCCCTGTAACCCGCATCCGCAGGTAGTCATCAACCCCAATAAGCTAAGCAAAGACGGCACCGCCGCCGTGACCACCACAGCAGTAAGTTGGGACGGAAAACTGCTCGCCTACGGAATATCCCAAAGCGGCAGCGACGAGCAGGAAGTCAAAATCCGCACAATAGGCGCCGATACAGATTTCGATGAGACGCTCAAATGGTGCCGATTCACTAATATCGCCTGGAAGCACGATGGCAGCGGTTTCTTCTACAGCCGCTTCCCCGCCCCGGCCACAGTGGCGCCGGAAGATGCAACCAACTACAGCAGAGTCTATTGGCACAAACTCAACACCCCGCAATCGCAAGACAAGCTCATCTACGAACGCCCGGACAACAAGGAATTGGGCTTCGCCCCGGCTGTCACCGAAGACGGCAAATTCCTGATCCTAAATGTCTATCACGGCACCGATACGAAGAACCGCATCTATTACCGCCCTGTCGAAAGCTCCGAGCCTTTCGTCAAGCTACTCGACAAGGCCGACGCCGAATATGACTTTATCGGCAACGCCGGCTCACTGTTCTATTTCAAGACCGACCTCGACGCCCCGCGCAGCCGAATCGTCGCCATCGACCTCAAAAACCCCGCCCCGCCCGACTGGAAAACCGTCATACCGCAAGCCGACGACGTTATCGATTACGCCGCCCTGATAAACAATCACTTCATCGTCGCCTATATGCACAACGTCCACCACCAACTCAAAGAATATGGCGCCGAAGGGAAATTCATTCGTGATTTCCACCTGCCTGCCCTCGGAACCGTCGCCGGCCTTTCGGGAAAGCAGAGCGATACCGAGATGTTCTTCTCCTTCACATCCTTTCTATTTCCAAGGACCAGCTACCGCTACGATTTCAAAACGCAGAGCCTGACCATTTTCAGAAAGCCCAAGATCGATTTCGACCCGTCAAAATACGAGACAAAGCAGGTATTCTGCCGGTCAAGAGACGGCACGAAAGTCCCCATATTCATAACTCATCGTAAGGGCCTGGCGCTGGCCGGCGACAACGCGACCCTGCTCTACGGCTACGGCGGGTTCAATATCGACATTAAGCCTTCGTTCTCGACTTCCGTGGTCAACTGGCTCGAACTCGGCGGCGTATATGCACTCGCCAATATGCGGGGCGGCGGAGAATACGGCGACGCCTGGCACAAGGCCGGGATGCTCGATAAAAAGCAGAACGTCTTCGACGACTTCATCGCCGCGGCCGAGTGGCTCATCGAAAACAAATACACCAGCCCCAAAAAGCTCGCCATACGCGGCGGCAGCAACGGTGGCCTGCTCGTCGCGGCCTGCATGTTGCAGCGCCCGGACCTTTACGGGGCGGTAGTCTGCCAAGTCCCCGTCGCCGATATGCTCAGATACCACAAGTTCACCGTAGGCCGATACTGGATCCCCGAATACGGCAACGCCGAGGCCGACCCGGAGATGTTCAAGGTCCTCTATGCCTATTCGCCGTTGCACAACGTCAAGCCCGGAGCTAAGTATCCGCCAATCCTCGTAACCTCCGCCGATACCGACGACCGCGTAGTCCCCATGCACTCCAAGAAATTCGTCGCCACACTCCAGGCAAAAGCCGCCGGCAAAAACCCCATCCTGCTAAGAGTGGATACCAAAGCCGGCCACGGTGCAGGAAAACCAACCACAAAAAAAATAGAAGAACAAGCAGATATCTACGCCTTCCTGTTCAAAACCCTGAAAATGGAAAAGGAAGATTAACCACAAAGAATCACGAATTTACACGAAGAGAACCACAGATTTCACAGATATTGACACAGATTTCTCAGATTTGGCTAAAAGAGGTTGTCACTAAAGGACGGGAAAGACGGACGACGGATGCGGCCCCGATAAATTCTCGCTCGACGTATTCTTGTGCCGGATTTTCCCAAATAGATCCTTAAAAGAAAGTAAGATTTTGATAGTATAGAGGTTATTCAAGCCTTTTTTTGCTACTATTGCGGCCTAAGAATATCTTGAAAATGAAGTTGGAAAGATTGAGTTTTCGAGACGGATTTGATATTCTGTTAGGAAAGCGGTTCAGGCCCGATGTGTTGGGGTGGCTGGGCCGGGATATGGAATTTTGTACGAGAAATAGCATAGGAGATGATATTGATATGGATATTGGTAGGCGTGATTTTTTGCGAGGCGGATCGGCGGCTGTTTTTGGTTTGGGTGCCGGGTTATTGCCTTGCGGACGGGCCGGGGCGATCGATTACACCAAGCCGGCGCCGGAAGCTAAGGGTTTGACGGCGTATCTCAATGGCGCCAATGTGCTGGTGCGTCTTAATAACATGCCGCTTACGAGCTATCGGGCGCATGAGAGTCTCAAATATCCGTATTTCTGTCCGGTGAACGGGCCTGTTTCGGGGATGTCTCTGACGAGCGAGTCGGCTCTGCCTTATCCTCATCATCGTGGGCTGTGGCTGGGGTGCGAGCCGATGAACGGGGGCGACTACTGGGGTGACAACTCGTTGGAGAGGGGGCAGATACGGTCGGTCGGTTTGGGACTCGGCGAGGTGACGAAGAGTTCGGCGGAGATACTCGATAAATGTCAGTGGGTCAGTAAGAATTCCGGTTCGCCGATGAATGATGAGCGCAGGTTTGTCGTGACGGCGTTGAGCGATCGATTGTGGTGTATCGACTGCGATTTCAAGTTGATCGCGGTGGAGGATGTCGAGGTTAAGAAGGCTAAACACTCGTTTTTTGCGATTCGGGCGGCTTCGGACATATCACCACCCTATGGCGGGGTTCTGATGAACTCCGAAGGCGGCATCGGCGCCGAGGGGACATACGGCAAGGAGGCCAGATGGTGCGGCTACCATGGCAAACGCCGGGGGCGCGGCGATCTTGTCGAAGGCATCGCCGTTATGACGCATCCGGAAAACCCATGGTCCCCGATTTGGTTTACGCGGGAGTACGGTCACTTGTCGCCTTCTCCGCTGAACTTCCAGAAGCGGCCTTGGCGATTAGAGAAGGGACATACGCTCAGGCTGAGGTATAGAGTTGCGCTTCACGCCGGCGATCCGAAAGAGGCGGCGTTAGACCGGGTGTATGAAGAGTGGGTCAAAGGATAGGAAGTATTTGTTTAGTCGGGGCAAGAATGAAAAACAGTCAATGGAATCGGCGGGGCCTGATTTATCGCCCAAGAAGGCTTAGACGGATCGCTTACTTATTGCTCTTTGTATTTGCTGTTGGCGGTATAACCGCCTTCGGATCCGAATCTGCAAATATTAAACTCTCGGTCGAGCAGCTTACCTCCGGGGCGAAACACCATTTTTTTGGCTACATCGGCCAATGCCAGACGATCCCATGGAACGCCAGCGGCAGATATGTGCTGGGCCTTGAAATCGACAGAATAGATCGTTTGCCCACTCCCGAAGAGTTCGCTACAGTGATCCTTGTCGATACCCATCATGACAACAAGATTATTCGATTAGATAAATGCCACGCGTGGAATCCACAGCAGGGGACAATGTTCTATTGGAACCCATTAAAACCTGAAACACAGTTCTTCTTCAACGATCGTGATGTAAAAACAGGCAAAGTGTTTACCGTACTGTACGACATTGAAAAGAAAGAACGCGTTCACGAATACAAATTCGGTGACACACCTATCGGTAACGGCGGCGTCGCCGCCGACGGTTCGGCCTTTCTTGCCATAAATTACGGTCGCTTGGCGCGACTGCGATTAGTGACCGGTTACCCGCAAGCTCTGGATTGGTCCAAAGACGAAATAGCACCGGAAAACGACGGTATCTTCATCGTGAATGTTAGAACCGGCAAAAAGCGATTGCTCGTCTCTTACCGTCAACTCGAAAAGGAGTTAAAAAAGCGCAAACCCCAATTAGATCACACAGGGTTGTTCATCAACCACACGCTTTGGAACCGAGACAGCGACCGCGTTTACTTCTTTGTACGAGGCGGATGGAGCAAAACAATGCGCAATAAAGGCGACAAGGTCAACACGCCATGTTCGATCAATGCCGACGGCACAGGACTAACCCTGCACGAGCAATTTATCGGCGGGCATCCTGAATGGGACGAGAAGGATATCCTCATCGGCCGAGAAGGGGATAAGCAAATTCTCTATGACATGGAAAAGAAAAAGATCGTCGGGCAAATGGGCACACCTAAGATGTTTCCCAAACCAGAGGGCGATATTTCGCTTTCTCCTGGTGGCGACTGGTTTGTCAACGGCTACGGGAAAAATAATAAAAACTATTACGCCGTATATCGGCGCAGCGACGGCGCCTTTGTTCGCAGCAAGGGGATTGATAAAGGCGAATACGGCGGCAATATCCGCATCGACGCCGCCCCGCGTTGGAACCGCACCAACGATGCGATTCTTATACCCGGCATCGCCAAGAACAAGACCCGGCAGATGTTCGTGATT
>JAUVXL010000301.1 GCA_030603595.1 Sedimentisphaerales bacterium | reverse complement strand
CTGTTGTATTGCACTCCAAGGATTCCAAACGTATGATATAACATACTCGTGGACATGACTTTACCTTTCAGATTTTTCAGTAAGTGTAAGGTCATGTCCTCTTATATGCAATCCCACCTACGCATTATCCGGATGAACCATTTTTTTTACCCCGCCCCACGCAAAAAACCAAACCCAACTTGTCGCGGCGAAGCCTCTGGCGAAGCCGGATCAAACCCAACCCTCCTGCCCCGCCGGGATTCCCCCGCGATACGAAATACGACATCCGATATACGACATCCGACATACGAGCATATTGACCTGCCAAAGCGGTTCTGGTATTTTAGCACAGCCCTGGCCGAACCGGTCGGCGGTATAACGTTTGTGAATACGATTGAGCCATATTGGCTCGTTACGAAAGGGTCGAGATGAAACATTATGTGAAGGATCGAGTAGTCGTTATAACGGGCGGATCATCGGGATTCGGGTATGAGGCGGCGAGAATGCTCCTTGAGATGGGGGCGAAAGTGGCCATCACCGGGCGCAATCAGAAGCGTCTGGACCAGGCCGAGAAAAAGCTGGCCGATGAGAATCTGCTTGCTGTGCGGGCAGACGCGGTCGAGACGGAAGATTGGAAGAAGCTCCTAACTGCGGTCAAGGACCGATTCGGCCGTATCGATGTCCTCGTGAACAACCACGGCGCCGGGATAAAGATCGCCGAAGTCGATCAGATGAGCGACGAGGACATTCAGCAGGTGATGGATGTGAACATAATCTCGGTAATGAAAGGATGCCGCGAGGCGGTCGGCGAGATGAAAAAGCAAGGCAGCGGCCATATCATCAATGTCTCCAGCGGCTGCGCGCACTATTCCTGGCCAAGCTGGTCGGCTTACACCGCCGCCAAAGCCGGGATGGTCGGCTTTACCCGCTGCCTGCATCTGGAGATGGCCGAGTGGGGAGGAAAGGCAACTTCATTCGTCCCGGGCGCCGCGAGAACCAACTTCTGCAAGGCCGCCGGAATAGACGATGACTGGCTGGAAGGCTACCCCTCGGCCGAGGATTTCGCGCGAACGCTTGTCCATTGCATCGACGTGCCGGAGAGTTCTTTCATCGACGAAGTGATCATCTGGGGCACGAAACAGGTCAAGGAAATGCTAAACCCGTTCTAACCCGTTCAGGGCTCGGTATCAATCCGGACACCTGCACTATCATTAGGAGAAAGGTTATGCTGCGTTTTGCGGGGCTGTTGCTGGCTGTGCTGGCGGGCCTTGGCTTGAAAGCCGGGGCCGAACAGGGGCGGTATTTCGCCAAGAAGAGTTACGAGCCGCATGCACTGCCGGTTTTTGAGACGACGAAGAACAAGCTGCCCTCGCCGATCTTCGACGAAGACGAATCGTATGTGGCGTGTTATTGGAAGGCTTGGGAACTGGGTTTTAAGAATTTTCACGAGCCTGCGCCAAATAGCGGCTTGGTCTCGCAGTTCATCGACGCGGCCTTCAACCAGAACATTTTTCTTTGGGATACGTGTTTTCTAACGATGTTCTGCAATTACGGCCACCCGCACGTTCCCGGCATCCGCTCGCTGGACAATTTCTACGCCAAGCAATACGCCGACGGTGAGATATGCCGGGAAATCAACCGGACGACCGGCAAGGATTATTCAAGTTGGGTAAACGCCCGGCACGAGCCGCTTTTTAGTCGATGGGGATACGACCTTCACGCCGGAAAGAAGCAAGTCGATATCGAATTCCGCCGGCGAAAAGCCCCGAAACCTAACCCTATTTTGACTTTAGACACTCTCAATCATCCTATCTTCGCCTGGGCGGAGGTCGAGAGCTATCGCATAACCGGGGATGTCGAGCGTTTGAGAAATATCTGGGAGCCGCTGGTCCGCTATTACCGGGCGCTGCAGAAATACATTCGCCAGGGCAACGGATTGTATATGACCGATTGGGCCAGTATGGACAACTCGGCCCGCAATCCAGGTCTCCTCGGCGGCGGAACCGCAATCGATACGTCATCGGAGATGGTGCTGTTCGCAAGGAATCTGGCAGAAATTGGCCGGGAGATCGGGAAGGCAAAGCCGGCTGAACAGTTTGAAAAAGAAGCGGACGAACTGGCCGAAATAATCAACGCGAAGATGTGGGATCCGAAAAACCGGTTCTATTACGACCTTACCCTGAGCGAGGAAAGAATACCGGTAAAGACGATAGCAGGATTCTGGACGCTCCTGGCCGGCGTGGCCTCGGACGACCAGGCAAAGGCCCTGGCTGCGGAACTCGATAATCCTAAAACCTTCAAGACGCTCCACCGAGTGCCGACTTTGGCCGCCGACGAGAAAAGTTTTAGCCCTATGGGCGACTACTGGTGCGGCGCATCGTGGGCCCCGACCAACGTTATGGTCGTTCGCGGTCTCGAACGCTGCGGTTATGACGAATTGGCCCGAGAGATTGCATTGAACCACCTGGACAACGTCGTTGAGGTCTTCAAGCAGACGGGCACTATCTGGGAGAACTATGCACCACAGAAACTGGCGCCCGGCCGACCGGCAAAACGAGACTTCGTCGGATGGAGCGGAATCGCGCCGATCGCTCTGCTGCTCGAATACAAAATCGGCTTGCGCCCCAACGCGAACAACAATACGCTCACCTGGCGAATCACCTCCGATAAGCGCGTGGGCGTCGAACGCTACTGGTTCGCCGGCAAGACTGTCTCGTTGCTGTGCGGCGATGCAGACAATTCATCGAATCGCAAAATCCACATCTCGAGCGATGCACCCTTTCGGCTGATACTTGTTCTTAACGGAAAGACCCGCACAATAGAAATCCCCGAAGACGAACCCGTAGAAATCGAACTTTAAGGCCCGGCCGTAATACAATCTTGTATCTTCTTGTTTTTTGTGCGTATTTTTTCTATCGGGTGATCGCAACATCCTTATTTTCAAGGTGTTATGAGACTTTTTGGCTGGCCGAACTTTTGGGTTGAGGCTATGCTGCTCCAGGAATACTGTGGTTACCGGCCCGCGTTGTAGATTGTTCCTCCGCGTTCGGCGTATTCTCGTAGTATGGTGGCCGCCTCATCGCGCAGTACATCCTGTACTACGGTTATTCCGCGCTGCTCCAGCGCTTCGACCCAGTTCGCCGGCTTCGGTCCTTCGTCGAATCCGATACTGCGGGCATCCTCACCCCTCGCCCCGCATACCAGGCGAGATACGCCGGACCAAGGCACGGCCCCGAAGCACATCGCGCAAGGCTCGGTGGTCGTAACCAATTCGTAATCCTCTTTTCTGCCGTCGCTCAGATCATACCGTCCCAAGGCCTGCTGCGCAAGAGCGATAGCGACGATCTCTGCGTGAAGAATCGAGCAATTGGTTGCCTCGACGATATTAACCCCCAAAGAAATCAACTTGCCGTTACTATCAAACACCCCCGCCCCAAAAGGCCCACCCGTCCCCTGCCGAACATTCTCCCGCGAACCCCCAACAACAAACCCCATCCGCTCCTCAACAGAAGAGCAGACAACCTCCCCCTCACCAACAAACCCGGACACCCAATCCGGCAAAGTAAACCGTAACTCCGACATACCCATAACCTATTTCCGTCGTTCCTATTTAGCCAAATCAGTATCAATATCTACCTTCTCGATAGCTACTATAGCCATCTCCACAAAACCTAACCGCAAGCATATCATCCTGTCAAGCAACCCATCAGAATAAACCATTAAGAGGAGTCTTTCCTCATTTGTGGCTTTGTGGCGAGACGGCAGAAATTGTTTGCTTATTTCGGCGAAATGGGCTAAAAGATGGATGTATGAAGAACAGTGTAAATCTGTGTCAACGATGGACAGGATGCTATATGTGTGATAGACGATTACT
>JAUVXL010000297.1 GCA_030603595.1 Sedimentisphaerales bacterium | reverse complement strand
CAAGGATAGCCAAAAACATTATATTCATCCGGCTGCCCGGAGCAATATTTTAATACAGGATAGAGATCGATAATATTCTCTTCATGTTCCGTATGAAGGTCTGCGCGTAGAAGGCTAAAAATGCACGGCAGTGCCATTCGTGGCAGTCGCCGTGCTTCAGTACGGGGGGAGCGCTGCAGAGGGGATTATCTCTGGGGCGATTGATGTATCGAACATTACACCTGCTCAGAAATATACTTATTGGGTGAGGGATAGAGATGCAAAACCTGATGAGCAACCATCAAAGAACGCAACTAAGTTTAAGAACGCTCTGAAAAAGGCAGGATTAGCGTGTCATATCCTGGAGAAGCGTGAGATTGAATTTTATTATTCAAGAGAAGTCTTGAGAGCGGCTCAAGGTGGGATTACGGAGGATGAGAAGGTGGTAGAAGATATATTAGAAGGGGACCAAAGCGAAAAATTCACCAAGATAGCGAGCGGTGTGTGTGTGCCTCGCGGTAAGACCTTGCGCAAGCTTCTCCAGGAGCATGTTTTGTGTAAAGACCAACTCAATGAGGAAATCAAAGGAATAGTAGCAAGACTAATCGCATGGAAGAAGGAGATTCTGGGGGAATAGGAGGATTCCTGCGAAGCGGCGGGGAACGCATGAATTTCTGCGGTCAAGCTTGTGGACTCCGCATCGAGTCCGACATGGCGGGCGCGGGGGGGAGGAACACTGAATTCGTCGAGGGCGAACCGTAGGCATCCAATTACGAATGACGAATATCGAAGTGAATGCGCGGAGTGGGGGATTTGGGTTGATTATCCGGGGCAGTTGGGTATTATGCTTGCATTATGAAGAAGATGCTTTCAGAACGAGTTGGTAAGATTGATTCGAGCGGGATTCGTAAGGTTTTTGCATTGGGGGCGGCGTTGGATGATCCTGTTAATTTTTCTATTGGTCAGCCGGGATTTGACGTGCCTGAGGTTGTTAAGGAGGCGGCGATTAAGGCTATTCGGGACGGGGAAAATAAGTATTCTCAGACTGCGGGCGACGCGGAACTGAGAGCTAAGATCGCAGAGCAGGTTAAAGGGGAATTCGGGTGGGAGAGGCCTTCGGTTTTGGTTACCAGCGGGATGAGCGGCGGGTTGCTTTTGACGTTTATGGCACTTATCGACCCGGGGGACGAGGTGATAATACCGGATCCTTACTTTGTGATCTATAAGCATATTATCAACATGTTGGGCGGGCGGTGCGTCTTCGTCGATAGCTACCCTGATTTTCGGCTGCCTGTTGAGCGAATCGCCGGGGCGATTACGAACAAGACCAAGTTGATAATCGCCAATTCGCCAGCGAATCCGACGGGAGCGGTTTATACGGACGAGGAGCTTGAGGCGCTGGCGAAGGTTGCGGCGGAGAAGGATATTCTCGTGATGAGCGATGAGATATACGAGAAGTTCTGCTATGACGGGCCTTGCCCGAGTATTGCGAAATACTACGATAAGACGCTTTTGATGCGGGGGTTCAGCAAATCGTACGGGATGCCGGGCTGGCGGATGGGGTATGTCGCTGCAGGCGAACCACTGCGGGAGGTCGTCGAGGAGATGACGAAGGTTCAGCAATATACGTTTGTCTGTGCGCCGACGCCGTTCCAGAAGGCGGCGATTGCGGCGATGGATTGCGATGTTAGCGGGTTGGTGACTGCATACGGCAGGAAACGGGACCTTATCTACGAGGGGCTGCGGGACAAATTCGAGCTTGTTCGCCCGGGCGGGGCGTTTTATGCTTTTATTAAGGCACCCGGCGGGGCGGCGACGGAGTTCGTCGAGAAGGCGATTGAGAGCAACGTGCTCATAATACCGGGGAATGTGTTCAGCGAGAGGAATACGCATTTTCGGATTAGCTATGCGACGAGTAACGAGAAGATTCAGCAGGGCGTGGAAATACTGGGGGGACTTGCGTAGTAGCGAATTTGCCACGGGCGAACCTTCGATATCGAATACGGAATGACAAATGTCGAAATGCGAGGAGGGGTGCCGTCAAGTCCGGAAATCCGAAGCACTAAATCCGAAATCCTAAACCCCGCGAGGGACCCCTTACGGGACAATATCGAAATCCAAATGTTCAAATGAGCGAGACTGTCGGTACACGGGCGAATTCGATGGATCTTTTCTGTTTTGGGCGGGGGATTTTATCTTGACCGGCGTAGTGAGAAAGGATAATACTGGCACACAACTTGGCGACTATTAGTCCAGCGGGGCGCAGCCGCATGATGGTTGGCGGCTTGTGCGTCCTTGTGGTGTGTTGTCCTTTATAGAGGAAGAAATATGATCCAAGATATGATCTTTGGCACAATAGGTGGATTGGGTTTGTTTTTGTTCGGCATGGGTCTGATGTCGGATGGGCTCAAGAAGGTGGCGGGCCGGAAACTCAAAAACATACTTGAATCGATGACTAAGCGTGCGGTGGTTGCGTTTCTTGTTGGCGCCGGCGTTACGGCTCTGATTCAATCAAGCTCCGCGACTACGGTGATGATAATCGGTTTTATCAATGCGGGTCTTCTTACGCTCAAACAGGCGGTATGCGTGATAATCGGGACAAATGTCGGGACAACTGCGACGGCGTGGCTGGTATCGATATCGGGCATTGGGGCCTTCAAGATAACGGCATACGCGCTTCCGGCGGTTGGGATTGGATTTCTTATGAAAGTCCTTAGCCGAACTCGAAGGAATAAGAGCATAGGAGAAATACTGCTCGGGTTCGGGATACTGTTTGTCGGTATCGGTTTTATGAAAGACGCATTCGAGCCTTTGGAGGAGAGTAGGAAGGTGCAGGAACTGTTCGTCTCGTTAGGGAACCAGCCATTGTTGGCGATTTTGGCCGGGACGGTGGTGACAATGCTTCTTCAAAGCAGTTCAGCGGCAGTGGCCATCGTGCAGTTGCTAGCGATTGGCGGGGCTTTCGGGGCTGATTGGGATACCGCCTTGGCCGTATCGATACCATTTGTATTGGGCAGTAACATTGGCACGACGATAACGGCTCAGCTTGCGGCGCTGCAGGCGAATCTTGGGGCGAAGCGTGCTGCGTGGGCGCACACGATATTCAATATTTTTGGGTGTGTCATAGCCTATCCATTGATTCATTTTGGCTACTTCGGCAGCCTGGTTAGGGCGGTTTCTCCGTGGGCGCTCGGGCCTACCACGATTGCCGGGTCAATCGCGATTGCTCATACGATATTCAATGTTGGAAACTCAGTGATGTGTTTGCCTTTGGCGGGGACGTTGGTGAGAATTGTTGTGAAACTTGTTCCAGAGCGGCCGAGTGATGCGGCGGTGCGGCCTGTGGTTCTTGAGATGCATCTGCTGGACACGCCGGTGATTGCTCTTGAACAGACGAAGCGTGAGATAATCCGGATGGCGAAGGTGGCAAAGCGGGCGCTCGAGCGGGCTGTCGAGGGGATTATTGAGAATGACGCCAAGAAGCTTGCATCGGTGCGCGAGATTGAAGACTTTGTCGATTCGTTCCAATTGGAGATAACGACTTACCTTTCGACGTTGTCGCGAAAGCACTTGTCGGACCAAGTGTCCACCGAGTTGCCGGTGCTTCTGCACACGGTTAATGACCTCGAGCGAATAGGTGATCATGCGGTTAATATTGTGGAGATTGCAGAGCGTAAAATTGAGCAGAAGCAAACATTCAGCGAATCCGCCCTGGCTGAGGCGGGGCGGCTGCGCGAGCTGCGCCGCGGCCGAGAGCGGCCGCAGCGCGAGCGCCGTGGCAGCGACCAGGGCACTGCCGAGAAACCGGCGGCGGCCGGGCCGCCGCGCTGCGTCGGATTGCATCGCGATCCTCCACATTGCCCGGGGGCGGGCGGACGGCCCTGAAAGCCTGCGTGAGCGCGTGGGCACCGCCCGCTGTCGATTTCGCCCACCTCGGATCGACTATGGGGGAGTCGCGGCCGTTCCCGTGCCCGACCGTC
>JAUVXL010000203.1 GCA_030603595.1 Sedimentisphaerales bacterium | reverse complement strand
CACGGTCTCGACGTGCAACCGGACCGCTATGAACGTTGCGGAAGGGCAACGCCTACGGCCCCATGACGGTTGCGGCAGAGCGATTTGGGGGCGGGGAAAACGCACTTAGTCCTTTGTTGGCAGGATTTTACATTTTCAGGTAAAGGCGGGGCTTGGGTTGTTCGACAATAACAACGGGAGTGTTGATATTTTACAACGCGCAGGCTCGATAGGACGATAATGATGCTCCATTGCATAGTGCTGCGTCAACTGAAATTTTGTGGCTCAAGCCCTGCGGTAAAACCGCAGGCTAAATATAGATTGCTTTGTGCCGGTGGCGAACCAGAGGCGGGCTCGAAATGGCACTTACTAATTCGACGGTGACAGGCCACTATATGTCGAAATCAGCGAAACAATCCGACAGGAGCGGTTCTGGGCGGCACAATCACGCCGCGAGCGCAGGCCCAACAGCGACGGCAGAAGGCAAATCATCATTAAGTCGCTGCCGATAGCAATTGCCGTCTTCGATCAGGACCTGAAGATTACCGAAGCCAACTGCCACGTGAGCAATCTGATCTGTCCGGGCGACTACATCGACAAATCACTGGCAAGGGGCACCGATGAGAAGGTTTGGCTCGGATGGACAGAGCAGTTCAGAAGCGTGCTGTCAAGCGGCCGGTCTCGGACTTTCGATGAGGTGGCCTACACGCTGAAAGGCAAGACGCAACTGCTGCGAATCACCTGCACCCCCCTGCCGAAGAAGAACGCCCAAGGGGCCGTCGGCGGGACAGTTTTGATCGAAGATGTAACGCAAGATGCAAACATGCAAAGACAATTGGCCGAGGCCGAGAGGCTCGCGGCCCTCGGCCGGCTCGCCGCCAAGGTGGCCCACGAACTCAACAACCCTATGGACGGCATACTGCGATATGTGAATCTCGCCATGAGGGCCATAGAGCAGGAGAAGCTGGAAAAGCCGAAAGAATATCTGGCGCAGTGCCGCGAGGGCCTTATGAGAATGATGCAAATCACCAGCGAGCTGCTGGAGTTCTCTCGCCGCACTCGCACATCGCTCGAGTACGTGAGGATCGAACAGATCATTGAGGATGCAATAAAGAGTATGGAACCGCAGGCCGATGCGCTGAACGTTCGCATATTGCGGGAGTATGGCGGGAATCTGCCGGCAATCCGCAGCGGCAACCTGTTCCAGGTCTTCTGCAACCTGACTAAGAATGCCCTGGATGCGATGCCGAACGGCGGTGAGCTACAGGTATCGAGCAGGCTTGAAGGCGAAGAGGCTATGGTGGTGGAGTTTCAAGATACGGGGCCCGGCTTTGCGCCGGAGGACGCAGAGTCCCTTTTCGAGCCGTTCTTCACAACAAGGGCCCCCGGGGAGGGGACCGGATTGGGCCTGGCGATATGCCGTGATATTCTGGAGGTCTATCACGGACGAATAACGGCCGGGAATGTGCCGGAAGGCGGGAGTGTGTTTACGGTATTGCTGCCGCTCAAAGGCAACTTAATAGCCAACTCATGAACACGATTCGAGAGACTGTATGAAAGACACGACCATATTAGTGATAGACGACGATAGAATCATATTGGATTCGCTGTGCGAGTTCCTGTCGTTAGAGGGATTCACGGCCGAGGGCGCCGGGACTTTTAAGGGCGCCTTGGATAAACTGTCGGCGAACGACTACTGCCTTGTGATAACCGATGTGAACCTGCCGGACGGAGACGGGCTCGAACTGCTGCACATTATTCGCAGAGACCATCCGAAGACGGTGGTCCTTGTGATAACCGGCTACGGCACAATCGAAAGCGCGGTGATGGCAATCAAATCGGGGGCTTACGACTACCTGACCAAGCCGATTGTGGACGACGAGCTGCGGCTGGCGGTGGAGCGGGCGATCACGCAGCAATCGCTTATCAGCGAAAACGAGAACCTGAAGCTCCAGCTCGAGCAAAAATACCGCCTGGAAAACATAATCAGCCATCACTACAAGATGGCGAAGATTTTTGACTTGGTGGAGGCAGTGGCGGACAGCAAAGTGACGGTGTTGATGGCCGGGCCGTCGGGCACAGGCAAGAGTATGCTGGCAAAGGCAATCCACCATCGCTCAGGGCGACGGAATCAACCATTCGTCGAGGTGAGCTGCGGAGCCCTTCCCGAGACACTGCTTGAGAGCGAGTTGTTCGGGCACAGCAAGGGGGCTTTCACGGGAGCCGTGACCAACAAGGAAGGCAAATTCCTCGCAGCCGACGCCGGAACGATCTTTCTCGATGAGGTTTCCAATGCCTCGCCCGGTCTGCAGGCCAAACTGCTGCGCGTGCTCGAAGACAGGAAATTCGAAGCGGTCGGCAGCAATAAAACAATTACGGTCGATACGAGAATCATATTGGCTTCGAACCGTGACCTGGATGAGGAGGTGAAACAGGGCAGGTTCCGTGAAGACTTGTATTACCGGATAAACGTTGTGAAGATTAAGCTGCCGCCTCTTTGCGAGAGGGTGGGCGACGTCAAGCTGCTGGCCGAGCATTTTCTGAAGATATATTCAGCACTGCATGATCGTAATAAACTCGGCTTCAGCGACGAAGCTATGGAGCTGCTCGAGCGATACTCGTGGCCGGGGAATGTCCGTGAGTTGGAGAATATCATCGAGCGGGCTGCGCTTCTGAGCAAGGGCAAGTTCATCGGCGCCGACGACCTTCCCGATTCGACAAAGCAGGAGCCCGCCAAGGCGGGTCGCCAAGACCGGTACGAGGCGATGGGCCTGAAAGAGGCCCTGGCCGGGCCGGAGAAGGAGATTATTCGCCAGACGCTCAAGGCGAATCACTGGAACAGGCAGGAGACCGCCAAGGCGCTCCAAATAAACCGCACCACACTATTCAAGAAAATGAAACATTACGCCCTTTACGACGAAGCCGGGCGACTGGGGCTGACCTAAGCAATTGATTATTGACCATTAGCGAGATGAAACAGCGGGCGGATACGTCTTCGTATAGTTGGGCGTAAGTGGAGGTTTTCATTTTGAGGCGGCGGACGTGGGTGAATGTGAATTCGAGCATCTTCATATCCGGGTCGAATTTGGCCAGGGACCATGGATGCCAGATCAGGGAGATGAAAGATTTGTTTGTCTCGACGGCCTCTTTTCCCTTGAAGATTTCCTTTCTCCGCTCGTCCATCGAGACGGCCGAGCCGCAAAAGTCGTTGTCGCGCAACATTCGATGCGAATAGGTGTGCGAGGCAATTTCGAAGAGCGGGTCGTCCAATAGCTTGCGATACTCGGCTGGATTGGCGTCGAGCGTTCTGCCCACGATGAAAAACGTTGCCGGCATCTCGAATCGCTTATGGACCTCGACAATCTTTCGACACGCCGCCAGGCACGCCGGCGACTCAGTATCATAGGCTGCGACGTAGCGAGTTTCGGTTTGCCCGGCGGTCTGGGCTTCCGTAAGATCGGGCAAAACGGCAACTCCGATACCGCCTGCAATCGTGTTCTTGATAAAGTCTCTTCTAAGAATTCGAGCGCACATAGTCTTTCCGTCCGGTACAAGTTGTCGGGGGGCTATTTTTCGAGCAATTCTTTCATTCCTTCTGCGAAGGCTTTGCCCATTTTGTAGTAGATTTTTGCGCTGCCGAGGTAGTGGTATCCTTTTTCTGAGCCGACGTTGTAGAATTTGACCCAGTCGGGACCCTTCCAGACGCCGTCGCTAACCATCTTCTCGACTTCGGGCTCCCAAAAGTCGCGTGTCTTGACGAATTTTACGTTGCCTTCGAATTCGGGCAATTTCGCCGCGGCCTCCTGGGCCTTCTGGAAGTCGCCTCGCTTTCCGGCGCCTAATTCGCCGATGATTACCGGCAACTTGGGGGCTTTCAAATCTTTGCGCACATCCTTGATCAGTTGGGCCAGGCGTTTAGTGTAGTTGACGAATTTTTCCTCTCGCTGCGAGCCATCGACCATGTCGTTCCAGCCCTGGAAGAAGACTAAGCCCACCAACTCATAGCCTCGCTTCTCATCGTACTTGGGGAAATACTGCTTGAGATTGCCTAAGACTTCGTTGACGTGCCTGATGGTGTCCCTGTAGGCTTTTCCATAGCGATCTTTGATCTCGTCCATCGTTGCATTCGGGTTGCGTTTCTTGGCGTTATCCAACTCTTTCTGGAGTTGTTCATCCGAGGGCGGATCGGCGCTCGGGGGAAGGAAATCCTTTTTGACGCTTCTGCCTCCCCAGCAGGTCTTAATCAGCAGCACCTGCTCGCTCATCGCCTCACCGATGACCCATCCGAAGCCCAGTTCCGGTCCGATCTTCTTATCGCTCTGGCCGAAGCCCGGCTTGAGGTTGCCGTACCGCTCGCCGTCGGTCGTCCATATCCAAACGTCGCTGCGTTCGCACCAGTCGCCCCGGCAGTCCTTCCACTGCTGATACTCGGCGGCGGTTTCTTCGTTGTAGATCAGATATTCGAGCGTGCGCAAGGCGGCGTGGCCCTGCATGTTGGACTGGCCCGCCAGGATAAAGACCTTCACCGGCCCATCCTTGGCCATAGGCCACGGGTCGTTATTGAAAGCCGATTCCGGGACGTTAGCCAAGCCAACACTTGCGAAGACAATCAACACCACTAAAACCAAGATACATCTGCGAGTTGTCATAACGCTGCTCCTTTCGGGAAGAGTAAAATTCATCACCGGAGATCACATTTCGAATCGATGGTACGGCTTAGAGGATCTCCTGTCAAGCTGTTACGGCCAAGGAGCTAATCGAATCGGCGATTCAGATCTTGATGAATGTCTTTTTGCGGTACATGTACCATAGGACCAGCCAGACTACTGCGAAGGCTGCGAGGGCGTGCATAAAGTCCGCCCAGGGGCCGACGAATTGGTCGAGGCCGGTTACGACCGGGTTGCTGATATGGCGGAAACTGAATATGTGGGTGGCCATGTATATGAAGATCGGGTTAGCCCCGATGACGACGAAGACGAAGGCCCATTTTCTTAATTTGAAGATGTCTATGACGAGATAGAACAGCGCCAGCAATAGAAAGCTCAGGCCCCCTGCGAAGATAACGAAGGAGCTGGTCCAGAGTCGCTTTATGATCGGGAAGTTAAACTTGCCTATATCGAAGAACCATCCGCCCCACAACGACCCGAGCGCGAGGCAGCCTGCGCCAAGGAGCAGGAGCGGGAGGAACTTGGCGCCGCGGTTTCTATCCGAGCCGAGCAGGTGTCCGGCCATCACGCCGAGCATTACCGTGGCGGCGAATGTTATGCCGCTGAGTATCCAGGTGTAGTCGAGGCCATCGTCGAATGTGCCGAGGACGAAATGGTCGATGTGGAGTGCGAGATTGGCGTTCTGCTCCAATACGCCGCGCCCATGCCCTGGTATCGGAACGAGCATCATCAGGCCCCAGAACAGCAGTAGCAGGGCCACGGTCGCGACCGCCTGCCATGCGACGCGGAGGTTGAGCATGATAATTGCCGATATGAGATACCCCACAGCAATGGCCTGGAGCGTGTTGCAGAAGATCTTTAGCTCTCCCAGGTCGAGCTTGAGCAGGTTGCCCTGGGCGATCATTCCGAGGACAAAGAGAATGACGGATCTCAGGACGATGTGAAAGTAGAGCCTTTTCTTGCTGTCGCCTCGTGCCAGGCGTTTGTTGAAGGCCAGAGGCATTACAACGCCGACGACGAATAGAAACAGCGGCATAATCAGGTCCTCGAAGACGAATCCTTCCCATTCGACGTGCTTGAGCTGGTTGCTAATCCAGGCCGTTGTGTCATTATTGAGTGCCTTATGCAGGCCGTCGAAGATATACCAGCCGCCCACGATCCAGAACATGGTGAACCCGCGAAGGGCGTCTATCGACATCACACGCCTCGGCTGTAGCTCTTCCGGGTTCAGCAGTGCTTCGGATTCGAGCTGCGCCTGCGATTTGTATTCTGCTTGCGATGCGAGAGGCTCTTCCGGTTCGAGCGGCGTTTCCTGGAATTCCTGCATATCAGCCATAAGTTTCTCCGTGAATTCGTACTGTACAAGGCTTCTGCAAAATGTATCGTAATCCAGATTGACGCCCATATTAACAACGAGCACCCCTCTGCGGAAGAAAAATAGCCGGATATGCCGGAGAATCTCCCTATGCACACGCGGCCGATTGCAGTATCCGCCCGGAATTATCTGGACGATGGTGAAGCTTTGTCTTAGACTAATTTCCGTTGCGAAAACAGTGTTTGTCATTCCTGCGAAAGCAGGAATCCACTTTTTTCGGCGTGGACCCCTGCTTTCGCAGGGGTGACATTAGCGATTTCAGCTTTCCGCAACACGAACTATGCTAACGCCTTACAACGGCCTGATGGACGAAGCGCCGGATGCGTTGCCGACACTGGAGGATTTGAAGTTATGAAAATCTTAATCCACCGCTCAACTATGATGAAATTTGCGTACATTCTTTGCCTCGCCCTGTTCGCGCACAGTCCGTGGATGCACGCGGCGGAGGCCGAGGCCAAAAGCGCCGCCTCCTGGCAGGTGGGCGCGCCAATCGTCACCTACTGGTGCGGCCCGTCGCTCACCGATGCCGTCGCGCAGCAGATGGTCGAAGGGGGCTTCAACCTCGTCTGGTGCCGTGATGAGAAGGAACTCGACGTGGCGCACCGTTACGGCCTGCGCGGCCAACTCCGCAACGGCCTGCTCACGCCCGCCTCGCTCGACGACCCCAAACGCCGCGACCAGCTTGACGCCCTCATTGCCCGCGTCCGCAAGCACCCGGCACTTTACGCCTACCACCTTATTGACGAACCCGATGCGTCGCAGTTCCCCGCGCTCGGCAGGCTGGTCGCATATCTGCGACAGCGCGACCCGGCGCACCTGGCCTATATCAACCTCTTCCCGACGTATGCCAGCAATAAGCAACTCGGCACCAAGGGCGACGTGGTCACGGCCTACAAGGAGCATCTGCGTCTATACGTCGAGCAGGTAAAGCCCGCACTGATAAGCTACGACCACTACCAGTTCAGGCTCAACAGCGACAGCAACCAATACTTCCTGAACCTCGCGATGATAAGGCGTGCGGCGATGGATGCGGGCGTGCCCTTTCTCAATATCGTGCAGGCCTGCACATGGGCGCCGACCGCCATGCGCGTACCCAATACGAACGAACTGCGATACCTCGTCTATTCCACGCTGGCCTACGGCGCGCAGGGCATCAGCTACTATGTATATGCCTGCGCGAACCACCACGGCAGCCTCGTCGGCCTGGACGGAACGCCCGGACCTCTTTACCATGCGCTCAAATCCTACAACCGCGAATTCCTCGCCATCGCGACCGAGCTCCAGCCGTTGCGCTCGCTCGGCGTGTATCACACCTCAATGCGAGAGCCCGGCTGTGAACCCCTGCCGACGAACCCGCCCTTCCGCCTCGATCCCTCGAAATCCCCCGCCCGCCCCCGCGGCTTCCTGCTCGGCCTCTTCGGGGCCAAAGACAAACCGACCCATGTGATCGTAGTGAACCTGGACTACACCGCCGAGGTAACCGCCCCGCTAATCGGCCCCGCCACACTCGAACTCTTCGACGCCGCGACCGCCAAATGGACCTCTGCTAAGAAGGCCGCAATCGACCTGACCCTGCCCCCCGGCGGAGGAAAACTAATACGAATCGCTCGATGAGCAATAAGCCCCCGAAGCGGGCTTCGGGGCTAAGTAGGGCTTGCTGTGTAGAATTTAAGTTTAGTATTTACAATGCGATACATATGACTTATAGTATTGCAAGTGAAAAGGAATTATAGAAATACGCCCAAAATGCTTGCACATGGAGGTCGCAAATGTATCGCACAAACA
>JAUVXL010000148.1 GCA_030603595.1 Sedimentisphaerales bacterium | reverse complement strand
GCGGTTCAAGGGTAAGTCTGCTGAGAATTATTTCAGATTTTTGACTGAGTCGGAAATTGAGCCTACTAATAATGGCACTGAGCGACAGATTCGCCCTGTGGTGATTGACCGAAGGATAACACAAGGCACTCGCGGAGATGCTGGCATGCGCTGGTGCGAACGCATCTGGACTATATTGGCAACATGTAAAAAACAGAACCGAAATGTCTTTGATTTTATTCATCATACACTGCTTGCTCACTGGACCAATGCCTGTTATCCCGAATTATTGTGAACGGTTACAAATAACCTATGAAAAAAATAACCAGACGAGAGTTTGTTCTCAACAGTTTAGCAACTGTTTCAGCAGCAGGTATCTCCACACTCAATCCCGGCTGTTGTAAAGAAGATAAGCGATGTATCCAAACAGCCAAAGGCTGCTCGCGGTCCAAGTCAGATTCGCCGACAAAAACACCTACAATTACATCGAGCTGGACCAGAATAATCGAATACCCCCAAAATCATTTAAATGACTTTTGCATTTTTCAGGATAATGATGGGATTTGGCATTGTATAGGCATTATGGGGACAGGGACATGGGAAAGCGAACAGAGTTTTTTTCATTGCTCAAGTAAAAATCTTTTTGGGCCCTATGAAAAGCATCCCCCTCTGCTGACGGAAAATCCCGTTGCAACCAAGGATTCAACGACCAATACCCGACCACAAAAGCATGCTCCCTTTGTTATCGAAAAAGATGGTATATACTACATGTTTTATCGCAGGCCAGGGGGTACGACATTATGCATAAAGACTACAAATCCGTTTAAGTTGTCCGGACTCGGTGATGTGGTGTTTGAAAAAAATGACGCTCGCGATATTTGTATAATCAAGATTAAAGATACATATTTGATGTACTACTGCCAGTACGAGAAAATCAATGGACAAGGTAGAGCCTGCATTATGCTTCGACGTTCCAAAAACCTTGATAAATGGAGCCAGCAGGAAATTGTCTACATTGATACAATGCAGACCTGCACTCATTCGTACTTGGAATCACCATATGTAGTAGCCCGCCCGGAAGGATATTACCTATTCATAAGACATCGCAAACTTGATGAAAAAACTACTACCGTTATTCTTCACTCCGACCAGCCGGATAATTTTCCAACCGATAAACGTCCCTGGTTTCATGAACTACACCAGGTGCACGCACCTGAAATTGTACAGTTCAAAGGCAACTACTATATTGCCAGAGTAAGTGGCGCCCAACACGCCAACAGGAAAATACCATTAGTCGGCGGATGGGTGGATATAGCAAGATTGGAGTTTCTATAAATTCTTAGGTTAAGCTAAATTATACAAAGGTTTTGAATCGCATACTATGCTTATTGAAAGAGAAAACAAACAGGGCTTCGTAACTAACCAACAGGCTGCAGAAGCGGTGCAGCAATTTTTCAATCAATATGACTATACCGGCAAAAAAATTCTGATAATAATTCCGGATAATACGCGCTCGGGGCCTGTCGGCGAAGTATTCAAAATGATCCACGAGCAGATTGGGGGCAAGGCCGGAGCGGTCGATTGCCTGGTCGCGCTGGGTACGCATCAGCCTATGAGCGAAGAGCAGATTTGCACGAGGCTCTCGATGACGCTTGATGAGCGAAGAACGAAGTACGCCTCGGTGAAGTTCTTCAACCACGAGTGGGACAGGCCCGATACGTTCAAATCCATCGGTACGATCTCGGCCGACGAGATTGACCAGATAAGCGGCGGGTTGTTTCGCGAAGAGGTCGATGTCGCTATCAATAAGCTGATCTTCGATTACGATGAGTTTTTCATTTTAGGGCCGGTGTTTCCGCACGAGGTTGTGGGCTTTTCGGGCGGGCACAAGTACATCTTCCCCGGCATCGCGGGCGACGAGATTATTCATTTTTTCCACTGGCTCGGCGCGGTGGTGACCAACCCGATGATTAACGGCAATAAGTGGACGGTGACGCGGAAGGTCGTCGAGAAGGCCGCATCGTTTATCAAGATGCCGCATCAGCTCATCGCCATCGTCGCCCTGCTCGACGAACTAAAGGGGATATTTCTGGGCGACTGCGTCGAGGCGTGGGAGAAGGCGGCGGATCTGTCCAACAAGGTCCACATCGTTTATAAGGACAGGACCTACAACACAGTCCTCGGCCTGGCGCCGAAGATGTACGACGATATATGGACGGCGGGCAAGGTCATGTACAAGCTCGAACCGGTTCTCGCCGACGGTGCGACGCTGATTATCCACGCCCCGCACATCACTGAAATCTCGTACACTCACGGCAAGTACCTCGATAAAATCGGCTACCACACGCGGGATTACTTCCGCACGCGAATGGAGCGGTTCGCCGACGTCCCGCGAGGCATCATCGCGCACTCGACCCACGTAAAAGGCATCGGCACATACATCGACGGCGTCGAAAACCCCCGCGTCAACGTAGTCCTGGCCACCGGCATAAGCAAGGAGCGCTGCGAAAAGGTGAACTTAGGCTACATGGACCCGGCCGAGATAAACATCGCAGACTACGAAGGCAAAGAAGCAGAAGGGATACTGGTAGTCCACCACGCCGGCGAAGTCCTGCATAGACTCGCAGACGGATCAATACCGACAATTCCACAGTAGCACGGGCATCCTGCCCGTGCAGCCCCCCAACAGGTGCAGCCAACTTTTCTGGTATGGCATAACCATCTTAGCAACAAGCTGTTACACTCATTTGCCGCCCCGCTCGTCCCCCTGTCTCCCGAGCGCAGCGAGGGATCTGCATTGTAATGCAAGAAAGTGCCGCATAGTCGAATGGTTCGCCTGCTGCTCGCCCGGATTCTTCGCCTTCGGCTCAGAATGACAAGGGGCGCGTGCTCATCGATTCATTCACCTCCTCATCATCTCGAATTAGTTGTGTTGCCAGAAAATCTGGCCACACACCCCCAACTCTATCCTCTCTTGATTATTCGGCCGGCGCTGGTATTATGGTCTGCGGCGCGACGTTGGCCTGGGTAGTTACGAGAACGCTCTATAAGGAACAGGTGAAATGATGAATCAGAAAAAGACTCTTATCGCATTAACGACCGCTCTTGTTTGTCTGGGCACAGTCGATATCTTTTCAAACCCGGCTGTCGGGGCCGTTACGCTCGAATCGCTTCTTGAAGAGATGGTCGATCGGGACACTATCGCCCGTCTGCCTGAGCCTGCCTATACCTGCAAGCAGTTCAGCAGCTACGACCGCAATTCGACCGAGCCGGGGTCGCCTACGTGGTGGGCCAACTGGGATCGAAGTTACTTCGTTCGCGTCGAGGAAAATAACGGCAGGAAAGAGCATGTTATGATGGACGCCAACGGGCCCGGGGCGGTCGTTCGGATCTGGGCGACGTGGCACGGGCCGGGCGGAGGCCAGTTCAGCAACGGAACGCTGCGATTCTATTTCGACGGCAATCCCAAGCCCGCCATCGAAGGGCCGACCGAAGACCTGATCAGCAAGGGCCTCCTGGTCGCAGAGCCACTCTCCAGAAGTGTCTCGCCCGAAACGCCCTACAAACACCGCGGCCACAACCTGTATCTGCCGATCCCCTACGCAAAGCGATGCAAGATAACCTACGAAACCGATGTCCTGATCGACGAAGGCGCTCGTAAGGGCGAAGCGCTCTACTATCAAATCAACTACCGAACCTACGAGCCCAAGACTAAGGTCGAGTCGTTCACGATGGAGGGTCTCAAAGGCGCAAAGCCAACTCTCGACCGCGTCCAGAAGATGCTAAAAGACAATGACCGCTCGGCCGCAGCGGGCACGGGCAAACATACGCTCGAAGGCACAATCGCCTCGGGCGCGGTGAAATCCATAACCATCGACGGGCCCAAAGCGATTCGTGCGCTCGAATTCAAGTTAGAAGCCGACAACCTCTCCCAGGCCCTGCGCTCCACCATTCTAAAGATAACATTCGACGGAACGCAAACCATCTGGTGCCCCATTGGCGATTTCTTCGGGACGGGCTACCACATTCGGCCTCATTCGACATGGTACACGAACGTCTCCGACGAGGCTTTGACATGTTATTGGGTGATGCCGTTCGATAAAAAGGCAAAGATCGAGATACTCAATTTAGGCTCACAGGAGGTGAAGCTGGCTAAGGGGCTGATTCGCACGGGGCCTTGGAAATGGGACAAGCGGTCGTGCTATTTCCACGCGGCGTGGAAGCAGTGGCCCGAGGTCAGGACGCAATCGAATGATAAGGCCAAGGACCACGGAGCATTCGATCTGAACTGGATCACCGTAAAAGGACAGGGCACGTACGTCGGCGACGCCCTGACGCTGTTCAATACGGCCAATACATGGTGGGGAGAGGGCGACGAGAAGATATATGTTGACGGCGAATACTTTCCATCCCATATCGGCACGGGCAGCGAAGACTACTACGGCTATGCGTGGTGCAAGCCGGCCTTCTTCGAATCGGCATTCCACGCCCAGCCGAGCGGCGACGGGAATCTCAAGCCGGGCTTCACGGTCAACTCCCGCTTCCGCGCCTTGGATGCGATTCCGTTCACCAAGTCCATCCAGTTCGATATGGAGCTATGGCACTGGGCGGCAACCACGATGAGCTACGCCCCGGCAACATTCTGGTACGCAAGGCCCGGAGCGAGCTGGGATGTCAAGCCCGATCCAATGGAGGCAAAACGGCCCATCCCGCGGGCCGTCGATGACATTATCAAGCCGAGGATTGTCGAAGGCGCAATCGAGGGCGAAAAACTCCCCGTCGCCGAACGCACCGGCGGTGTCACCGAAATCCAGAATATAGCCACGTACAACTGGTCCGGGAACGCCCAACTCTGGTGGCGGGACGGCAAGGTGAACGATACGCTCACCGTCGAATTCGATATGGACAAAGCCGGGGAATACGATGTGACCCTCGGAATCACCAAGGCCATAGATTACGCTATCTGCCGAATCGACATAAACGGCCAGACAAAGGCGGAGTCGGCCGATTTCTTCAATCCGTCCGTAATAGCAAGAGACATCAAGCTCGGCCCGTGCAAACTCGTCAAAGGCAAGAACAAACTCAAAGTAACCATCCTCGGCGCCAACCCCGCCGCCGTAAAGAAACACATGTTCGGCCTCGACTACATACTGCCGGTCAAATGAGGCTAATGAAGATTGCAGAAGGCAGAACGGGCATAGGCCCATGCGGACATTTATAGGAGCGAGTTATGCGCATCGTATTTTTGAGTTTTACAATTGGTTTAACATGCTGTTTGGCAGCAACGAGGGCGAGCGAAATTTCTGCCCAACAGGCCTTCGAGCAAGCGGCGAAATCGGCCGAGATTGCGGGGTATTCCCTTAGCAAGGTGCATCGGTGGCTGCATGAGCGGGCGTTGAAGCAGATTGATCCTGCGACCGGGTTGTATAAAGCGGATGGCCGATGGAATTATCGCGATACGGCTGCGGACTGCTATCCCTTCCTGGTCTGGGCCGCTCACGTTGTGGATGCCGAGGCGCTTAACGGGCCCGTGCGGGATATCCTTCATACGGAAATCAAGCTCTGCAATCACATCGGCCGAATCCCGGTGCCCTGGGATTTCGGCAAGAATGCAAAGCAAGAGTCCCTGCCCTGGGACCAAGTCGTCTATCAGGCCTCCGAATACGTCAAGGACGGGCTTATCGCAATCGTCGAGGTTACGGGTAAGGACGAATGGTTTGCGCGGATGAAGGGTATCCAGGAAGACCTTTGGGGCCGCGCCAAGATCGATACGCCCTGGGGCAAAATCCTGTCCACGAATGTCGAAGTCAACGGGGAGCAACTCCAGGCCCTGGCTCGGCTATATACGATGACCGGGGAAAAGAAGTTCCTCGCCTGGGCCGAGCGATTAGGCGACTACTATCTGACCAAGGGCGATTTCGTCCCCAGCCGACTTCGCGACCACGGATGCGAAATCATCGGCGGTCTCGGATTGCTCCTGGGAGTCGAGTCGCGTGTGAATCCGGAGAAGGCGAAGCAGTATCAAAAGTCTATCAAATACATGCTCGATCAGATTCTTGCGCGCGGGCTCAACGCCGATGGCATGATGTTCAACACCATCGGCGATAAGCCGGGCTCGGCCAAGGGGAGGCTCAGCGACGGCTGGGGGTACAACTACGTCGGCTATCTTTGCTATGATATGGCGGTCGGCGAAGATGTCTATCGCGGGCAGGTCGAGCAGACGCTGCGGAATCTGCTCAAGCCGGCGTATAAGAACTACGCATGGGAAGGCAGTTCAATCGACGGTTTTGCAGATTCGCTCGAGGGCGGGATATACCTGATTAACCGCCTGCCTGTTAAAGAAGCCATCGAATGGACCGACCGCGAAATGGCCGCCAACGTAGCACGCTCCGCCGAGCCCCTGGAAACGGCAAAACTATGGGGCACAATGAAGCTCGAATCCAACGGCGTCCGCACAGTAATTATGCACGCACTTATGCACACCCGAGGGCTGATAGCCCGACCCTGGCGGCGAGACCTCAAGCTCGGCGCAGCTCAAATCGGCGATTCGCTGGCGATTGTCGTCAAGGCCGAGAAACCTTGGAAAGGGAAACTAATCTTCGACATCCCGCGATACCGCGAATACATGGGCTTTAGCAAAGATTGGCCCCGCATGAACACGCTGCCGGAATGGTTCACTGTGCAATTGAAAGGCAAATACACGGTCAAAGACCTTTCAGGCGACTCGAAGAAGAGAACCGGAGAGCAGCTCCACACAGGTTTGCCGGTTAAGCTGCCCGCCAACGGAGAACTTCGGCTGCTAATAGAGCCTTGATTTCGGGCGAAGCGACGTTTATAATGCCGCCATTGAGGACGTTCGTAAGGAAAGCAAACTCGAAATACTGAACTTGAAAACTTAGTGCCTTAGTGGCAAAAAAAAAGGAGTAAAAGGAAAATGGCAAAGGCTGATATCGGCGTGGTAGGTTTGGCGGTAATGGGTGAGAATCTGATTTTGAATATCGAGAGCAAGGGCTTCACGGCCGCGTGCTTCAATCGCACGGTCTCGAAGGTCGATGACTTCATCGCGGGCCGGGCGAAGGGTAAGAACATCATCGGCTGTCATTCGATCGAGGAATTCGTCGAGAGCCTGGCCAAGCCCCGCAAGGTCATGCTCATGGTAAAGGCCGGGGCGGCGGTCGATGCCTTTATCGAAACCATTTTGCCGCATCTCGAAGACGGCGACATCATAATCGATGGCGGCAATTCGCACTTCCCCGACACCATCCGCCGAACAGAACTCGTAGAGAGCAAGGGCAAGCTCTATATCGGCACCGGCGTATCGGGCGGCGAAGAAGGCGCACTGCTGGGACCATCCATCATGCCGGGCGGATCGCCCAAGGCGTGGGAATCGGTTAAACCTATATTCCAGAAGATATGCGCTCAAAACGACGACGGCGAGCCCTGCTGCGACTGGGTCGGCGAGAACGGCGCGGGTCACTTCGTTAAGATGGTCCATAACGGCATCGAGTACGGCGATATGCAGATGATATGCGAGACGTACCAGATTATGAAAGAGGGCCTGGGCCTCAGCAACGAAAAAATGCACGAGGTCCTGACCGAATGGAACGCCGGCGAACTCGATTCTTATCTTATCGAGATTACGCGCGACATCCTCGGCTACAAGGACGAGGACGGCAATGCGGTTATCGATTTGATCCTCGATACCGCAGGCCAGAAAGGAACGGGCAAATGGACGGCCATCGAAGCGTTGAACCTTGGCCAGCCGTTGACGCTGATAGGCGAGGCTGTCTTTGCGAGATGTCTATCGGCTTTGAAGGAGGAGCGTGTGGCCGCATCGAAGGTGCTCTCCGGCCCGAAGGCCGAATTTGCCGGCGATAAAAAGGCGTTCATCGACGACCTGCGACAGGCCCTCTACGCATCGAAGATCGTCAGCTACGCCCAGGGCTATCAGCTTATGCGAGCGGCGGCGGCCGAATACACATGGAACCTCCACTACGGCGGTATCGCCCTTATGTGGCGGGGCGGCTGTATTATCCGCTCGGCCTTCCTCGGCAAGATCAAGGAGGCATTCGACAAAAAACCGGACCTGACCAACCTCCTGCTCGATCCGTTCTTCAAGGACGCCGTCGAAAAGGCCCAGGCCGCTTGGCGCCGCGTGGTCGTCGCGGCGGTCGAGATGGGCGTTCCCATGCCCGCGATAAGCTCGGCCCTGGCATTTTACGACGGCTATCGCAGCGAGCGCCTGCCCGCGAACCTGCTGCAGGCCCAGAGAGACTACTTCGGCGCCCATACTTATGAGCGAGTCGATAAGCCGAGAGGCGAGGTCTTCCACACCAACTGGACCGGCCGAGGCGGGACAACCGCAGCATCAACCTATATCGCCTGAAAAACCGTATTGCTGGGCCTGTTGAAAAAAAATCAAATTCACCACGAAGGGTGGCACGGTCAAACTTGTTTGGCCGTGTGTCCAGACACCGAGAATCGGACCCAACGGCTGATAGAAGACCACAAAGTAGCGGTAATCCCCGGCACAACCTTCGGCCTCGAATCCGCCTGCCACCTGAGAATAGCCTACGGAGCCCTCCAGAAACAAACCGCCGCCGAGGGAATCGGAAGACTGGTCCGAGGATTGAAAAGTATCCGGGGCAGCTAAGTTGCACAGACCCTCGATTGAACGCTGCTTGACGCCGGCAATTTTGCTATTTGTTGACCCTGGGTGGCCTTTAGTGTATTATTCAGCGAAATGGTGCATTGGCCGGTAAATGGAGATGCGTTGTTAGTCTCGGAAGGGCATTATGGACTTGTACAAGATATTTATGTTTGTCGCCTTGCCGATCATAGGGATTGGATGGATCGGTTACGCGATATGGATTCACAAGATTCGCAAAGAGGAGAAGACTCAACCCAAGCAGGTCTCCCAGCGCCTCTCTAAGACCAGGAGCGAGATCTCCGACTGGGCGAGGCAGGTAAAAAATGCCGAGTCGCCGCGAGAGAAGGCACTGAAAAAGCGCCATGAACGCGAAGCCCAGCGCCTGCGCGAGGAACAAACCAAAGAGCAGAAATCCGACGACTAACCGGCCCGCAAGACCGACCTATAACGAGGAAAACAGATGGCACAGGAGTTTTTAAGCGAAGATTTTCTTCTGCAGAGCAAAACTGCGAGAACCCTTTACCACGAGCACGCCGCGAAGATGCCGATCTACGACTATCATTGTCACCTCCCGGCCAATCAAATCGCCGCCGATCACCGCTTCGCAAATCTAACCCAGGCCTGGCTCTACGGCGACCACTACAAATGGCGGGCGATGAGGGCCAACGGCGTCGCTGAGAAGTACATCACCGGCAAGGCGTGCGACTATGAAAAGTTCGAGCAGTGGGCCAGAACCGTCCCCTACTGCCTCGGTAATCCGCTCTATCACTGGACGCACCTCGAATTGAAAAGTCTCTTCGGCATTAAGGACAAGCTCTTAGGCCCGGATACGGCCGAGGAAATCTACGACTGCACAAGCGAAATGCTCAAAACCCCCGAGTTCAGCGTCCGCAACATAATGCGAAAGATGAACGTCAAATTGGTCTGCACGACCGACGACCCGCTCGATTCGCTGGAATATCACCGAAAAATCCGGCACGACCGTTTCGAGATCAAGGTCCACACGGCGTTTCGCCCGGACAGGGCAATGGCCGTTGAGGACCTGCCCGGCCTCAACGCCTTCATCGATCATCTCGGCTGCATCTGCAATATCGAGATAAACAACTGCCACGCATACCTCGAGGCCCTGCGGGACCGCCACAAATACTTTCACGACAACGGCTGTCGCCTCTCCGACCACGGCCTCGATACCCCTTATGCCGAGGACTATACCGAGAGCAAAATTGAGGCAATCTTCCAAAAAATAATCACCGGCAAAGACCTCTCTGGCGAAGAACAAGTCAAATTCAAATCGGCGATGATGGTCGAATTCGCCCTTATGGACTACGAGGCGGGCTGGGTCCAGCAGCTTCACATCGGCGCCCTGCGAAACAACAGCTCTCGGCTGTTTAAGGCCCTCGGCCCGGATATAGGCTGCGACTCGATGGACGACAAGTTGATAGCCCGCCCATTATCCGGATTCCTCGACCGCCTCGACGCCAACGGCGACCTGCCCAAAACCATCCTCTACAACCTCAACCCGCGGGACAACGCCGTCCTTGCGACTATGATCGGCAACTTCCAGGACGGCTCTGTGCCCGGCAAAATACAATACGGCTCGGCATGGTGGTTCCTCGACCAGAAAGACGGAATGGAAGAGCAGATGAGAATCCTCGCAAATATGGGCCTGCTCAGCAGATTCGTAGGAATGCTAACAGATTCACGAAGCTTCCTATCCTTCCCGCGCCATGAATATTTCCGCAGAATACTATGCAACATGCTGGGCAACGACGTCGAAGCCGGACTGCTCCCCAACGACACCGCCCTCTTGGGCAAAATGGTAGAGGACATCTGTTTCAATAACGCCAAAAACTACTTCTCAATGGCCCTCGATTAAGGCGTACTCGCTGCCGCTTCCTACTGGTGGCACGGGCATCCCCTCGACTGCGCTCGGGACAGGCCTGCCCGTGTATCTTTGGTCTGCGTCTATCGCTTCGCCAGCGCGTGGCAGTCTCAAGCGCAGCTTGGGGATGGCGTCCTGGTACTCTGTCAATATCTATTTTATGAGTTGTCATTCCGCACTTGCTGCGGAATCCAGGGGATGAAGAACTGGATTCCCGCTTTCGCGGGAAGGACCACCACAAGTTCTCGTCAGGAACATTACGCCGTTGGTCCGAGCTAA
>JAUVXL010000318.1 GCA_030603595.1 Sedimentisphaerales bacterium | reverse complement strand
TGTCCTTATGGAATAGCAGACCGTCTCCGAGGAGATGGATCGGCTTGGCCGGGTCTGCAAATGTGTCGAGAAAATGTGTGGCGGTCATTAGAGAATCCGGAATGACCTTCCGCCAGGTTGGAAGTCTCGTATGTCGTATATCGTATGTCGTATGTCGTGTATCGTATTTCGTATTTCGTATTTCGTATTTCGCTTTTGGCGGGGCATTGCCTGGGTTTTCCGGTCGCTTGTGTACGGCGATGTAGAACTGATTGCGCTTGGCGTCGAGAATCGTTGCTATTCTGTCGATGGGCTGCGTTTGCTCGGCGGACGAGGCATTCGCCGCGATGACGTCGAGCGTATCGACTGGTACAATCCTGACGGGATTTGCGATGTGCATTGCCTTGGCGATTGTTACTGAGATACGCAGCCCGGTGAAGCTTCCGGGCCCAATGGAGATATAGATGTGGTGTAGTTGTTTGGGGTATAGTTCGAAGCGGCGCATCAGTGCTGTGATGGCGCCGAATATCTCGGCACTGTGTCGCATAGGAGCGGTGAAGGTAGTCTGGGCAAGGAGTTTTGGGCCAAGTGCCAGTGCTACGGAGCCGAGCCTGCCGGATGTTTCGAGTGCGAGGGTAAGCTTGTGTTTTGATATATTGAGATGGCTCATGGTTGCCTATATTTACATTTTATTCGAGAATCGGTTGTTTTAGTCCTGTTAGGGCGCTTTTTTGCCGGCGAATTTTGAAAGATTTCGTCCAGATTTCAGTTGAGCAGTATAGTAAATTGCGATATTATCGGGTAGTCTATGGTATAGCAGATTTTTCGCTTGCAAAAAAGGGCGAATTTTAATAAACTGAAGTATGCTAAGCTATACAGGTGGAAGTAAGGAAGGTTTTGTAGAAGAAGTTTTCTCTGAAGGGTGATCCCGGTGGGGTTGTTTTAACTGAGGGTGGTTTTTTAGGCAGGAGGTTAGTTTTGAACATGCCTGAATCTTTGTCGAATTCGTATGGTCGAAGGTCTCTTTCGGTGGGTATTGTGGCATTATTGCTGCTGATGGCGGGCTTTTTGGGGGTAGCTGTTTCTGAGGGAGGAGTAGATGATTCCTTGCGTCAGGCTGTGCAGGCGCATATTCGGGAGGGTAAGCAGCAGTTGCAGGATGGATTCTACGATGAAGCCGAGAAGAAGTTCCTGATGGCCCAGAGCTATCAGGAGTATCTTTCGCTTACGGGGCAGAAAGAGCTTCTTGAGCTTATTAAGAAGGCCCAGGTAGGCTCGCTCAAGCGTGGGCGTGTTGAAGAGGCGCTGCATGCTGCGAACGAATTTATCAAAGAGAATGACCTGGATCAGGCAAAGTCGCGTCTGGAGGGGATTCGCAACGACGAAGCGCTGACGAAGAAGGAGCGTGAGGCGCTTCCGGGTGTTATACAACAGCTTAACATGGCGATACGTGAGGAGCAGGTTCTGCGGCGGCAGGAGGCGCGGGATGCGTCGCGAAGGGGGCCTACTACGCGGCGGACGACGTCGGGACGGCAGGGGCAGAGCGACCTGAAGAAACGGCAGAACGAGGTTGCGGATGTTTACTATCGGAGCCTTGGTTATTATGACATGGGTCAGCTAAGTAAGGCGCGTGCGGGGTTTGTCAAAGTAATAGCGAGCGGGTTGGTCCCTGCGAAAATGGTTGAGTCATTGGAGGGGTATATTGCTGCGATAGACACTCGTCTGGGTGGTCGAACGAATGTGGGGTCGAGTCGCAGGTCGATTGCGAAGAGCAAGGATAATGACAGTGAAGTACTTGCTATTGCCGAGCCGGAGGTCCCTGGTTTTGGCGGCATCGAGGCGACGATTGAACGCCAACCTGTCGTCGGGGCCGAGGTCGTCGAGCAGCCGGAGGCGAAGGGGGCCGCGGGCGACGGCGGATACATCGAGATTGTGCTGCGTAAGCGGAATATCATCCGGAGTTACACGAAGGCGGCTGTTTTGGATGCCGAACGTAAGGCGGGTGAAGCCTTGGACAAGGGGGACTTCGAGGAGGCCAAGAGGGTGGTCGCGACGGCGCGGTATAGCGTGAACGAGAACGAGATACATTTGGGTGACGAACTCTTTGCGGAATGCAGCGGCAGGCTGGTGGCAAAGGAGCAAGTGATATTGAAGAGGGAAGCGGAGCGGAAGCGCACCGAGGAGGAGAAGGCGCGTGCTGCTGCAATCAATGCTGCGGATGAACTGCGGACGCAGATGGATAAGGACAGGGAGGATCGAATAGCGGGTTTGATGAAGAGTGCGGAGGCTTTTGGCAGAGAAGGGCGGTACGAATCGGCTGTTGGTCTGTTGGATGCGCTTCTGGTGCTTGATCCTTTGGATGACGAGGCATTGACGCTGAAGGATACGCTTGATGACATGATATATTTTCAAAAGGAGAGGGACCTTAAGAAGGAGGCTGATCGGCGGCGGGCGGAGAGTTTTCTGAATGCTGTTGAGAGCGGCATACCGTATGAGGACGAGGTGACCTATCCTAAGAACTGGCCTGAGATAGTCGAGAAGCCGACTCGCAAGCCTGACGAGCCGCTTGGTTTGGAGCCTGCGGATATGGCGATCTACAAGCAGTTGGACGAGGTGGTTGATCTGTCGGCGTTGACGCCGACGATGCCTCTGGGTGTGGCGATAGATGAGATCAAGAATGCTGTCTCTCCGCCGTTGACGATGGTGGTTCTATGGCGTGATCTGTACGATAATGCCGAGGTTGAGCAGACGACGGAAATCAATATGGACGGTATTTCTGCGGTTCGCTTGGGCACCGGTCTTGACAATCTGTTGAAGGCGGTTACGGGGGGTCTCGGGGAGGAGATCGGGTACATTGTGGATAGCGGGGTTATCACGATTGCGACTACGCTGTCACTTCCGAGCAAGCTTGAGACGCGTGTTTATGATATTACCGACTTGGCCGGTCAGCAGGCTAATTTCCAAGGCGGTGGCGGCATGATGGGCGGACGCGGCGGTGGCATGTACGGCGGCGGCGGTGGCGGCATGTACGGCGGTGGCGGCGGCATGTATGGCGGCGGTGGCGGCATGATGGGCGGCATGCTGGGCGGCGGTGGGGGTATGTACGGCGGCGGCGGGGGTATGTACGGCGGTGGCGGC
>JAUVXL010000091.1 GCA_030603595.1 Sedimentisphaerales bacterium | reverse complement strand
CGGAAAGTTACCGATGCACAGTTGTCCAATGTCAGAATCAAAAGGAATAAGTTTCATGGCGATTGGAACTACCAAATACTTCCAAGCCGATGACTGGAATAAGTTAATATCGGTAAGTTATTATTTTGCGCCTCCTTAGGTGAATATGACCTGGAACTGTAGGGTGTGCAACTTGTTTGCACACGCAGCCGGAGACGAACTATGAAACGTTACGAAATGGCAATCAGAGTTAAACCGGATAAACTTGAAGAGTACAAACGGCTCCACGCCGATGTCTGGCCCGACGTCTTGAAGATGATTACCGAGTGCAACATCAGGAATTATTCGATTTATCACAAAGACGGCATGATGTTCAGTTACTTCGAGTATCTCGGCGACGATTTCGATGCCGATATGGCGAAGATGGCGGCCGATCCTACTACGCAGAAGTGGTGGGGTGTCTGCAAGCCGCTGATGCAGCCGCTCGAAACCCGCGCCGAAGGCGAATTCTGGGCGAATATGGAAGAGGTGTTCCATTGTCAATGACATCGAGAGAGAGGGTTATGACGGCCTTCGAGCACGAACAGCCCGACCGCGTACCTTGCTGGTGCGGGGCCTCCGATGAATTCTGGGCCAAGGCCAAGGCCGAGTTGGGCCTGGACGACGAAGCCCTGCGCCAGAGATTCGCAGATGATTTCAGGCGCGTCTATTCTGTCTATGCCGGACCTGATTTTGTCTTGTCAAAAGACGCTAAGTCCCGGACCCCGTTCGGCGTCGAGCGTCGCGGAATAGGATATGGCCAGCCCATGACTCATCCGCTTGCCGAGGCTACGCTGCGTCAGATACATGATTATCGCTGGCCGGACCCGGGCTGGATGGATGTCTCAAAGATCAAAGCCGAGGCCATGAAGTATAAAGGGCAATATGCAATTCTCGGCGGCGAGTGGTCGCCTTTCTGGCACGATGCCATCGACCTTATGGGCATGGAGAATCTCTATATTAAGATGTACAGCCAGCCCGACCTTGTCGAGGCCCTGCTCAAGCACATAGTCGATTACTATCTCGAAGTCGGCCGGCGGATTCTCGACGCCGCCTCGGACGTTATCGATATCTTCTTCATAGGCAACGATTTCGGCGGCAAAAACGGTCCTCTAATGGGCCCGAATATGTTCGCACAATTCATCCTGCCCCAATTACGGCGGCTTATCGACCTCGGGCATTCATACGGTCTGAAGGTCCAACTCCACTGCTGCGGCGGCTTTGAACCGCTCATCCCGCTGATGGTCGATGCTGGCCTCGACGCCCTCCACGCCGTCCAGCCAAATTGCCGCGGCATGGACCTGCAAACCCTGAAAAGTGAATACGGCGATAGAATCCTATTCAACGGCGCCATTGATTCGCAACACGTACTGATCGACGGGACTCCCGCAAAGGTCCGCCGGGAGGTCCGCCGCGTTCTCGATATTATGATGCCGGGCGGAGGCTACGTTGCCGGAGCGAGCCACGACACAATCCTCGAAGAGACCCCCCTCGAAAACGTCCTGGCAATGTTCGATGCAGTCCGCGAATACGGCCTCTACGAAAAGTAAGGAAAGCAGCCGCCTTATGACGGATGACAGCTTGATTCTGAAGATGCGGAGAATTGTAAAAGAATTCTCCGGAACACGAGCACTCGATTCCGTGGACTTCGACGTTCGCCCGGGCGAGATACACGCCCTGATCGGGGAGAACGGAGCGGGGAAATCGACCCTGATGAATGTCCTCGCAGGACGCTTCGACGACTACCGCGGACGGATTACATTTCAGGGCGATGAAGTTCGTCTTGACAACCCCCGCAAGGTCCTGAATCTCGGCATAGGCGTGATATACCAGGAGCTAAGCGTCCTGCCCAATCTCACTGTCGCCGAGAACATCATGCTCGGCCGCGAACCCTCGGGCCGACTTGCCGGGACGATTGACCGTGCGACTCTCCGCAGAGAAGCACAGGCCGTGCTCGACCGATTCGGTTTCGATCTCCCGCTCGACGAGAAGGTCGAGAACCTCAGCCGTGCCCGCCAATGCCTCGTCGAGATTGCGCACGCTATGCGCAAAGACGTCCGTGTGCTCGTCCTGGACGAGCCTACGGCACCTTTGGGCGGCGACGATGTCGAAAAGCTCTTCGCAGCAATGCGGGACCTCAAGGCAGGCGGAATCGCCATGGTCTATATTTCCCATCGTCTGGCCGAGTTGCACCAAATCGCCGACCGTGTTACCGTATTGCGCGACGGCAGGGTCGTAGGCTCGCGTGCTATCGCCGATTGCACAATCCCAAGGCTAAGCATGATGATGCTCGGCCGCACAATCGAGGAAATGTTCCCCCCAAAAACGAATAAGCCGGGCCGGACGCTCTTGAGAGTGCAGGGATTGACAAGGCCCGGCGTATTTGAAGACATCTCATTCGAACTGCATGAAGGCGAGATACTGGCCCTTGCCGGCCTCGTCGGATCGGGCCGAACCGAGATCGCCAGAGCGATATTCGGAGCCGACAGAGCGATTGGCCGTTGCGAACTGCTTGATAAGCTCCTGCCCCGACGACGCTCGCCACGCCGATCCAGGGCGGCAGGAATTGGGATGATCCAGGAAGACCGAAAGCGAGACGGAAATATCGACGGCCGCTCGGTCGCCGTGAACCTCGGAATCGCAATTTTAGACCGACTCTCAGGAGCAACAGGCCTTCTCTCGCCGCGGCGAATTCGCTCCAATTCGCTGGAAATGATCGAGAAGATGCGCGTTGTCCCCCCCGACCCGGACGCAGAGATTCGGCTGCTGAGCGGTGGAAATCAGCAGAAGGTCATAGTCGGGCGCTGGCTGTGCGTCCGGCCGAAAGTCATAATCTTAGACGAGCCGACCCAGGGAATCGACGTCGGAACAAAGGCCCAGATATACGACTTGATAATGGAACTGGCCCGCCGCGGATGCGGCATAATACTGATTTCCTCCGAGTTCATTGAGTTGGTGAAATTGGCCGACCGAATTATCGTCCTCCGTGAGGGTCGAATTACCGCTGAACTGGCCGGCCGCGACACGAACGTCGATGCGTTGTTCGCCGCTTGCCGCAGAAAGGACCGCGAATGAGCCAAAACACCCAGGCCGCAGCAAAGAGCACCGGCAAAAAAGTCTCCTATCAGGCCCTCCAATCGGCATCGGTCTTCATACTCATGATCGGCCTGTGCCTGGTCTCATCCGTTAGCACAAAAACCTTCCTCACATGGACAAATCTGGTGGACACGCTGCTGACAAATGCAGCCTGCCTCGGAATCATCGCATGCGGAATGACCTTTGTCATGGTCGCAGGCGGCTTCGACCTCTCCGTCGCCTCGACAACCGCCGTCTGCAGCGTGGTAGTCGTCCTCGTGCTCCAGGGATGCACCGGGATGAATGCCTGGTTGGCGATTCTACTGGCCGTATTCGCCGCCGCACTCGTCGGGACAATTCTCGGCGCCTTCAACGGAGCAGTGATTTCGTACGTTGGAGTAAATCCATTTATCGTCACTTTGAGCACAATGCTCATCTTTCGCGGCATAGCCCTGCTCTTGACAGGCGGCGGCCAGACCATAAGCGTCCCCTTATCCGTCAGTCAGACGCTAAGGGACGTTTATTGGGGCGGCATTGCACTGTTCGGCGGCGCCGAATACCGGCTGAGAATCCCGATCCTTATCTTCGTCGGCGTCTTCCTGGTCTCTGTCTATTTGCTTCGCCTCACGCGTTTCGGCCATTACGTCTATTGCGTAGGCGGCAACGAGAACGCAGCGTGGTTGGCCGGCATCAACACAACCCTGGTCAAGGCCGCCACCTACGCTATATGCGGCCTGACTTGCGCGATCGCCGCCGTGATATACGTCCCCATCTCAAACACCGCACAGGCGGCAAGCTATCAGGGCATCGAACTGCTCGTTATTGCAAGCGTCATCGTCGGCGGAACGCCCCTTGGCGGAGGCAGCGGAGGCCTGCTCTTCACGCTCAACGGCCTGCTGCTGCTATCGGTAATTGAAAACCTGCTCGGCCAGTTCAGCGTCGATGACCAGTGGCGAAAAATTGTCAGAGGCTTGATTATTCTCACCGTCTGCACCGTCGATGTCCTGGTAAGACGCAAAGCAAAAGCCGGTCTTCAAATGCCTAAGCTCTCGACCGCCCTGATTGTCATAGCCGTCATCCTCGCTCTCGGCGTTGCAGCCGTCGTCGGCTATCAGTTCAACCAGGGCCCGGCTTACGAAATCGGCTTCTGCATGACCCTCGACCATCCATATTGGCAGAACATGCGATTGGGGGCAATTGACGAAGGCAAGAAGCTCGGCGCCAATGTCACCATCATGAACGCCAACGAGGACCCTCTCCGCCAGATCCAGCAGATACAGGAGTTGATTGCCAAACGTGTCGATATCGCTTGCGTCGTCCCGATGAAGAAAGAGCCCCTCGTTGCCGGCATCAAGGCCCTCAACGACGCAAATATACCCGTCATAATCGTCAACAGGGAAATAGGCGACGGCTGCGAGTATCTCTGTTACACAGGCACCGATAGCTATCAAGGCGCTGTCACATCAGCCAAGATACTTGCCCAAGCCATCGGCGGCGCAGGAGAAATCGCAGAGCTCCACCAGCACCTCGGAACAGGACCCGAGATTATGCGCTCAAAGGCCCTCAGGGACGTCCTCAAAGACTATCCTGATTGCAAAATCATCGCCCGAGTCCCCCACGAAGGCGACCGCGGCATTGCGATTCGAGAGACCCAGACTCTCCTCGGCAAGCATCCGCAACTCAAGGGCATCTTCGCCCAGGGCGACAACTTCGCCATCGCCGCTGCCGACGCCTGCATAAACGCCGGACGCAAAGACATCGCAGTTGTAGGCCTCGGAGGCAGCCGCGAGGCAATAGAGGCGATCAAAACCGGAAAGTTGACAGGGACCAGCTTCCAAAGGCCCGAAGAGGAAGGACGAAACGCGATTCGACTGGCCGTCAGACGCCTCAAAGGAGAAAAGCTCGAAAAGAATTATCCCATCCCCTGCCCCCCCATAACAAAAGAAAACGCACACAAATTCAAAGGACAGTTTTAGCAGGTGGGATGTGCAAAATCGAATTCTCGCACACGGAGATAGCTCATATTCACCACGAAGGGTGGCGCGGTCAAACTTGTTTGGCCGTGTCCGGACACCGAGAATCCCCTTTTGTGCCATTGGCCGGCCATTGCTATGGGGTTTTTCAACGGCCCCACATTCATCTGTCCTCGTCCGCCCGTTTTGGTCATTTTGTCATTCTTATTTTGAATTTGTATCGGATTTCGATATTCGGATTTCGTGCTTTTTGACCAGCCGACGCTTTGGTTGCGGCCGGACTTTGCGATGTGTCCTCCGCGTGCTCGGCGGTTAGGCATCCCGGTTAGAACAATTCGACATCGACCGGCCTGTCCCGCTCGATGCACTGTCTCAAGGCCAGTGCGCTGCCGAGCTTGAAGGCCTGCTCCATTGCCGTTGCGTGTTCCTCGATATCGCCCGCCTCATCGATCCGGTTGACAAACAGATTGGACTCGTAGCGCACCCCCAGCGAATCGAAATAAATCTTCATTATCAAGCGGATGCAGTCGAACTGTTTCTTGCTCTTCGACCCTCCCACGGCGATCACCATCGCCCGGCGATCCTCGCGCTCGCCGACGGGGGATTTCTTGAGTATGTATTTGGCCGCCCAAAGGCACTGCCCCCGGTCAATGAGCGTTTTTGCCTGGGCGCAGACGCTCATAAAAAAGACAGGTGTGGCAAGAATAAGCCGATCCGCATCGAGGATTTTCTGTAGGAGTATCTGGTAGTCGTCCTTGATCACGCAAACACCGGTTTCGAAGCACGAGTTGCACTCGATGCACGGCCCTATCTTGAAATCGCTCAGGCGAATGTATTCGACTTGCGCATCGGCCGACTCGGCGCCGCCAAGCGCTCGCCGCACAAGCAGGTCGCTGTTGCCGTTGCGTCTCGGACTTGTGGAGATTCCAAGCACTTTCATCTTAAGGCCCCAAAATCCCTTTTCGCCCCTCTCAGATCGTTGCTTCCGTCGCCTGACTAACGAAGCTTGGGAGTTATGCTTTCCCTAACGGATTTGCGATCGAGGGGTGTTCCCAGATCGATGTTGTCGCCTTGGCTGAGATGCCAGACGTGTCCGCTCTGTGTGTCGATTACAAATGCGGACACATCGCTGCCGGACGAGATTCGGTACTGTCCCGCCGAATCGTTGCCCGTTGCAGCCCCCACGGCCAGCACCAGGCAAAGCGCCAGTAAAAACCCTATCGCCACACTGCCAAAATGAATGTTGCAACCGCCTCTTTTACTCTTATGTTCCATAATCGTGACTCCTTGAGTATTACTGCCGGTGTTCTCTATAGAATACGATGGTACAATTTTCGCATGCCAACTTCAAACTGTTTTTCGGCTACGAACGGCTTGGGGGTTTAACTTAGAACTGGGCTTTTGCAAAATGGGGCTTTGGCAAAGCTCCAGTTAAAACGAAAACCAGGCCATTTCGGTCAGAATACGCGGGTCAGAAGCAGCAGCATCGCGGCGATAACGGCCCCCGTGAAAGTGATTCTCGACCATCTCAAGTATCTTGCATAACCGGGATGCTCCTCCTCGAACTCATGGTAATAATCATCCAAATCCGAGTCGTCCCTCGGACGAAGCCGAATCCGAACGAAAATGTATCCCGTGAGGGAAACGAGAAAAAGCAGGCACGCGACGATGTAAAGCACAATATCCATAGGCATTCACGGGTATGATAGTCGAAACATCGCCGTAGTGAAAGCCGGAAATTGGGTATGGCAAAGCTCCAAGAGCAGTGCAACCATCCCCATCCCGATATAAAAACATCGGGATGAGGCTGCCACACCCTATCCCGGCGCGCCGGGACAACTTGCATTTCTCATTAAGCGCCCGGAGCCCGAAATCGGCCGTAAGCTCTTCCATAATAACAATCTCTGATATCTCTGCGTTCTCGGCGGTGAGAAATACGCGCTGGGCGTTGACGAATCGGACTATTATGATTAAGGTGCAGCCTGATACTGAGCAACGTTTGTGATATCTCAGACATTCTCGAATAGGGGACTGCCGATGAAGACAATTGACCTTCGCAGCGACACAGTTACTCTGCCATCGCCGGCGATGCGAGAGGCGATTAACACCGCCGAACTTGGCGACGACGTCTTCGGCGAGGACCCGACGGTCAACCGCCTCGAAGAAATGGCCGCCGAGCGCATGGGCAAAGAGGCCGCACTGCTCGTCGTCAGCGGCACGATGGGAAACCTCGTATGCATTCTAACGCACTGCCGTCGCGGAGAAGAAGTGATTCTGGGCGATATGTCGCATACGTTTCTCTACGAGGCCGGCGGCATGTCCGCCCTCGGCGGAGTGCACCCGCACACGCTCGCCAATCAGCCCGATGGGACAATGCTCTTGGAGGAAATCGAGGCGGCCGTTCGCGCCGATAACGTCCATTTCCCCCGCACCCGTCTTATCTGCCTGGAGAATACGCATAACCGCTGCGCCGGCTCGCCCCTTACGGTTGAATATACCGATGCGGTCGTTGCGCTGGCCAAAAAGCACAATCTCTTGCTACACCTCGACGGCGCACGTATATTCAATGCGGCACTCGCTTTAGGTGTGGACGTAAAGCAATTGACGCAAAGCGCCGATTCGGTGACCTTCTGTCTTTCCAAGGGCCTGGCCGCGCCGGTCGGATCGCTCCTATGCGGCTCAAAAAAATTCATCGCCGAAGCGCGCCGAACAAGAAAGGTCTTAGGAGGCGGAATGCGACAAGCAGGAATCATCGCCGCAGCGGGCATTACCGCGTTGGAAGAAATGATTGATCGCCTCGAAGAAGACCACCGAAATGCGAAAAGACTGGCACAGGGCATCGCAGGCGTCGAGGCCCTTTCTATTGATGTTGGCAGCGTTCGCACGGACATCGTTTATTTTGAAGTTGCGAGCGAACGAATAACGGCCGAACAACTCACCAGCGAACTGGCCAAAAAGGGAGTGAAAATCCTCCACATCGGCCCAAACCGACTAAGGGCCGTTACCCATTACGGAATAACCGCCGACGACATCGATATAGCCCTAAAAGCGATACAAGATGTGGCCAACAGGGCCTGAGCCGGCGCGTTGAGTACGAATAGTGACCGACTTTTGTCGCAAGACTTTTGGATGTTATGCCCTCTGTCATTCCCGCGAAAGCGGGAATCCAGCGATATAACAGCCTGAGGCCAAGCCTCATTCAAATCATTGTCTAAAGACCTATTCAAGCTTGTTCGGATAATCATAATCCACTGAAACTCATGGTAAGGAGACGAAAAATGAGACAAAGATGGCAAGGTTCAATAATGGCCGTTGCGGCTCTGATGATAGTTGGCCTTTTGTGTGCGGCCGGGGGGCGACCTGCCCAGCCTCGCTTGCCCGGGGCAGGCGCTGTAATCCAGGCCGCTCAATACCCGACTATCCAGGCCGCCATAGATGCCCTGCCGGAATCAGGCGGACTCGTGAGAATTCCGCCAGGGACATTCGAGATCGCCGAACCCTTGATTGTAAGCAAATCGGATGTGACAATCGAAGGGTGCGGGGCCGCTGCGCATATCAAGAATGTCAATACCCAAGGCAAATCCGCCCTCATACTCCAGAATTCGAGCGGCGGCGAGAATCGAAAGGCCGAATTGTGGCGCCTCCGCATAGCCAACCTGCGAATAACCGGCAACGAAAAGAGCGGGCACGGTATCGAAGCCAGACGCATCAACGAAATCTTCATCGAAGGCGTTACCGTAAGCTATCACGGCGGTGATGGGGTTCGGCTGTATTACTGCTACGAAGACCCGAGAATATGCGACTCGTTGATTACATACAATAAGGCGACGGGGCTGAACCTCATCGGCTGTCACGATATCGTAGTGGCCTCCAACCAGTTCGAGGAGAATAAAGACGCCCTGCGATGCACGGACGGATTCAATCTCTGTATGACCGGCAACAACCTCGACGACCATCTCGGCGACGGCGTCGTGATAGAGAACACCTACGGCTCGGTCGTATCGGGAAATATGATCGAGGAATGTTCCGGGACTGCGATAGTGCTCGACAGGGATTGCTACGGCGTTGCACTCAGCGCCAACGTAATTGCCCACAACAGCGGCGGCGGAATAGACCTGCGAGATGCCCACGGCTGCACCGTCGCCGCAAACGCATTCACTATCATGGGCAAAGACGCATTAACCATCGGCCCCAACAGCGGACGCATCACTGTTTCCGCAAATAACTTCTCCGATAGCTACATAGGCGACGCGAAAACAAAACGCGCCGCCGCAGACAGGGCGGCAGGAGGAATGGTCCTCGACGGCGCCACAGATGTCAGCGTGGTCGGTAATCTCTTCGCAGGTCTTCGCCCGAAAGCTGTAACTGTAAAAGGCAAGCCCAGCGAATCGATTCTTTTCTCCGGCAACCTGCTCACCGACACAGAGGCCGACTGCGATAAATTAGATAAGTCCTTGATAAATAACAACTTAGGGCTCAAAAAGTAATATGGGTAATTTGTAAAACCCGAGTGGAAATTCAATGTAAATGCGAACAAGATAATTTTCTTGGCTTGTAAGTAACCGTCAATAGAGGAGTTGTGAAGACCTCGGAAAAAGGTTCAAGATTCGCCGGAAGGTGGGTCGATTTATATGTTGTAATTAGGAAACGGGTGGCTCTAACAAATGACCATTGCGGCCACATTAACCTGAAACTGTGGTGTTCCACTTTTGGACTTTGCGTAGAAGCCTGATCGTAACATGGGCACTATAATGTAGGGTTAGTTAAAAAAGGAAAGAGCCACACAAACAAACGGGAGAGCCATTCCTTCTGGCTCTCCCATTTTATTTCACTTGCGCATTTTACCCAACTTGCCCTGGCCCCGCAGATTGCTTGATCGCTGAATATCCCTTCCTTCTGATGCTCTTCGCAGCCCGAGTATGTCATTGCGAAGGAGCGCAGCGACTGTGGCAATCTCATACCCTTGCATAGTAAGGACTGTTCAATTACTCGCGAGGATGCCGAAGGCGAACGCCGTAATCTCAAACCCGTTGAACGCAGGAGATTGCTTCGTCGTTTTAGTCCTCGCAATGACATTGCCTCTGTGCGCCTAACGGGCTATCGGTTCTTATACACGATTTTGCCGGTCGCGATTGTTGCGTAAACGGAGCGGTCGGGATTGAGCAGGACGAGGTCGGCGTCTTTGCCGACTGCTATCGAGCCTTTTTTATCTTCGATGCCTAATACCTTCGCTGGGTTTTCAGTGGCCATCTTAATTGCGACATCGAGCGGGCAATTCGTGAATGTTATGAACCTGTCGAGTAATTGACTAAGGCCTAAAGCCGTGCCGATGAGCGTTCCGTCGCCATACCGCGTGGCCCCGTCTTTCGATTCGTAGTCGAGGCCGTTATAGACGTATTTGCCGTCGGGCAGTCCTATCGCCTGCATACCGTCGGTGATTGGTATCGTGCGTTCGGGGCCGAGGGCCTTGAATGCGAGTCGCAGAACGGGCGGCTGAATGTGAACGCCGTCGGGGATGACCTGGACGGTTACGCGTTCGGTCTCGAAAATGGCGACCAGCGGGCCGGGGCGGCGGTGGTGAATTGAGGGCATTGCGTTGAACAGGTGCGTTACGTGCGAAATGCCAGCATCGAAGCCTTCGATGGTCTGCTCGTAGGTGGCGTTGGAATGGCCGAACGAGGCTACGACGTTGGAATTGGCCAATCGCCGGATAATCGCCGGGCTGTCGGGCAGTTCAGGAGCGATTGTCATAATCGCCAGCCGGCCTTTTGATTTATCCATGATTTCATCGAGAACCTCCTCGGATGGAGGGCATATACAGTCCGGCTGAATCATCCCTCTTTTTTCCAGCGAGATAAAGGGTCCTTCGAGGTGGATGCCGAGCAGCCTGGCCCCGCCGAGGTCGCGGCCCACGTATTCGGCTGCAAGGCTTAGATGCTCGTTTGGCTGGCCGGGTTTGAATACGGTCGTGGCCAGAAACCCCGTAACGCCGAACCGCGCGCAGGCCTGAGATATTGCCTGCAGGGCTTCGGGCGTTGCGTCCAGCACATCGGCGCCGCCGGCGCCCTGAATATGGACATCGATAAGGCCGGGGGCCAGTATGCGCTCCCGGGCGTCGAGAACGTTGTCATAGGGGCCGGGAGCGTCGATTTGGCCGATTTTGGTGATAACGCCGTTTTCTATGAGAACGGATGTGGCTGGCTCGTCGTTGCGGGCGTCGTACAGTTTGCAGTTGGTTATGATAAGTTCTTGTTTCATAGGCGTTTCCCGGGTCTGGTTGCAGCAGGATAATGGATTTGGGGGTTGATTGCAAGAGTGGGATTCGTATTTCGGATGTCGTATGTGGTATGTCGTATCGCGTATTGAGCATAGCGGGGAGCGTGCAGCGTATAGCGTATGGGGGCATCCGGCTTCGCCGGGGCAAGTTGGGTTTGATTGGGTTTGTTTTTTCGAGTGGGGCGGAGCGGGATATTGTTGTAAATCTTTGTGGTGAAGGGGATTGCGTTGGTTTTGGGGTTTTGGGGATTGGGTTTGTTTTGCGCAAAAAGTTCGATTCGTAGAGGATTCTCTACAAGTGTAGAGCGGCAAGGAGGGGGAACTGGGCAAAATGGAGAAGACAGGAGACAGAATACAGAAGACGGAGGTAGAAGAGGGGATCGGGGCATCGGGGTACTCCGCCACGGGCGGATTCCACCACGGGCGGACCTGCGGCTGCGATTGTGGCTTCGACTTCGGCTTGTTGCGACCTTGAGATTGATGGTGGGCGAGTATGAGTTTGATATTGATTACCTCCTACTAAGTTGCGTATGCATTGTACCATATTTGAAGTTCGATGTCAAGTGAATTTTGTTTTCAGTGACAGATATTGACACCGGCACCATGGATTAACCACGAATTTACGCGAATTGTCACGAAAGAGGATTAACCACGGATACCCGCTCCCCGATCGGGGTCGAGGACAAGCTTCGCGGGCACAAGCTTCACAGATTTGGCGCAAATTAACACAGATTTATGGTGATGTTAGGTATTGAGAGGAGAAGATAAGTGAACTAAAGTGCCTAAAGTGAGCTAAAGTTGGCGGAGGACGGGGGTTTATTGGGGTGTTTTTGAGATTTTTGGTTTTTGTTGGGGTGGTTTTGTGGTAGTATTTTGGTGGCTTTGGCCCGCCGCAGGCGGGCTTTCAGGACGTCGGGTTAAGGCGACCGGGCCGGCGGGTCGAGCGCCGAAAGGTCGGGATTTCCACTTCGTTTCAAGACGATTGAGGGGATAGGATGGCGAAAGATGCTGTTGAGAAGTATTTGAAGGGTTTGGGCGAGATTTATCGCACTGGTGGTGGTGTGGGGGAGGAATCGTACTACGGGACGCTGGAGACCCTTTTGAATGAGATCGGGCGAAAGCTTAAGCTGCGGGTGCGTTGTGTTGGGCAGCTTAAGGATATTGGGGCGGGAGAGCCGGACTTCGGGTTTTTTACGGCGAACCAGTTTCAGCGGTCAAAAGACGAGCGACCTATAGAGGGGCAACTGCCGGAGAGGGGGGTAATCGAGTGCAAGGGCTGGGACGACGACTCCTTCGCTCGGACAAAGAGTACGCAGATATCGAAATACTGGAAGAGATACGGGTTGGTCCTTGTCACAAACTATCGGGATTTCGTTTTAGTCGGGCGCGATGATAAGGGCAAGGCGGTGCGGCTGGAATCGTATCGGATGGCCAAGAGTGAGAGGGCGTTCGTTGGGATGCTGGGCCAGCCGCGGAAAGCGGCGGAGGAACAGGGAGAGCGACTGGTTGAGTTCCTGCGGCGGGCGATGCTGCACAATGCTCCTTTGACGAAACCGGAGGATGTTGCATGGTTTCTGGCGTCTTATGCTCGTGAGGCGCGGGGGCGGGTCGAGGAGAGCGCGAGTCTGCCGGCATTGGAGGGGCTCAAGAATGCTCTGGAGGAGGCGCTGGGAATGAAGTTCGAGGGTGAGAAGGGGGAACACTTTTTCCAGGCGACGCTGGTGCAGACGTTGTTCTACGGCGTATTCTCGTCGTGGGTACTATGGAGCCGGGAGAACTGGGGCCGGCCGGATGCGAAATTCGACTGGCACAATACAGCGTGGACCCTGCATGTGCCGATGATAGCGAGCTTGTTCGATCAGATTGCGACACCGAAGCGGCTGAAACCGTTGGGTGTAGATGAGGTTCTTGACTGGGCGGGGATGGTTCTCAATCGCGTAGATCGATCCGCGTTTTTCAGCAGGTTCGAGGAGGAACATGCGGTTCAGTATTTCTATGAGCCGTTTTTGAAGGCATACGATCCGGAATTGAGAAAAGCGCTTGGCGTGTGGTACACGCCGCCGGAGATTGTGCAATATCAGGTCGAACGGGTGGATCGGGTGCTTCGTGAAGAATTGAAGATCGCGGACGGATTAGCAGACGAGCAGGTAGTTATATTGGACCCTTGCTGCGGGACGGGGGCTTATCTGGTCGAGGCGCTTAAGCGGATTCACAAGACGCTTGACGAGAAAGGGGGCGGGGCGCTCACATCGCAGAAACTGAAGAAGGCGGCGAAGGAGAGGGTATTCGGGTTTGAGATATTGCCTGCCCCGTTCGTAGTTTCGCATCTTCAGATTGGACTTATGCTGCGACGGCTGGGGGCGCCTTTGGACGTTGACAGTGATGAGCGCGCGGGCGTTTATTTGACTAATGCGCTGACCGGGTGGGAGCCATTGGAGGATCCGAAGACGCTGCTTCCATTTCCGGAGCTTATGGAGGAGCGCGACAAGGCCAACAAGGTAAAGCAGGAAGCGCCGATCCTGGTTATCTTAGGCAATCCGCCTTATAACGCATTTGCGGGGACAAGTCCGGAAGAGGAGGGCGGACTGGTTGATGTCTATAAGGAGGGATTGACGACTCCCGTGAAGGAGGGGGGCTGGGGGATCAAGAAGTTCAACTTAGACGAACTCTACGTTCGGTTCTTCCGTATTGCGGAGCGGCGGATTGTCAAGAGCGGCAAGGGTATCGTTTCGTATATATCGAATTACTCGTGGACACAGGAGCCTTCATTTGTGGTGTTGCGGAAGCGTCTTCTTGAGAGTTTCGACAAGTTCTGGGTCGAGAATATGCACGGTAATCGGAAGATCAGCGAGTATGCACCGGATGGGCGAACGAGCGAGACGGTCTTTGCGATACCGGGCTTCTCGGCAGGGATTCAGCAGGGGGTCGTGGTTTCGCTGTGGGTGCGTAAAGAGGGACACAAGGACGACGGTATGACGTTGGGGCGCGTTCGTTATCGAGATGATATTGATGCTGCAAAAGCAGTGGAGCGACGGGAGGAGTTTCTTGCGAGTTTGAAGTCGAAGAATTTTGACCGGAGATACGAGGTTGCAGGGCCGAGGAAGGAGAATCGGTACTCATTTCGGCCTTTGAAGATTGGGGGGGATTACATGGCGTGGCCGGCTGTGGTGGATATATGCGTAACTCCTCCGACGAACGGGCTGATGGAAAAGCGAGGTGGAGCTTTGATAGACGTAGATCGGGACGCGCTCGTGGGGAGGCTGCGAGTGTACTACTCACATGACGTTGACTGGGATATGTTGCGGGCTCAAGGGCATCGTCTCACAAAAGACGCGGCGAGGTATGATGCAAGAAAGTGCAGGGCGAAGGTGTTGGGCGCAGAGACTTATGAGGAAGCGCAGATATGCTGGTATATGTTGCGACCTTTTGATTCGCGGTGGTGCTATTATTCTATAGTTCGACCACTCTGGAACGAGCCACGTCCGAGCTACTGGGCGCAATGCTGGGAAGGCAACTCATTTTTCATGACCCGCTTTCGCTCGACGACTACGCCGGAGGGAATCCCATGCTGTTTTGTAAAGGGATTGAGTGATGATCATTTCATTACGCCAGACAATGCGTGCTTCCCAGTTCGCATTCGAGAAAAGTTGCATGAAGATAAGAAACATCTGTTTGCAGATAAAGAGGAAGAGCCGATTGTCACGGCCAATTTGTCGGAGGGCGCGCGAGCATACCTGAAAGAGTTGGGGATTGGGGATCCAGACAGGGACGGTGAGACGGCGGGTCTTGTTTGGATGCACGCTTTGGCGGTGGGGTATAGTCCGGC
>JAUVXL010000230.1 GCA_030603595.1 Sedimentisphaerales bacterium | reverse complement strand
CAGGACAACGACAACCCCAAAACCACCAAACGCAACAGAAAACGCATTTGGCTCGCTACGGTTATCGTTGTCCTAACGGCAATCATCGCCTCCTTTCTCTGGTCCCTGCGAAATTCGAGGTCCATCGACGAGCGCCTCGCCGAAATAGAAACCGCCAGAGCAATACCCGACTCCGAAAACGCCGCAGTAATCTATTATAAATTGTGCGCACCAGTCAGGCAGACCAGTCCTCGACCCGGCTACATAGACAGTCGTGATACGTTCAAATTCACCCGCTCCTGGAAAGGCGATGACTATCCCGAAGTTGCCGCCTGGCTGGAAAAACAGAAACCTATAAGAAGCAAACTGCTCAAGGCTTCCAAGCTCGAGAAATGTAGGTTTACGAACTTCGGTCGCGCCCAAATCAATAAGACGAAAATCACACTCCAGTACTTGCATTACGATATGGATAGACTCAGAGATAGGCTTATTTGCGCTCTTGGTAACGATATTGGAGAAGGCCGAAAGACAGCAGCTATCGAGAAGTATCTATGTCTTATGCAAATGGCAAACCACCAGCGTCAGGACACGGATGTCATCGTCTATTCCGGGGGTGGTGCTACTGAAATGATGGCTCTGCTGGCCACGGCGAGTTTCATCGTAGAAGGCAATCCCGCCTGGGAGGATTTGGAGATTGTCGAAGCGGCGCTGCCCCCGACGGAGGACAATTGGGCAAAAGATTCGGCAACTATAGTCGAGGTCTATAGGTTGAACATGAAAAAATTCGGCTATCGGGACAGGCTAAGGTATCTATGGCACGATTTATCAAGTAAAAGCTTTCTGGATCGAGTGAAGGACGCGTACCTGACCAGACTGGCGGCCCGTCGAGGCATGCACATCCTCATCGCATTAAGGCGGCACAACAATCGCACCGGACACTGGCCTGAAAACCTCGACGAAATCCGCTCATCACTCACAAAAGAAATCCTTACCGATCCACAGAATAGCGGTCCTTTCGTGTACAGACCGACCAAGGACGGTTTCACTCTGTACAGCAAAGGCAAGAACAAGATCGACGAGGCCGGTAGATTCTCTTTCGTCCCCGGCGGCGGAGCAGACGACTGGCCAATTTGGCCCCCACCAGCAAGAGAAACCAAAGTAGGCAAGGAAAGCCCCGACCCCAACGAGTCAGGGACACGCGCGGAGCCGGTTCAATGACGACTGAACAGACGCAGCCACAGCCCGGAGCCGCCAAACGCAGGAAGAAACACGTTTGGCTGGCTGCGATTGTCGTTGTCCTGACGGCGATCATCGCCTCCTTTCTCTGGTCGCTGCGAAATTCGAGATCCATAGACGAGCGTCTCGCCGAAATAGAAGCCGCCCGCGCAATACCCGATTCCGAAAACGCCGCCGTTGTCTATAACAAACTGGTCGCAGAAACTGAACAGATGCAGCGCAAGCCTGACTTCCTGGACGAAAATGCTGACAGGGTCACCATTCGGCGTCCCTGGAGTGCTACCGAATACCCGGAACTGGCAAAATGGATCAAAGGCCATCAGGCGACAATTGACAGCCTTCTCCATGCGTCCAGTTTCGACAAGTGCCGTTTCCCAATTGCTGATTACACAAATCAGTTGAATCTCGGCACGGTTGACCGCTTGTCCGCCATGCGCGGATGGACACATCTCCTTGCCCGTGCCGCCAATAACGACATTGAAGAGGGCCGAACCGACGACGCCATCGTCAAATGCCGATGCGTAATACAACTGGCACGGCATCTGTACCAACAGCCCATCCTCATTGAATACTACGTTGGGATCGCTGTCGAGGGGGTCGGTCTCGAACGTCTGTATCGCTTACTGACAGAAGGCGACCTGATCGAAAGACAGATCAGGGCTATCGAAGAATTCCACCCGACCATTCGCAACGATTGGCCCGACGTCTCAACAGAAATCCGTAAAGTTGAAAGACTGCTCTCAAGGAAGATGTATCATCCTCTTGCTAATCTGAAGAAGTGGTGGTTGGGTCCCTCACTGAAGCAAACGCACGATATCCACTTGCGAACAGTCTCCAGCCGCCGAGTGCTCAAGATAATGATTGAGCTTAGACGCTACAAGAATAAACACGGCCGCTGGCCGGAGACACTCGATGGAATCAAGGCGTTTGGGCCGACCGAAGTTTTCGTGGATCCTATTTCCGGAGATTCATTTGTGTATAAGCTTGCCGATGACACGTTCAAACTGTACAGTAAGGGCAAGAACAAGATAGACGAAGACGGCCAACGGAACGTAACGTTTGACCCCAATACTTACGAGTCCATAGAGCACGAAGATGACAGGCTCTTCTGGCCGCCAAACAAAATGCCAGAGAAAAAGGAAGACAGCGCCGATGACAAATAGTATGAACGCAACGATATCACAACTCAAGAACCATGTTGACGAGCAAGTCACCCTCGCCGGCTGGCTTTATAAGTCTCGATCGAGCGGGAAGGTCCAGTTTCTTATTGTCCGGGACGGGACGGGGCTTTGCCAGTGTATTGTGGAGAAGGGCAAGGTCTCGGACGACTTGTTCGAGCAACTAAAGCACCTCGGGCAGGAATCGTCCTTGACCGTCACCGGGACCGTCCGCACCGACGACAGGAGCGTTGGCGGTTATGAATTGGCCGTGACGGGAGCGGAGATAATCTCGGCGGCTGCGGACTATCCCATCACGCCCAAAGCTCACGGCGTCGATTTCCTGCTCAGGCACCGCCACCTGCACTTTCGCTCCCAGCGGCAATGGTGCATCGGCAAGATCCGCCATACCGTTATCGACGCCATCCGTCGATTCTTCAACGACAACGGCTTTATCCTTATCGACACGCCCATCTTCACAACCATCGTTGGCGAGGACCAGACCTCCCTCTTCGAGGTCGATTATTTCGGCACGCCGCTGCACCTGACCCAGACGGGCCAACTCTATCTCGAATCGGCCGCAATGAGCTTCGGCAAGGTCTATTGCTTCGGCCCGACGTTCCGGGCGGAAAAGAGCAAGACCCGCCGACACTTAACCGAGTTCTGGATGGTCGAGCCGGAAGTGGCATTCATCGACCTGCCCGGCCTGCTCGAATTAGCCGAAAACTTCGTCTCATTCATCGTGGCCCAGGTACTCCAAAACAATAGGCCGGAACTCGAAACCTTATGCATAAATATCGAAGCCCTCGAAAAGATCCAGCCGCCCTTTTACCGTCTCACTTATACCGAAGCCGTTGATATCCTAACAGGCTCGAAGGCAAAAGACTTCCTCGCCCAACAGTTGCAGGATTTCCAAAACGAAAAGCAGGGATTGGAGACAAAAATTGCCGACCTGGAACAACAACGGGGCGGCCAGATGAAGCAATGGAAAAAAGACAAAATTGCCGCCGAGCTTATCGAACTGCGCAGCGCCCTGGCCGAGACCGATAGAAAAATCGAAAACAATCCCAAGCACGCCCAATTAGCCGCAGAATTTATATGGGGCAAAGACCTCGGCGGCTCGGATGAGACCATCATCTCGCTGATGCACGATAAGCCGGTCTTTGTCACCCACTATCCCAAGCAGGCCAAGGCATTCTATATGAAGACCGACCGCACCAACGAGAAGGTCGTCGAGAATTTCGACCTGCTCGCCCCCGAAGGATTCGGCGAAATCATCGGCGGCTCAGCCAGAGAAGACGACCACGACCGGCTCCTCGAAGGAATCAAGCAGCAGGGCCTGAACCCTCAAACGTACGACTGGTACCTCGACCTGCGAAAATACGGCTCCGTCCCACACGGCGGCTTCGGACTCGGAGTCGAAAGAACAGTAGCATGGATAACAGCAGAGAAGCACATCCGCCAATGCATCCCATTCCCAAGAATGGCAGACAAAGTCTATATCTAATGAAGATCCAAGACTCGGGTGGCGGCCTCATCCCCTGGGGATGGGGATGGTAAATGCCAATCATGGGAAAAACATCCCCAAGCCTTCGGCAAGCTCAGGCGGGACGCTGCGCTTGAGGCCGCCACCCCCGTGAACGGTTACGGAAAAAGATTGCGGTTCAAGGTGAAACACCATCGCAAACCTTGAGTTCTTCCGCGACGAGCGATGAGGGCTTGAGCGACGGAGAGAGAGTGGGGTTGATGTTACTTGAGGGGTGGGGTAGAGTCCTTAAGGAATGTCGACTGCTGAATGTAGAATGTCGGCACAGTGGCGTTGGAAGCTGGGGGTAGTTTGTAAGTGAGACTGCTGGCATGGGATTGACTACGGAAGGGCAAGGGGCTTTAGAGACGATTCGGCGGCTGGCTGAGGCTCGTGGTCTTGATATTTCCGGGGGGAGAGTTCGGCGGACTTCTTCTCGGTTCTGCCTGGGGGTCGAGCATGGTGATTATAACGGGACGGAGCTTTTCGGCGTGGCTACGGACCGGTTTATCTGGATGGGGTATAAGGGCAACGGGACCGACAGGGTCCGGCTGTTCAGCGGGAATTTTCCTGATGACGGAGTGGTTGAATTTCAATTGGGAAACGTGCCTGAGCCTAAGTCGAAAGAGGCGGCGGATACTTGGGGGCGGTTTGCTTATGGGGTGGACTATATTCTGAGGCGTGAGGGTTATGAGTTGACGGAGGGGATTGACGGGGTTATATACGGGAATATTCCGGGGGGCGGGATGAGCCGGTCGGCTTCGCTTAGCTTGAATCTGATTCTATCGCTGGCGGACGTGAACGGGATCGAGATTGCGGATGGGATGCGGGTAGTGGATTTGGCGCAGGCGGTCGAGAACGATTATATCGGGTCGCCTTGCGGGCAGTTGGACCAGATAATGATTCTTTTCGGCAAAGAGGGGAAGGGGACGTATTACAATCCGGCTGAGAGGACTATCGATTATGTTGAGTTGGGGGAGGGGGCGACGGATTTTCGGATTGTTGTTATGGATACGGGAACGGATCGGCCGGGGCTTGAGAAATCGACTTATGCGATTCGTCGCCGGGAGTGCGAGAAGTTGGCTGCGCTTCTGGGCAAGGCTGGGTATGATGTTGCGTGCCTGGCGGATGTTAAGGAGGAATCGCTGTATAAGGAGATAATGGGCAAGTTCGGGCCGGAGCATCCGGGGTTGTGCGAGCGGCTGGATTATATTTACTATGCTCAGAAGCGGTTTTATGAGATGCTGGATGCTTGGAAGGCCGGGGATATCGAGACTGTTGGAAGGGTATTCCGTACCGACGGGATCGGGCTGCGGGATGATTATAAGCTATCCGGGCCGGAGCTTGAGACGATGTGCGATATTGTTCGGACTGTGCCGGGCGTATTGGGCGAGCGGATGCTGGGGGGCGGGGATAAGGGGGCTTCGGGTGCGCTGGTTCGGGCCGAGAGCGTCGATGCGGTGAGGGCGGCGGTGGATGAGGGGTATCCGAGGAGTCGGCCGGCGTTTGCGGATAAGTATGCGGTGCACGTGTGCAAGGTTGTCGATGGCGTGCGGGTTTACGAAGGGGCATTATAAGGGGAGTTTTGAGACGGCAGTAAGGCATTGGGCCTGGTTTGAAGGCCCCCCAGGCAGGCCTGGGGGCTAAATAGGTGGTTATGGAACAGGATTGTGCGTCATCTGTGGGTAAGGGTATTTATGAGGCGGTTGTGGTCTCTAACAGACAGATCGGGCCGACTTTCTATAAACTTAGGCTCGAGTTCTCGGGAGCGGGAGCGAAGGCGTTCGGGCAGTTCCGGCCTGGTCAGTTTGTGCAGTTGGATGCGAGCGTTGCCGAGTTGCCGCCTGCTGAGAGGATACCGGAGGATCTGGCCGATGCGTCGCAGCGGGAGATATTGCTGAGACGGCCTTTTAGCTTTACGGACGTGACCAAGCACGGCGATAAGACTACCGCGGACCTTCTTTACTGCGTTGTCGGGCCGGCGACGCTGCGGATGACAACGTTCAAGGTGAGAGATAAGGTGAGCGTTGTAGGGCCGCTGGGGAATGGCTTCAGCGTGCCGGAGGGCAAAACGACGGCGTTTTGGGTCTTCGGGGGGCTGGGGACGGCGCCGGTGCAGCATTTGGCGACGGTGCTGAGGGGGGGCGAGAGAGGCGGTGAGATTGAGGTTGTGGGGTTTG
>JAUVXL010000161.1 GCA_030603595.1 Sedimentisphaerales bacterium | reverse complement strand
GCAGTAAGCAAAGGTGGCTTTGTGAATGAGAGCATAGATGAGCCGAGACCATAGCAATAAACAGACAGAGGTCGGCGCCGGCCGGCTATCCGGCCCGGAGGAGTCTCTGCCGGAATTTCCAGCGGCGGCAGTAGCGGCCGTCAAGTCCGGCCGGATAGAGCAGGAAAGCGCTCTGCTCGACGGTCCTGCTATTGAAACGGTTCTGGATGTATTCGACAAGGACCGATCTCGGGCGGATTTCGTGTTCAAGCTTGCAGATGTCCTGGCCAAAGCAGGGCGGGTGAATGAGGCCGAGCAATGCTATAAGAAGCTGCTCGATAACGGTCCGAATGCCGCAGTGTTCAGCAAACTGGGTTGTTTATGCCAATACCGCGGGCGTTTGTCACAAGCCCTTGAGTACCAGCAAAAGGCGGTCGAGGCCGAACCGGAAAGGCCCGAACTTTGGGCAAATTACGCAAGGGCTCTGATGGAGACCGGTAAGATGGCCGAGGGTATCGAACTGTTGAGAAAGGCGATGAAGGAGATGCCCGGCAACTCGCAGGCTCGCTCGAATTTCCTGCTTCGCCTTCATCAAATGCCGCAGTTGGATCGGCAGATGCTTTTCGACGAACACAAACGATGGGCCTGGATGCACGCCCCGGCACATCTGGCCAAGACGGATCACCGGAATGAGCCGGAGCCCGACCGAATACTTCGAATCGGATACATCTCACCTGATTTTCGCAGGCATTCGGTGGCATATTTCTTCGAGCCCATTCTCGAAGGACATGACCGCACGGACGTAGAAGTCTATGGCTATGGCAATGTTGAGTTTCCTGACGAGATTACCGAGCGGCTGATAGAGAAATTTGACCACTATCGAAACATTCGCAATCTAAATGATGAAGCAACGGCGGAATTGATCGAGCGGGACCAAATAGACATTCTTGTGGACCTTGCCGGGCACGTGGGCGACAATCGTTTGCTTGTTATGGCGCGCAAGCCCTCTCCGATCCAGGTTACATACCTCGGCTATCCCGATACCACCGGCCTGGCCGCGATTGATTATCGTCTCACGGATGTTCTTGCCGATCCGCCCGATTTGGGGGCGCAGCGGTTCTATACCGAAGAGTTGGTCTTCCTGCCGGACGGTTTCCTCTGTTACAGACCTCCCGATTTTGCCCCGGTCATATCGTCGCTGCCTGCTGAGAAGGCCGGCTTCGTAACCTTCGGGTCGTTCAACAACAACTGCAAGATCAACCCTGTAGCAACCGAACTCTGGGTCCGAGTTCTGCGCGCCGCCGTCAATTCGCGTCTTCTGCTCAAGCTCAAAGGAGGCGATGATCTCTCGATCAGAGACCGCTATTTGGACTTGTTTGAAAAGGCCGGCCTGGACCGCAGCAGGGTGGATATCCATGGCTGGAAGCCTCCCGCCGAGCATCTGCAGACTTACGCGAACGTGGACATTGCACTGGACACATATCCGTACAACGGCACCACGACGACCTGTGAGGCCTTGTGGATGGGTGTGCCGACAGTTTCGCTTGTCGGCGAATGCCACCCCTCGCGGGTTGGCCTGAGCATATTGACTCGTCTCGGCTTAGAGTTCTTCGCAGCCTCGACTCCGCAGGAATATGTCGCCAAGGCGACCGCACTTGCGACAAACCTGCCCGCCCTTGCGCGGATTCGCCGTACGATGAGGGCGAGAATCGCCGCATCCGGACTCTGCTATGCAAAAGGTTTTGCCGCCAAGATCGAGGCGGCATACAGGCAAATGTGGCGTCGATGGTGTCAATCAGGGGCGCCAAGGCGAAGAAAAACGCTTGAAACAGTCCTTCCTACTGCTACTGATGCCACTGGTCCGTAAAGATTGTTGAAAGGCATGCTTCTTTTTCAGCGTGATAATGTGAGAACAGATCGTCGAAAATTCATAAGTACTGCCCTTGCCGGTGGGCTTGCCGCCACATGGTCGCGCTCATGCAGTGCCTCAGAAGCTCAGAGACCTGATTATGCCCGGCTCGATGAAATACTCAAACAGCCTGTACTGAAAAAGGAGCTGTTTTCTACCCCCGTAATCATCAAAAGCCTCGAATTGCTTCGTTATGAGAGCAGCTTCTTGTGCCGGGTGCGATCTTCGGATGGTGCAGAAGGCATTTCGGTTGGTCATAGCGGAATGAATTCGCTCTATCCGATCTTCCTCAATGCACTCAAACCTTTCTTCATTGGCAAAGATGCACGCGATCTGGACCTGCTGCTTGAAAAGGTGTACATATACAACCTCAATTTCAGACTAAGCGGCATGGCGTTAGGCATACCTCTGGCTACCATTGAGTTTGCGATTCTCGATATGCTGGGACGTATCGCTAACAAGTCCATCGGACGGTTGATCGGAAAAATCCACCACCCGCGGGTAGCAGTTTACCAGGCCACAGAATACCGTGAGAAATCAGTGGAGGAGTCCCTGGAACTGATAAAAAGGGATGTCGCGAAATATAATGCCCATGCGGTTAAGATTAAAGTAGGCGGTCTTATGTTTATGACTAAGGACATTAATGCCGTTGGGCCAAAAGGAAGGACCGAGAAAATCATTCCGCTAATTCGCAAAACGTTTGGCGATAAGATGGCCTTGTATGCAGATGCAAACGGTTTTTATTCAGTGGATGAGGCGATACGGGTAGGCAAGTTGTTGGAAGAGTACGGCTACGGTTTCTTTGAGGAGCCTGTTCTTTTCGACTGGTACGAAGAGAACAAACAGGTTGCCGATGCACTGACTATTCCAATTGCAGGCGGCGAACAGCAATACAGCCTGCATGGTTTTCGCTGGCTTATCGCCAATGACGGGCTGCAAATTGTTCAACCTGACAACTATTATTTTGGTGGCATGATTCGGTCGATGAAAGTAGCGCGTATGGCGCAGGCATTCGGAAAAGCTTGCACACCGCACATGTCCGGCGGAGGACTCGGATACCTGTACATGATTCATTTTGTCTCTGCCCTTGGCAATGCATCCGCTCATCATGAATTCAAAGGATTAGGGACGAATGTACGGTTTGAATGTAAAACATCGCCCCTGTCAGTGGCCGATGGGAAGATTAAAGTCCCCACTGGCCCGGGTTTAGGGGTGGAGATTGACCCGGATTTCATTAAAAAGCATGACGCGGTCAAAGGATAGTCCGCAAGAGAAAACAAACTATCGTGATTTGACGGTCCAAGAAAGATTTTGCACAATCATTGATATTGCGGAAGGAATGGGGCACACATGAGGCACTTTACTATCTTCCTGGCGATGCTCGCAACCTTGTTGCAGGTCAATGCCGCCACACCAAGTATAGTCACTCTCGGAGAAATGCAGTCAAAGGGCCAATGGGTCAAGGCCCATCTCCTCGAGCCGGAACTTACCGACGTGAAATTCAAATCATCTAAAGTCCCCGTAACGCCCGAGCCCGGCCTGGATGTTTATGCCAATAACGATCCTGTCTTGCCGAACAGCCGGGATAACCGCCCATTGAAGATAGCAGAAAAAACCTACTCCCGTGGACTCTATTGCCACGCTGTCAGCAAGATCGTCGTCACACTGCCCGGACCCGCCAAACGCTTCACCGCAGAGGTCGGTCTCGACCATAACGAAGACACCCTCCGAGGACGCGGCAGTGTTGTCTTCTCGGTCATTGTTAGCGACCAAATTGCCTTCAAGTCGGACATCATGACCGTCAACACGCCGCCAATTCCTGTCGATGTTGACCTTAAGGACGTCACATCCTTCATCATGGAAATAGGAGATGCCGGTGACGGCATCGGCTGGGACCAGTCAAACTGGGCCGATGCCAAGGTCGTTCTCGAAAACGGAACCCAGTTGTGGCTGGGCGACATGGAAATTCGAGACAAACGCTACGCAGGACAACTCTTGCCGATTAACCGTTCCAGCACCCTTCCATTTGCATTCTTGTATGACGGCGCCGCCTCGGATACTATCCTTCGCACATGGTCAAGCCGGATGGAAACAACACGCCTTGATGCAAACCGCACCCGCTACACTCGCACATGGAAGCAACCGAACGGTAACTTGGAAATTCGCTGTGTGGCCGTGGATTATGCCGACTTTCCCGCTGTCGAATGGACCTTGTATTTCAAAAACGTCGGATCAACCGACACACCCATACTAAGCAATATCCAGGCCCTCGACACTTCACTCGAACGCAGAACAGAAGGTGAATTCATCCTCCACGCATGGAGAGGAGATACCTCTTCGCCCGTTCTTTACCAACCTCTGACCGAGACTCTACCGGCGAAAACCAGCCGACGCTTCGCTCCAAGCGATGGCCGCGGGACAAACCACGCGTTTCCGTATTACAAAGTTGAGATGCCCGGAGGAGGGATTCTGCTTGCAGTAGGCTGGCCCGGCCAGTGGGCATCGTCATTCGCAACAGATAATCAACGCAATCTGCGCATCATAGCGGGACAGGGATTGACACATCTCTCATTAAAGCCTGGCGAACAAGTCCGAACCCCGCTGATTGCAGTACTCTTCTGGAAGGGCAATGACACGGTCCGTGCCCAGAACCTCTGGCGTCGATGGATGTGGGCGCACAACGTTCCCCGCACTCGCGACGGCAAGCTGCCGCCTGCCATACTATTCGGCAATACTTCGGCCGAATTCAACGAGATGATCAACGCAAACGAAGACAACCAGAAGTACTTCATCGACCTCTACCGTCAGGATTTCAACATGAGCCCCCTGAGCTTCTGGCGAGGAAACGATACGCCCGACCGCCAGGGTATTACGGAAAACTTCCACGTGCAGGGGTATCTTGCCTATTGGGATGAGCTGAGGAGACGCAATCCACAACTAATCATTGATAGCTGCGCCTCCGGCGGACGGCGCAACGATCTCGAAACAATGCGGCGGGCCGTCCCGCTCCACCCCACCGATTACAACTATGCAGACTTAGTGGTCAAGCAGGCCTTTCACCACAGCCTGTCCCAATGGATTCCCTACTATGGCTCAAACACCGTCCCCATAGACACCGTTGCCCCCTACGCCATTCGAAGCGGACATGCACTCGGCATGGTATTAGGCTACGATATGCGCCGAACAGACCTCGACTATGCCCTACTCCGCAAACTCGCCAACCAATGGCGAAACATCATCCAATGCTACTACGGAGATTTCTATCCCGTCCTCCCATATAGCCTCAGCGACGACAACTGGATCGCCTGGCAGTTCCACCGCCCCGACCGCAACGAAGGTGTCGTTCAGGCCTTCCGCCGACCCAAAAGCACGGAAACCACCAAAACACTTTTCCTCCGCGGCCTGGACCCTGCCTCTCAGTATCATCTCAACAACTTCGACAAAGACAAACCGGCAACGATCTCTGGCCGTGAAATCCTCGAAAAAGGCCTGCCTGTCGATATCCCCGCAAAGCCTGGCGCGGTGGTAATCCATTACAAAACGGCAAAATTCAAGTAGAATGTCTCGGCACTGAGCTATGGGATACCAGGGAAACCTCTCTAATAATTCCTTCCATAGGATGTAGAATACATGAGGACATACATCATTTGGACAGTAGAAAAGGCGGCTCAGAGTCCTTCATTTTTGCCGCGCCGCCTGTTTCCCGAGCAGAAAGGATTGACAAAGGAGATAAGAAGTCGTTATACTGCAACGACTTAAAGCAAAAGCGCCCGTAGCTCAGCCGGATAGAGCAACGGATTTCTAATCCGTAGGCCGCAGGTTCGAGTCCTGCCGGGCGTGGTTGTAAGGCCTTGCTACATAGGGAGTTACGAGTATTCCGCACATTCCTCTCCGCCCGACTTACAAAAACAAACCCAAACAAACCCAATCCCGTGCTTCCACTCCAACCTCCGAGATACGCTTCACGACATACGACATACGAAACCAAACCCAATCCCCCAGCCCTTCTGAAAATATGGCCGAACTTCCTATTATTCCCATTCTAAGATGTCTGCTGTTCGGCTTGGCCTTCGCCTCCGGCGAGGGACTTCACCCACTTTGTCCAGGCGTTTCTGTAAACCTCGCCGGCAACCAAAAAGCCATCATTATGACCGCCGAGAATCTCGACAAACTCCTTCGGCTCGTTCGCCGCCGCGTAAAGCTCCAAACCCAACTCGAACGGAACAATCTCGTCGTTCCTGCTATGCACAAAAAGAATCGGACAGTGAATCTCCTTAACATAATCAAGCGTCGGGTAGCTGAACCGTGCAAACCAGCGAACGGGCATATAAGGATAGAACCGCGCACCCATGTCTGCGTACGAAGTGAAACTGCTCTCAATAACCAACCCTCTCGGCCTGACCTTCGTGGCCAATTGAGCCGCCACGCTCCCGCCCAGCGATCTGCCAAAGAGGATTATCCTGTCCGCATGAATCTTCTTTCTCTTTGTCAGCCATTTGTACGCAGCCCGAGCATCCAGATACGTCCCATCTTCACTCGGCTTGCCCTCGCTCTTGCCGTACCCTCGATAGTCGAAAACAAAACAGTTTAGACCGAGCTTATTGAGCAGATTTATGGTGTCCAGCCGATGCATAATATTCCCGCCGTTACCGTGACAGAAAAGCACCGTAAAACTCGAATCATCCGCAGACACCCACCATCCGTTCAAAGCCAAACCATCCTTGCTCTTGAATATTACATCCTCGTAATCAAGGCCTAACTCATCCGGCGTATAAACAACGTCTCTCACAGGACGATACAGAAACTTGGCCTGCATATTGTACAGAATCACCGCCCAACCCAAATACGCTATGAACAACACGCCAACAAAATACAGAAGCTCCGACCACATAGCACTTTCCCATCAATACCAAATCGTAAATCGAACATCTCACTCGCATCCGAGCCGAACAACACCAAAGCTCACCGGCATTCTAACTCGCCCTTGAAAACAGAACAAGACGTGATTCCCGGAAAATCCCAGGCAGTAATCACGTATCCGCACCGCAGCATTATCGCGATGCGTATTCTTTGGCAAATCGCCTTGCCGCGCCGCAAAGCAGTTCCCGGCTGTGCTCCAGCGCATAATCAAGAGACATCTTCTCTGTTCGGCATCCAATCGCCGCCGCCACTCCAAGTCTCTCATACTCCACAGTGGGCACTTTCACCTGACCGGCTAATACAGCGACCTTACTCTGCGACTCGCGGGCGATCTTTAGAATTCCGGACACAACTTTTCCTCGTAGCGATTGCTCGTCGAAGCACCCTTCCCCCGTAACAACCCAGTCCGCCGACGCAAGTTCCGCACGAAGGCCGCTGCAGGCCATTACCGTATCTATGCCGGATACGATAGTCCCATTCATAAAGGCCACAGCCCCCGCCGCCAGTCCTCCTGCCGCTCCGCCCCCGGGAATTTCGCTGATCTCGCATCCTAATTGACTTCGGACAACCTTCGCCAGGTGCAGCAATCCTCTTTCAAGCTGCTCGACCGTTTCTCTATTGGCGCCCTTCTGCGGCTCGTAAACCCTCGCTGCCCCTTGGCTGCCACAAAGCGGATTATCCACATCGCAGAGGACCTCCACCGCGCCAAGCTCCAACCCGCTCGGCTCGACTATCCGCTCGATATGCTCCAGACCGCCACCGGCGAGCGCAATGCTATGCCCCTGGGCATCGAGAAACCGCCATCCCAGCGCCGCCGCCGCCCCCACACCGCCATCCGCCGTCGCACTGCCACCCACAGCCAAGAGAATCCGCTTCGCTCCATACTCGATAGCCTCCCTGATAAGTTCTCCCGTCCCGTAAGTCGTCGTCGCAAGAGGATTCATCTGGTCGGTCCTGAGAAGTTCGAGTCCGCTGGCCTTGGCCATCTCAACAAGGGCGGTTCTCTCCACCTCAAACCACGCAAAACCCGCTTCTGCCCGCATCTTCGGCAAAGGCCCGGTCACCACTCGCTCGACCCACCGTCCCCCACCCGCCCGGATCATCGCCTCAGCCGTCCCTTCGCCTCCGTCCGCCATAGGTCGTATCACAACCTCCGCCCCCGGGAGGCATTGACAAATGGCCCCCGCAACAATCTCACAAGCCTCACAAGACTTGAGAGTCCCCTTGAAAGAATCCATCGCAACAACAATCTTCATAAACCACGCTCAACAAAAGGCGGATTATAAGCCACATATACTCCTCTCCGGCGATGCGGAAAACCTTTTCTGTACGCCTGCTCAGCAGTGCAACAGCCTCAAGTCGAACTGCCTCTGGCGATTTGGGCACATTTTAGTTTGCCCGAACCTCGCGAACAAGCTAAAATCGCATCATGCTCAAGAGAAGAAAGACCAGGACTGTCAGCGTCGGCTCCGTTAAGATCGGCTCGGCCGCTCCGATTGTCGTCCAATCGATGACAAAGGTCCCCACAACTGCCATAGCCTCTTGCGTCAGGCAGATCAATATGCTCGCAAATGCAGGCTGCAAGCTCGTCAGACTCGCCGTGCCCAGACAGGCCGACACCGCCGCCTTCGCAAAAATCGTCCAAAAGGTGAATATCCCCCTGATTGCCGATGTCCACTTCAGCCCCGCCCGCGCTATCGAGGCGATTGAAGCCGGTGCAGCCAAGGTCAGGCTAAACCCGGGCAATATCAAAAAACGCGCAGACATCCTGCGAATCATAGACGCCGCCAAAATGCATAAAATCGCAATTCGCGTCGGAGTCAACGAAGCAAGCATCAGGGACCTCAAAAAACAACCCGTCCCGCCTAATAAGCGCACCGCCCTGATGCTAAGAGAAATGAAGAAATACGTCCGCCTCTTCCAAAGCCGCCGCTTCACGCAACTGGTCCTAAGCGCAAAAAGCAGCGACACTTTCAGAACAATCGAAATCAACCGCCTGATCGCCGATACGTTCGACTACCCAATGCACCTCGGCCTGACACACGCAGGCCTCCCCGAAGACGCCTGCATCCCCTCGGCCGTAGCCCTCGGCACTCTCCTGGCCGAAGGCATCGGAGATACGATAAGAGTAAGCGTCGCAGGCCCGCCCGTAATCGAAGCGGACATCGCAAAACAGATTCTCAAGTCACTCGCCCTCGACGAACCCGCCGAGCCGCAACTCGAACTGATAGTTTGCCCCACTTGCGCCCGAGCCGAAGTGGATGTAGTCAAGCTCGCCCGCCGAGTCAAAAAGGCCCTGCCCAAGATCGAAAAGCCTCTCCGCATCGCGGTGATGGGCTGCATAGTCAACGGCCCGGGAGAAGCCGCAGACGCAGACCTCGCACTGTGCGCTGCGAAGAACAAGGCCTTCATCTACCGCAAAGGCCGAAAAATCGCAACAGTACCGGAAAACAAAATCATCCCGACACTGCTAAAGGAATTGGCGAACATATAGCTATCCGTTGTCAAACGTACACACGATATGTCTTCCGAGTCACCCAAGGCAACATTCAATAGATTTCTCGTAGCGGTCCTCTTCGCTGTCGCCTTCGCGTACATCGAATCCGCCGTCGTCGTATATCTGCGGGTAATCTTCTATCCCGACGGCTTCACGTTCCCTCTCAAGAATCTCCTCGACGTCGATCCCGCGCAGAGCTACCTTCTCCTAACCGAGATCGGCAGAGAAGCCGCAACCCTGGTCCTGATTCTGACCGCCGCCTATCTCTTCGGTCGAAACCGACGCCGGCGATTCGCATATTTCCTCGCAATCTTTGCCATCTGGGACATCTTCTACTACCTATGGCTAAAAGTCATCCTCGGCTGGCCCGCCTCGATAACGGACTGGGACATCCTCTTTCTCATACCGAGCATCTGGGCCTCCGCCGTCCTATATCCCGTCATAATCTCGGTTATTATGCTCGCCTTCGCCGCCGTTGTCCTCTACCGCGACGCCATCGACAAACCGATAAAGGTCGCTTCGCTCGATTGGTTGATCTTCGCAGTCGCCGCGGTCGTCATAGTCGTCTCATTCTGCACGGCAGGGCCCTACATAGACAAGGCTGACTACAAAGCCCACTTCTATTGGCCCATCTTCGTCCTCGGCGCAGCAACAGCCGTGGCAACATTCACAAAATGCGTCCTTAGGAGGCGCAAAATAATAACTTACCGATATTAACTTATTCCAGTCATCGGCTTGGAAGTATTTGGTAGTTCCAATCGCCATGAAACTTATTCCTTTTGATTCTGACATTGGACAACTGTGCATCGGTAACTTTCCGT